>CBDURU010000083.1:0-17069 GCA_965369865.1 uncultured bacterium | reverse complement strand
TATTAATTGTAATAACAAGGGGACACCTGCATTCGGGGACGAATGAGATGTCCCCGTTAACTTAAATAAATCCGGTGGCCCCTCCATTATTTTATTAATTGTGATAACAAGGGGACACCTGCATTCGGGGACGAATGAGATGTCCCCGTTAACTTAAATAAATCCGGTGGCCCCTCCATTATTTTATTAATTGTGATAACAAGGGGACACCTGCATTCGGGGACGAATGAGATGTCCCCTTTAACTTAAATAAATCCGGTGGCCCCTCCATAATCCATCCTGGATTTTGGAGGGGATTCACCTCATAGGCGACTCTCCTCAACTGATCCACATCCCACATCCGGGTGGCCGGTACAAGCGGAGCGAAAGCGTAGCTTGTGCCGGATATTTCCTCCACAAACGACCCGGGCACAGTCCAGATAAATTTTAATTCCCTGCAACTAATGACAGTTTGTATGATCTATAATAAAGGAAAGGCCAGGGAGCTATCTATGTCCGCACAACTATCATATGCACCGGTTATCGAATTCCAGGATGGCGACATCAGCATGGTTGATGCTGCCCATGAATTTGGCAGAAACCTCCGGAACAAAGAACTGCCTGCGTGTCTTGTCCGACGTTCTCCCGGTATCAGCCTCGGTATGGCGATAAAATTGTCCGAGGCTTTCACCGAAAGGGGAATCCTGCCGGTAATCGAACTTGAGATCGGCGATGATGTCCTCGATCTCCGAAACCTGTTCGAGACCTCAGTGCTCGGAACTATTAATCTTCAATGGAAAAATGGGCAGGCAGCATTCGATCTTAAGGGCTTGTATGAATTAATCGACAACGCCGGACGTCACCGTCTTCCCCTTGATGTACAGCTTTCTTTCAACGATGAACTCCCCGATCCGAAAGAATACCGTTCGATTGTCAGGAAAATTGGGGAATTGGCCGATAAATACGGGCACGTTCAAATTGTTAAATTAATGGGAATGCCTCAGAATAATTCCGGACCGGATATACCCGCCGCGGCGGGGGAACATTTGAAAATGCTTCTCGATGTCTGCCCGCGATGCAAGGCGGCAGCTTCGCCGGAATTGTGGATCAAACACCAGGAAATAAGGGATATCGCGGGCGACCTGGGCCTTGTCAGTATTGACCGTGAGAAATCCTCAATTGAGGAATTCGTGTCGGTGGAACTTAAAAAAGCCGGCGATTTTGCTGAGTCTATAGGTTTACCCGTATTTCCAAGGCTTCCGCTTGTGCCGAGATTTTATTTCAAGGGCTGGCATTCGTTTGATGTTGGGAAAGTTCTCGATTCGTGGGTGGATAGAAAAATATTCAACAGGTACCGGAACCGGCCCGGCTGGCTGGAGGATTAAATAACTATCCATCTTTGTTTGACCATCCAGCGTAATAAAAAGTACAATGCATATTGTCCGTGAGTACTATCCTCATGGTCCGGTCCAAGTATGCCAGTCGACCTACACAGCCATTCAACCGCATCCGATGGTTCGCACTCCCCGCACGAACTCGCTCTGGCGTTCAATATGAATGGTATTAAAATCGCCGCACTGACCGATCACGATACCATGGGTGGCGGTGAGGAGTTCCTACAAACCGCTTCTGAAATTGGCCTTTGTGCGACAGTCGGTATCGAATTCTCCACGGTGTACCGCGGTATGGAAGTTCATCTCCTCGGGTACGGCCTTCCGGTCGATGATCCCCGCGTTATTAAATTCATGGATAACCATCACTCGTACCTCAAGGAACGTATGAAGGAGACCCTGAATAAGCTCAGGGAATGTGGGTTTGATATTTCGATCGGGAAAGTGTATGAGATCAGTAAAGAGAATCCACCGATGCCTTCCCATATAATGCGGGAACTGTTCAACCAGGGTTATATAAATAACCTGAAAGACATACTCGGATTTTTTCATGAATACCTTGCATTTGGCGCCAAAGCATGGGTCGATCACGAAACCCGTATCGAGGATCCGTTAAATATGATGCTGGAGGTCGGTGCGATCCCTATCGTTGCACACCCATATAAATTTCCCGACAACTCGTGGCTCGAGGAGCTTCTGGACCTGGGCGCGAAGGGTTTCGAACTCTATTACCCAGATCACACCGGTCAGATTTTCGATGACCTATTGGAGATCGCAAGGCAGAGAGACTGTATCGTGACCGGCGGCTCTGATTACCACGGCGCTTTTTCCGAGCGGAATCTCCTTGATGTGAAAATTCCGCTTGAAGTCGGAGTAAAACTGTTCGAAGCTATTGGCCAGGTTGTACCGGTTGATATAATAGGGGCGTCCGGGGGTGAAGCATGAGGGTTGTATTTGTCGGTACCGATGAGCTTGGAGAGAGCGCTCTCAGAAGGGTCGCGAAAAGCGAGCATGATATTGTCCTGGTCGTGACTCAACCGGACCGTCCGAAAGGAAGGGGGCGTAAGCTGATGCCCGGTGTCGTGAGGCTGGCGGCCGGGGAATTCAGAATTCCGCTTATCCAGCCCCGGACGATCAGGGAGGACGATTCAAAGCGGGCGATCGCTGAAGCGGACCCGGACATAATTGTCGTCGTGAGCTATGGAGAATACATCCCGTCCTCAATTTACCAGGCGCCAAAATTTAAATCGATCAATCTGCACCCGTCGCTTCTACCGAGATGGCGCGGCGCGTCTCCGGTTCGTTACACACTTCTCGCGGGTGATGAGACTACAGGCGTGACAGTGCAGTACCTTCATAAAAAACTCGATGCCGGCGACATTCTCAAACAGATTGAACTACCGATCTATCCGGACGACGATCACGGCAGTCTTTGCCAAAGGCTTTATCCCATTGGCGCCACGATGCTTGTCGAAGTCCTCGATGATTTTGAAAAATTTGGAGATGAGATAAAAGCTGTCCGGCAAAATGAGGATGATGTTACGAAGGCCCCGAAAATCGGCAAAGATGATCTCTGGATCGACTGGTCCGGAAAAGCAGCGGATGTCAGGAATAAAACCAGGGCATTTTCACCTAAACCCGGTGCCAGATCGATGTTTCGCGATAATTCATATAAAATTCTCACTGTTGATAAAATTTTTCACGAGACAAGTGGTAAAGTTGAACCGGGAGATGTAATCAATTTGTCTGATAAAGGTCCTGTCGTTGCGTGTGGGGGCAAAGCTGTGTGTATTACAAAAATTCAACCCCCGGGGAAAAACCCGATGAATGCAAGGGATTTTCTCAACGGGTACCGTGTTAGTGTCGGTGAAAAATTTACAGGTCTTGATGAATAGGGATTCTTATTGAGCGAGAAAGGAAAAAATAAACTGCCTTCAGGTTCAATCGGAAGCCGAAGTCAGTCCCGACGTGCCCAGGCGAGGCGCAGGCTGCGTGCCGGTGAGAAGAGCGGACCGGTAAAGAAGCTTGTCCCCACGCGATCGGGGACAGACCTTGGTCCGACGCGCGAGGAACGACGGCGTGAATCCCGGGCGGTACAGTTGATTATGTGGCTGAGCGTTTTGATATTCCTCGTGCTTTCGGGAACCATGCTCACATACCAGTCATGGGCCTTTCTTGCGGGTGATAAAGCGGATACAACTGTCCCTGAAATTGTTGGTATGGCTTTCACCGATGCCGGAATTGTTGTGGAAGACGCGGGGCTTGTTTTGCGTATACGTATTGAGGGTTACTCCGATTCCGTTGTCAGGGATGATATTATCGAACAGTTCCCCGGATCCGGCGCCAGGGTGAAAATCGGACGTGATGTTCTTGTCGATATTTCTCTCGGATCCAGAACACTTACGACCCCGAATGTAATAGGGCTCGACAGGCCGGAAGCGGAATCGCAACTGGATGCGATCGGGGTTACATACAATTACCTGTCCCCGAGATACTCGGATGTCGCGCCGAGTGGTACTATTATCAACCAGAGTCCGCCGCCGGGTGCTGCTATCGCTGTCGGAGAAGCCGTGGAGCTGTTGACATCGGCGGGGCCGTTAACCAGGGCTGAAGCAATGCCGCAACTGGAAGGGCTTCCATACGAAGAAGCGCTGGATTTGATTGAAGAACAACATCTTACACTTCGGAGGGTCAGCAGGACATATCTGCCCGGAGTGCGTGATATTACTGTCTCCA
Source organism: uncultured bacterium (assembly GCA_965369865.1). Classification (GTDB taxonomy): domain Bacteria; phylum JAJVIF01; class JAJVIF01; order JAPKYR01; family JAPKYR01; genus JAPKYR01. The sequence goes on along the minus strand of CBDURU010000083.1, from coordinate 12,963 downwards.
GCCAGTTTCCTCTGCCGGGCGAACAGGTGATTCAGGGCACCGAAGTCCTTCTAACCCTTTCAGTGCCAGCATCTATGCAGTCACTCGGGCAGAGATCGGCTTCGGTTTCAGTGCATATCCCTGAATCCGTGGGGACGGTAAGATTAAGGATAACGGTACAGGACAGGTACGAGACAAAAGAAGTATACTCTGTCGATCATACAGGCCCTACGACGATCGATCAGCTTGTCTCTGGTTATGGCCGTATGACCGTAAGGGTTTATTTCGACAACCAGATTATTCGCGATGAAACATTTTAAGGAGAAACAATGGTTCTTATATCCCCGTCAATTCTTGCTGTTAAATCGGAAAGCCTGATATCCGCGACATCAATGGCCGAGAAGGGAGGGGCCGACTGGATTCATCTGGACCTGATGGACGGACATTTCGTGCCGAACCTGACCTACGGTCCGCCTGTTGTGAAACTGGTAAGGCCGGCAAGTAAACTTCCATTCGATGCCCATCTCATGGTCACCAATCCGGAATTGCTAATTCCTGATCTTCTTGAGATCGGCACGGAGTATATATCCGTTCACCAGGAAGCGTGCGTCCATCTCCATAAAATCCTTTCCCAGATCAGGGATGGGGGGGCGAAAGCCGGGGTCGCACTGAATCCGGCAACTCCCGTTGAGACACTCGTTGATGTCCTTCCATTTATTGATTTAATCACCGTTATGGCGGTGAATCCGGGATTCGCGTACCAGGATCACATAGAAGGTACTGCTGTAAAAGTTGCCCGGATTGCCGCGCTTGCTAGAAAACGCGAATGGCAGGGCATGATTGAAGTCGACGGGGGAATAAATGTCGGTAATGTCGGTGAACTCGTACTTGCGGGGGCGGACGTGCTGGTCGCGGGTGGATCGGCGTTCCGGCGAAGAAAGAAGGGCGAGCCAGGCGCGGATGCCGATTACGCGACACAAATTAAAATGAATATCCAGGATTTGAGAACCGAGTGCAAAGTGGCAATTGAGGAAGGTGTCGATCCCTATAAATGATTCACCACTGTTACGGTAAAACCGGTTAATCTACAACAAATCCGATCAGAGTCCTTAACTCATCAATTAATGAACTCCCAAATTTGCATTCTTTTGATATCGTGCAAAGAATATCTTTCCGGCTGCCAGGCCTCGTGATAAAGTCATCGGCATCAAGAGTGGTTATCAACTCCCCGAGGTCCCTTTTGCTGGCCGACTTTATTACGATTCGGTTGATATCAAACATTTTACGTCTCTTAAGCCAGTTAATCCGTACGATTCCAGGTAAATGAACGAAATCCTCTTCCATTTTCTTGTCCAGAACGGCTATCACCTCATGGATATCGGGAAGTATCATGCCTGTTTTACCGCATGTTCTGCATACGCAGGTTTTAATCCGCGTTTTCATATCGATCTGGTGGAACCGTGTTTCAAAGTAATTAAAACAGTATGAACACAGGCTTGTGGCCGGATCGGGGTCTAGAATATCATAAATTAAAGTGACAATTTCAGATGCAAGACGTTTGACGTCCCCATTGTCCTGGGACATCAATTCAATCAGAGAATCCAACATGGGGTAATCAGGCTCGGTATCGCTGGAAGAACTACCGGTAACAGCCTGAGCGATATCGTTTCGGTCAATGATGTCCAGGACCTCGGCTGCCAATGATTTAACATTCTCGTCAGAGTCATTGAGTAATGGCAGAATTGAGAGAATCGCACGGGGCCCGCCCAGTTGTCCGAGTGCGGCACACGCTGCAATCCTGACCCGTGGTTCGTCATCAAGCAGTTCGATGACAGGTTCGACGGCACGAGTATCGCCCAGGTCGCCCAGGGCGTAGCAGATCGCTTCGCGAATATGCCAGTCATCATATTCGAGCCTCTCAAGTAACGGCTCCAGGGCACGTTCATCGGCGAGTTGGCCAAGTGATTTATATACCGCGAAATAAACGGACGTTGAATCATCCTCGATGTATTTCATCAGGGTCTCAAATGCGCGAGGATCACCAATCAGCCCGAGTACCCGGCAGATTGAATGCCTGAGATGTCTGGCTGTATCGAGACGTCTGACCAATGGGAAAACAGCGCGTTCGTCGCCTATTTCGCCGAGAGCGTCGCATGCCGCCTGCTGGACGGGTGGCCGTGAATCGTCCAGGAGATCGATCAGCGGCTCGACTGCACTCTCGTCGCCGATTGCCCCAAGCTCCCGGCAGGTGATTTCACGCCTGTGCCAGTCAAGAGATGTTAATTCCTTGAAATATTTACTTAGATCCGCCAAATCTCCTACTCACTAATTAGTTCGCTACATATATTATCAGGAATTCAGCACCTGATTGTATAAATTTCCTCCCGAAATCCATAATCCATCCCGGAACCTCATGTTTTAAGAAACCCCTACCGAGTTACAATTATAATAGTTCACGGCACAACTGGTGGTCCGGAGTGAAATATTTTCTAACAGCCAACTTAAGGAAGAAAACCAATGATATGACTTTTCCACCGAGGAGCATCATCATGACCAGGATCTGGTACCTGGCGGCGATCAGCGGGTCGGCGCCGGTGAGCACCTGTCCGGACATCATTCCCGGAATCTGTATTACGCCGATAACCATCATAGAATTCAGGAGAGGGATCATCGCTGCCGTAAAAGAGCTTCTTGCGCTCTCCGACGCGGCTTCCGATGAATCGGCTCCCATTGAAAGCAGGACCTCGATACGGTCGCGGTTATTTTTAAGTTCACTCCTGAACCGTTCCATGGCGAGGGTGACTCCGTTCAGGACATTTCCGACCACCATCCCCCCAAGCGGGATCAGGTAGCGGGGACTTAATGCCATCGGGTCCGATAGCGTTAAAAGCGTGATATATGCCAGGGCGAAGAATGATCCTGCCGCAATACTTACCCACAAAATCGGGATCGCTCCGGGATATAAATGTTTGATCCGGCCTTTTGCCGTGAACGCGGCAATCAGGGTCATGACAATTAGAATCAGGACAATAGCCCAGATGGCCTCGATTCGAAATATGTATACGAGAACATATCCCAGAATGGATAACTGGATCAGCGAACGGAAAATCCCGACCGTGATATCTCTCTCCAGGCGGAAACCGTTGAAATAACTCAGCCCGACAGCTACAGCACCCAGTCCCAGGCCGATAAATACATTTTCCCAGCCAACAATAATCAAATCACCGTTCATATATCACCCCCTAATCTACTCCCATCAGTTCTGACAACGCCGTCAAGAATACTAAGCGCGAATTGCCCGAGAACTTCTTCAGCCGGGCGATGGGTGACCATGATCGAAGTCAGGTTGCGTTCCGCCTGAATCCGTTTGATGTGGCCGAGAAGCACATCCGACGCTTTCGGATCGAGAGCGCTTGTCGGTTCATCAAGGAGGAGAATATCCGGTTTAAGCGCTATGGCTCTCATAAGATTCATGCGCTGAGCCTCACCGACACTCAGATCGTCTGCCTTCCTATAAAAAAGTTCCGATGGAAGCAGTTCGAGTGACTTTAGCTCATCAACCGCTCTCGATATTTCACTGCCGGAATATTTTTTTGGGTTTGAGTATTTAAATGGCAGGTGGAGGTTATCTTCTACTGTGCCCTTGAATCGTACAGGTACTTGCGGCACCCATCCTATCCGTCGGCGGAGTTCCTTCACAGGGTAATCTCTAATATTCTTCCCATCAAAAATAATCTCCCCGGAAGTGGGTTCCGACAGCCTGTTGAAAAGCCTTAAAAGAGTTGTTTTTCCGGAACCAGATGCGCCGGTAATCAGAGTGAGCACACCACTCAGAATCTTGAATGATGCATCATTGATTATGAGGGTCGCGGGTTCCCCCGGTTTATTGGGCGGTACTGAATACGAAACAGACCTGAATTCGTAGAGTTGAGTGTTCATGGTCCCTTGAATTCAATCAGCTTCAGGCTACTGAATTTCTCGCTCGATGCCCGGCTGACAGGTATCGGAACCTTGTGGATATATATCTCGCAGGTTACGCTGACGGTTCCTTCGATAAGGTGTCCGCCGACAGTCGAGTAATCTTCCTTCCCAAGTGTTATATGCGCATGGACAACAGGTACTCCATCTATCCATGCAATGTTTCCAATTATCCCGACAATTTCACAGTTCTCTACGATTACAGTAGTCTGGTACTTGTCATCGGGGATCGAGTACCATCCTATTTCGCAATTCGATGTTGCCCCGATCGCGCTGAGGAAGCCGGACGGAAGGATGTCCTGTTTGCCTTCGAGATAATTTAGAAGGCTTTCCATTATTTTCTCACCGGGATCGAGACGGATGATGTGTATGAAATCTTCTGAGCGTGAATCCATATGTGTCACCGCATATACATTAACATGAAAATTCACAAAAATCGTGGCATGCGACAACATGTGTCTCCGACGCGTGTACACAAATCCCATTTACAATAATTATGGTTATTTACTCTTCAAGGTTCTCAGATTCGCCAAAGGATCTTCGGCTCTCAGCACATTTTGAGACAATATCAGCTTTTCCTCATGTGCCCTTAAAAACGCCTCGACAATTATCGGATCGAATTGAGTCCCCTTATTCTTCTTGAGTTGATGGAGGGCTTCCTTATCGGGCATCGGACCCCGGAACGGCCTTGGCGACGTCATCGCGTCAAACGAGTCCGCTACTGCCAGAATCCTGGCCCCGAGCGGAATATCGTCACCCTCGATTTTGTCAGGATATCCGCTGCCATCGAATCGTTCATGGTGATGCCTGATCGCTGAGAAGGTTTCCTTGAGGTAATCTACATTTTCGAGAAACCGAATAGATAAATCAGGATGTGCCCGTACGATTCTCATTTCTTCAGGGGTCAGCGAATCGGGTTTCAGGATAATGCTTTCAGGAACCCCAAGCATTCCGAGGTCATGGAGGAGACCCGCAAGGGACAGCCTTTCGATGAACCCGGTAAACAGGCCATGGGTTCGGGCGATTGCCTGCGCGAATTCACTCACGCGTTCACTGTGGCCGATCATATACGGGTCGCGTGAATCCGCCGCGGTCGCCATCGCCCTCGCGATCTGAAGGAATGCCTCGAGCTGCCTTTCCTGCACTCGCCAGCGTGTGAGAAGTGGTTCGAGCAATGTTAATGCGCGTTTCAGTAAAACTTTATCGTAATCCACAACAGGCTCGGAATCGGTACGGTAGACCGCCACGACATGTGTCGGCTTTCCGGAGGAAGGGAACGGGGACCCGACCATCCCGGACCATTTCAGGCCGGGGGGAGCTTCCCTCCCGCGTATGTATCCGGACTGATCGTCAAGATGCCTTACGATTTTACATTCCCGCTCGTTGAGAAGGCTCCCGATCAGGCTTCCCAGGATAGGCACCGGATCGGATGTTACAGAATCCATCGGGATAAGAAATCCGGCGTCACGATCGATCTCAAACAGGATAATCCCCGCGCCAGGCCAGATATCCCTTAAACCCCTCGTGAAATTCTGAAGGAGGATTTTCTCAGAATGCGATGCGTTAAGACTGGAAGCCAGCGTTACTAATCCTGAGAGCGCGCGGGCATCCTGATGAAGCTCGGTACTCTCATAATCATTTCCCTTTTGGATATTTATATCATTTCCCTTTTGGGTATTTTTCGTTTTTTTCATGCTTATATACCTGTCCAAGGCATCCGTAGGCCGGAAGGTGTTAAATTAATATCGTGCGACGGGCATCCAGGTTCGTAATGAAGGATAATGAATCTTAATGTCAGATTAATCCAGAGCTACAGCAATCCGGAGGCATGACTGTCAGGGAATCGGTATCAGCATCTTCACAGCAGTACGACCGGGATCCCGACCGGTCCGATCGAGGAGCCGGGACCAAAGGAACTTGCGCCTCATTCAACCTGTCTGGGAGCTGGATAGTGGCAGGGATAAATTTTTTCATTGTTTATGCCCAGACGATTTCATATAATTTCATTTTATATTCAATATTGGATGGTGGTAGCACAATGGCTATAGTTATAAAAAAATGTTTACTTGCGGGTTTGCTGGTGATTCTGATCACGGGTTGCCCAGGGAGCAGTAATCTTACAAAAGTGAAGCAGGCCGGTCAGGCCACAGGTCCCTTAGGAAGTGGTGATCTTATCTGGGTTAAGAACGCTGGAGGATTATATGACGCTGAACAGGGCAATGGAATCACGACGCTTTCGGATAATTCGACTGTCGTAACAGGATCGTTTTTTGGATCGGCCACATTCGGACCGGACGAGCCGAATGAGACAATCCTGACTTCCGCTGGTGGTAAGTATGATACCGATATCTTCATCGCGCGTTACAACCCTGACGGCACACTCGCCTGGGCGAAACGGGCCGGAGGAGCTTCCGGTGATTGGGGCAATGCAATCACGACACGTTCGGACGATTCGACAGTAGTAACAGGAGCATTTAGAGAATCGTGTACTTTTGGACCAGGAGAGCCGAACCAGACAGTCCTGACTCCCGCTGGAGGCTACGATATCTTCATCGCGCGCTACAATCCGGACGGTACACTCGCCTGGGCGAAACGCGCAGGAGGAGCATCTACTGAACTGGGCAATGGAATCACAACACTTTCGGACAATTCAACAGTCATTATTGGAGATTTTAGGGACTCGGTCACATTCGGACCAGGCGAGACGAACCAGACAATCCTGACTTCCACTGGAGATTTGGATATTTTCATCGCGCTTTACAACCCGGATGGCACACTCGCCTGGGCGAAACGAGCCGGAGGAGCATACAGCAGTGATTATGGCAATGGAATCACGGCTCTTTCGGATAATACGATAGTCGTGACTGGGATGTTTGAAGTATCGGGAACATTCGGACCTGACGAGCCGAACCAGACAATCCTGACTGCCGAAAGATGGAAAGATATTTTCATCGCGCGTTACAACCCGGACGGCACACTCGTGTGGGCAAAACGCGCCGGAGGAGCGAAGTTCGATGGGGGCAATGGAATCACAACACTTTCAGACAATTCGACAGTCATGATAGGGGATTTTACAGAATCAGCCACTTTCGGACCGGGCGAACCGAACCAGACAATCCTGACTTCAGCCGGAGGTCGGGATATCTTCATCGCGCGTTATAACCCGGACGGTACACTCGCATGGGCTAAGCGTTCCGGAGGACCTGCTGAATATTATAATGAGGGCATAGAAATCACTACGCTTTCGGATAATTCGACAGTCGTGACAGGGCGGTTTACAAATTCTGCCACATTCGGACCGGGCGAACCGAACGAGACAGTCCTGACTTCCGTTGGAGATAGCAATATATTCATCGCGCGATACAACCCGGATGGCACTCTCGAATGGGCGAAATGCGCCGGATCATCTTCCGAAGATTGTGGCTATGCAATCACGACGCTTTCAGACAATTCGATAGTCGTGACAGGGTCGTTTGAAAGATCCGCTACATTCGGACCGGGTGAGCCGAACCAGACAGTCCTGACTTCCAATGGTAATAACGATTTCTTCATCGCGCGGTTTAATCCGTAACTAAAGGCTTTAGATACCGTTTGTCGAATAAGACTAGGACCCACGACGACTAAATCCTACTCGCCGGGTGCCGCCAATATGCTGAGCCCTGCGAAGCTTATTGGTGCACTCGAACAAAACAGATCACCAACAAGCTCGTTCGGCAGGATGCCAAACGTCGCATGTTGGCGCCACCCGCCTTAATTAATGGATGCCGGCTGGAAAGCCGGCGCACCTGAATCTCATACAATACCTTGATTCTCTCCGAATATTTTTATCAGGTCGTCGTAATTCGGGGTTTTGAATGGCTCTCCGTCGAATGAGTTCTCTCGAGCGGCTTTTGTTATTTCGGGATATACGGCGACATAACTTCCTAGATCGGATGGATATCGCCCGGGATCAACACCGGGAAATTCCACTTTATTAAAATATTTTTCGAGAATGGTTCGCCAGGTTTCAAGTTGTACCAGGTCCGGGGGAGAGCAGAAGGATGGGTGGAGGGAAATAAAAGCGGTACCGTCCCGATCGTTTGATTTCCAGTCAGAGAGGATCGATTTCAGCAGGGGGATATTGTCATCGGTTATAAATGGAAGCCAGATCGGGATCGCGCCGGTTACTAAGGGGAATCGTGGTTCGGTATGGGTAAAAACGCCGATATAGGCATCGCGTGGTTTACCGGCGCCTTTCCACTGATTCAGGTAGAGATTTGTAACAAGTTTAGTTAAGTCACCGGGATGGTTATGGCTGACCATAATCGGCTTGTTGCCTGTTTCCGATGCCAACCGGTTTGCTTCCTCAAGAAAAGTCCCTGTCGATCCCCATTCGCTTTCAGGACCCTCGGTGTATTTCCCTTTGGCTTTCCAGTTTGCGTCATTTGTCGCGCCCCATCTTTTTCTGTAGGTCCTTAAAACTTCTGAATCCTCGAGCATTTCTCCCGGGGATATCCCGCCGAGTCCTCCAAGCTGAAAATACAGACGATCCGCGATTTCGGTCCTGAGCCATTTAAACCGGCAATCGAGGAGAATTACAGGCGAACCGGGTTCGAGCCTTTCCTTCATAAATTTCCGGTATGCTGAAGGGAGTGTTAAATATTTCAGGCGAACGAAAACCACCCTTCCGATCAGGAATCTATCGTGGACAGGATCGAAATGGATGGTGGCCTCGATATCATTAAATTTTTTCACGAGAGGTTCGGCGATTTCTCGTCCGGCGTCAAGGTAGGCCTGGGCGTCGTCTTTGGACATATCCCTTCTTGCGTTATACAGGAGGGGTTGGGGAAGGTATGGATAACCGGTAATACCGGATAAAAAAGCAGCCGCCAATCCCGGCGCGCCTAAAATAACACCCGGGTATTTTTCCCTTGTAAAACCCGAGATAACCCATTCGGCGGAAGATTCCGGATCGATTTTCTCAAAATCCGTATGCGGATGGCTGATCGAGACGCTGATATAATCCGCGATTTTTATCCGCCATGACGCGGGAAGGCGGTTTAGAAATTTCGCCAGCGACCGCATGGATTCCGGTTGAGGGAAGGGATCGAAATGATCGTGTTCCAGGACAGTCCATGACGCCCGAAGTCCGACAACGGCACTGTCGGCGATTGTTAGCCCGGGTGGGGCATCTTTTATCGGTTCGTAGTTCATAATGAATTGGATCATTCTACCAGATGTGTTTAACCTGAACAAAGTTATGATTCGTAGTGTCTGGCATTACGTAAAGATCTCTCGAGACTTTTCCCATATTTTCTCTGCTATCTGGTACAATCTACAATGTCTGAACACAGAAGGAGAGTTCCCCGGCCATGAACAAGTATAGAAATATTTTACTTCTCGTATCATTTGTCTTTCTGGCACTCATAATCGGTGGGTGCGCGGGGGCGAGTACGAATGATTCGGGTAACAATTCTGATGAAGGCGATGATTCAAATTCCGGTGGACGAATAATTGTCCCGGACGCTGACTGGGATCCAGTCGAACCAGAAGATGAAGAACCGGTTGACGGCGCGGATTCTGATGATGAATCAACAGGGACAACCGATGACGATTCCGGTGCTACCAGAGTCGTTGAACCTGAAATAAATATCGAAGTTTACCTCGATGGTGAATTGTACGAATCGGGAACCCCGGTCTACCTTTTCCACGAACAGACCGTGGAAGCCCTGATAAAAATAAGGGCAACAGGATCGGAACTTTCCTTTTATCAGATTAAAACAACAGAGCAGACCCAGATTCCATTCCAAGGGCGGCTTTCAGGTTACGAAGACGACATTACATACATATTCACATACAACTACGTGACCTGGGAAGAGGGCGGCTTATCAATTATCGTGACTAACAAGCGTGGAGACGCACACATGCAGAATGTGCTGATAATTCCCGTTGAAATTCCGGGATTTGACCCAGGTCGCTGACTAATTATTTTACAGATATGAATGGTGAATCTTCGCTACCGGCGTATTTCAGGGGGATTATTGAAGAATGCGCTCATCGTGCATCGGATGAGGATATTGAGGGCGTGCCCGAGTGGGAGCGCTTTCGCGTTATATCTGATGAGGTAGGGCTTTTTCTTTATATTCTCGCTCGTTCAACCAGTAGAAAACGTTGTGTCGAACTTTCCGGCAGCAGTGGGGCCAGTAGCTCGACAATATGGCTTGCAGGCGCGGCCAGCCAGGTCGATGGTGAGGTTATATCGTGGGAATCAAACCCCAGACGCCTTGATAAACTGAGAAACGCGTTATCCCGTGCCCGCCTTTCCCCAAATGTCAACCTTTTTAGTTCCGACCCGATATGGCACAGAAAAAGTGAGGACAGTGTAATTGCGCCTGCGGATTTAACTGAACCTGATGTCCTCATAGAGGAAACACCCAGGTTATGTGACCTTGTCGTTGTCACGATGGCTGAAGGGGATTGGGCGGAACGTATCTCGTACGCCTGGGATACGCTCGAGCCGGGCGGCCTTTTGATCCTGATCGATACATTCCAGGGTGACGAGGCCGCGAGCAATTTCCTGAACGAATTTTTCACGACCCGGTCCGCCGCAGTCGTGAATTTCCCGCTTGGAGAGGGAGTTGTATTTGCCTCGAAGCTTGCAGGCGATTCCGAAATTTATCCGTATCCAACCGATGAGAGAATCGTCGGACGGAAAGCGTTCGATGTCCTTAGCGATCTTGAAATTAAAAATCGAAAACCCGGAAGCAAACTCTGGGCGATACCACCCGCTACGGGTCAATTTCTGTGGATGATTGTTCGCGCGATGAAGGCCGAGCATGTGCTTGAAATAGGCGCGTCGAGCGGTTATTCGGGCACATGGATCGCATCCGCGCTTGACCATGGGGACGGGCAGGGGGGAATGCTCACAACAATTGATATGGACGCGGAAAAAGTCAGAATGGCAAAAGATACATTCGTTAAGGCAGGCGTCGGTGATCGGGTGGAGGTAATTCATGGAGACGCGCTCGAGGTGTTACCGACGCTGACGGATCAGTACGACCTTGTCTTCCTGGATTGTGATAAGGAGTTCTACCAGGACTTAACAGAACCGATACTGTGGCGCCTGCGCAGGGGCGGGTTGCTGATCGCGGATAATGTGATCAGCCATAAGGAAGAATTAAAACTATATGTAGAGGGCATGCAGAATCATCCAAGCCTTGCGAGCATGACTGTTCCGATCGGTTCGGGGGAAGAGATGACGATAGTGCTGTAAAAAATGGTTATTCAGTACATGATTAACCTTGCTGCTTCCCGCGGTTGTCCCCGGTTTTATGGTGTATTCCTGGTTGTTATCCTTCTCGTTTTTTGATATTTTCTGGAACCCGACGCGCGATTGATCAGTGATGATCACCCATAAGCTCCGTTCGGCTTACGCCGAACTTCGCGTACGGGCGGCACCCTGACAAGCAGCCATGTGCAATCGACTACTGACTTGCCCCGGCATTGACTGGGTGTGGCAGGCTTCCCTTGTTACTTCCCGCTTTCGCATAAGCTACGGCGGGTGTCAAGCCGTAAAACTTCTCCGCCTTCGCTACGGCTGTGGCGGACCGAAGGAGGCGTAAATGGGTTACTAGCGCTCAGCTTCAAGAGCTGGAAATCACGCGCCGGGTTCCGTTGTAAATGATTGTATAAATCACAGACCTGGCCTAAGTCTGTGCGTAAAAACATCCCTTCACTTACTATTAGGACATGTTTGGGGGTGATTGGCGCATGGTATAATGGAAAAATAGGGACTGGAGAATGATTCACGGCGACAAGGCATCGAGAAAATTATTAATGGAACCCGGAAAGTGCATATCCGGGCTACGAGCTATTAGGACATGTTTTAGGGTGATTGGCGCATGGTATAATGAAAAAATAGGGACTGGAGAATGAATCACTGCGACAAGGCATCGAGAGATTTATTAGTGGAACCCGGAAAGTGCATTTCCGGGCTACTTCCTATTTTCCCAATATAAGGTATACTTATTATCAAAGCATGGTAATTCAGAAATATAATTTTCTTTGTTAACAGTTAGTTCAGGGAGGTAATACTAATGGGCTTTTCACAGCGAAGCATTTTTTTGATTTTAATCGCAGGGATATTCATATGCGGTTGTGCAGGAAATTCGACTCAACCGGTTTCTCCGGATAATTCTGATTCTTCGCCAGATTTGACAGTCAGAGAAGAAACGGACGCGAATTCTGATGGTGCCGGACATTACCTCATGCAATACGGTTACATTTTCGTCGACCCGAACCATCCTGACGGTTCTCAATTTGAGGTTATCCCGGTACGTGAGGGAGAATTTCACCTTAACGTACTGAAGTTTCTCGAAGTAAGCCCATGTGCAGACTGCTTCAGGGTCGTCGGATTCGATTTCCCTGAACCTGATAAACTGAATATAGATATTCTTATCGAACATCCATGGACTGACCTGGATATGTCAGTTTTCGATGTAAGGGGGATAATTATGTTCAATGGGAGCCATGAGTTTCCGATCTGTGGAAAATCAACTTCCGATCCGACTCTCGGCGATGGCGCGGTTCTCAATCCTGATGGTTACACAGCCTTGTACAATGGGTCAACCGTCACGGCACCTGCCGGAGATTTCCAAAAATATTTCCCCGGAGAACTGGCAACGTGGGTGATCCCGGATTCGGACATCAATGGATATAAATATTTTATGACCGACGATCCATTGAATAATCGTAACGCGTTTTATGCCGGATCGTCCGATGTGCAGACATTTTCACTGCAACTTCCAACCGGGTCTTTTGTGATCGGTTACGCGGTCGACGTTAGCAGATTGCCACCTATCACATCACCGGTTGATGATCCGCTGACCGATTTTGATATAAACGCAAATTGCACCGAGCCATGGAAGGTTGTTGTAACTGAGGAGCCTGTTAATGGCCTGACCGACTTTGGAGGACAAACGAAGCTTCTCATCGATGTCTATGACTGGCAGGGGAGTACGACGCATC
>CBDURU010000082.1:0-17083 GCA_965369865.1 uncultured bacterium | reverse complement strand
GTAGAACAGCACGGCAGTGCGTCTTCCACCTTATAACAATCCTTTCGACGCACTGCCGTGCTGTTCTACAGTTTATCGTTTTTTCATCTATCCGGATTCCAATAAATCTGTTACCGATGCCGGCAGTTCACCGTTGTTAATCATGAACGAACGGCAGCGCATTTCTTCTTCATCCAGATTTCTCTGGCTTTCGTTAAATTCCTCAAGCCTTTCCTTAAAGGCTTTTGACACATCGTCAAGTCGGGACGTGTCAATCCCCGTTTCAATATCCAGCCGGTGCATTATATCGACAACATCTTCAGTTGAAACAAGTCCATGATTGAAATGAGTCGAGTAATACGGCCTTCTCCCGGGGATCATCTCGCCGTCGATCTTATTCGCCGGCTCCCCACCGATTCCCGACAATGCTGATTCGAAACGAATTATCCCGGCCTTTAACGCGGCTATTACATTCCTTAATCCCTCGTCCATGTTCTTTGTGTGAAAATGAGCGACATGCAGTTTGGGATCGGAATAATCTCTCCCGTCCGGACCCTTACCCATAATCTCCGGATCGGTCACCATGCTGAAATACTTGTACGCGTCATTATAATCGGTCAGTGACCCGTCGTGATCCGCATGCTCGATGTCATCGGCGCCGATATCAAGGTATCTTTTGACATTTTCAATTGCCTTATCCAGCGACGGAACGAAGTCCTTAAACGGGCTTCCCCAGATAGTGCTTACAGTGCCGTTTACCAGGATTCCGGCATCGTGCGCAACCTTGATGCTTGCCTCCGACATCTCCCAGTGATCGTCAAGTTCCATTCCCGAATTTGCTTTATGATGTTTTGCGCATGTTGAGACCATCTGAAGTATCCTGTCGGGACCATGGCCTTTCAAACGCGCTTCGATTGCCCTGTCAACAGCTTTCCTGGTTATTGTAATTGCCGTTAATTCGACAAAATCCCCTTTTTCAATTTCTTCACCGCTTTTGTTTTGCTTCAACAAATGCCCGACTTTCTCGCTGTTTAGAAGGCGCTTGAAGACTTCATCAATATCGTTAAACAAAGGCATAAGTTTCGGATGCCCATAATTGGCCACCTCAACCCTTTTAAAACCGGTAAGGATAAGCCCCTCCAGGAACCTGACTTTATCGTCGGTCGATACGATAGTCTCCAGGGATTGAAGACCGTCCCGGACGCTGATATCCGACAGGTCTACAACTTTCGGGATTTCCAACTTTGTTAAATAAGGTCCATTTGTGTTTTCGGGAAGAGTAGTCATTTTCAAACCTCAAAAGTGATAATTTATTTTACATTCTCGCAATATATCCGGGATACTGAATCGAGAACGTATGATACCCGCTTTAACTTCCTCCATCAAGGAGGCAATCCCAAGCCAGCTATTACAAACCATTCTTTCATGATTTTAAGGTAGAATATCCCGCGATGCAGGATTCGTCCCATATCCGAACTCTCCATCTTCTTCCCGAACTTAAAGAAGGCGGGCTTGAGCGTGGCGTTATCGAGAAGGTGACCTGGCTCGGAAATCACGGGGTAACCTCGATTGTCGTAAGTGCAGGCGGGATATGGCTCGACAGGCTCAACAAAGCGGGGATTAAGCATATTGAGCTTCCAGTACACAATAAAAATCCCTTTTCAATTATTTCCTGCGCGAGAAAATTAACCAGAATTATTGCTCAAGAAGGGATCCATCTTGTATGTGCGCATTCAAGGGTACCGGCCTGGGTCGCGCATCTCGCGACACGGAAAGGTGATTCCCATACACCCCCATTAGTAATCGAGGCGCAGGCGTACTACGAACCGTTCTGGTATTCACGCGTGATGTGCCGGGGAGAACGTGTAATTGCGACATCCGGCATGATTCGCGACCACATGATCTCTCTCGGTTGTGATTCACATAGAATTGCCGTCGTTCCCAGGGGATTTTCAAAAGCCGACTTCGCAACTCCGGATTCCGGGGCGGGAACCCGTTTACGTGAAGAATGGGGTATTCCGCCGGACTCTCAACTTATTGTTGGGGTGGGACGCATTACACGTTTGAAGGGATGGGATTTGCTTATCGAAGCCCTTGCCATGATGCCCGATCCAAAACCGTACTGTGTTTTCGTCGGTTCGGCACACGGGAGGAAAGAAAAATACCTCGACGAGCTTAAATTGATCGCGGGAAACCTTAATCTCCATGACCGGGTTAAATTTGCTGGTCACATGGGAAATATGCCCGTCGTTTACGCCGCTGCGGATTGTGTCGCGATGCCGTCTCGGATCGCTGAAGCATTTGGACGGGTAGTAATAGAAGGAATCGTGTCCGGTACTCCGGTTATTTCGACATATGGATGCGGTGTAGCTGAATTTCTTGGCGATGAATTTGAGGATTTTCTCATCCCCATCAATGATCCAAAAGCGCTTGCTGATAAAATTCTGGAAGTCCTGAATGATCCTGAAAGTACGCATGGAAAGGTCGAAATTATCGCCGGGCGAATTTTAACAAACCTGACTATCGAAAATTCAATGTGGGCGACGGTCGATGTATACTGCAAGGTCTGTCCCGACCTTCCCTGGCCCAAACGTGGTTGAATTCCAACCTGATTGGTTATTCTGGTTTTAATTTCCCTTCCGACCTTGCATCCTACTATACGAAAAATTAATCATTTTTAGCCCTCGAAAAAACGACAAACCGTAGAACAGCACGGCAGTGCGTCGAATGGCAGTGCGTCGAATGGCAGTGCATCGAATGGATTGTTTTAAGGTGGAAGACGCACTGCCGTGCTGTTCTACGGTTTTTTTCATTTCTCACTTGAATCATAATCATCCGGAAACCTGTAGATCAATCCGCAGTGGCCAAAAATGGTTAATACCTGGTATATATGGAAACACAAGTAAGAAAATTATAGCCAGCGTACAGACAGAGATCCATATTCCCAGGTAGAAACTCCGTGGAACATACCTGAACTCGATCGTATGTTCCCCCGCTGGAACGAAAACCGCCCGGAACGCGTAATCGGCCGGGTAAATTTCAGTTTCCGCACCATCCAGCCATGCTTCCCATTCAGGAAACCACCCATCGCGAAGGACCAGGTAGCAGTCTTCAGGAGCGTTGACATCTATCGAAAGATATTCAGGATCATCATGCGTGAATTCAATATCACCGATAGAGAATTCAATCTCATCCTCTGTTTCAAAATCTTCAGGAAATGCAGGAGTGCGGTTCTCCTGTTCCGGATTTTCAACTACCACGACATTTATTCTCCGGGCGGCCCAGTTTGCGGACTGCACGAGCGGACTGTCATCCGCATCGCTTGCATACGCAATCCGTCTTGTCAGAAACGCTCTCGGTTCCGGCTCATCGACCTCCCACACCTGGATAAAATCCTTCATATCGTCCGTACCGTCCTGGTCGCCGTCGTAGCGATCGTCCCATCTCAGTGTACATCCCTCCTGCGATTCATCCGGTAACTCACCGAGCGAGATGATCCAGCGGATTCCCATTTTCCTGAAAGCTGGATGATACATAGTCGATGGCGCCTCGAATGCCATCAATGCCCGGTAACTCATGAACGAATCCTCAAACAGCGTGCAGTATTCTATAAACCGCCTTGGGACCAGCGAATCGTATCCGCCGACATCCAGAAGCCTGTACGGAATATGGAGGTTCGGGATAAACGGGCTTTTCTGTTTCTTGTCGGGATTGAAAGGCGTATCGAGCAACGCCCATCGCGCGACCCTGTTCCCGCCCCCGGCTTCACTGATATCGACAGTCATATTCTCATCCACCCAAACGGTGAACGGTGTTTCGGGAGTGTAATTTTTTTCGGAATAAACAGGCTGCAGATACCAGAACGTTGTCAGGGAGAATACGAGCACTCCAACTGTTGTCCCCCACATCAGGAGTTTGAATTTACGCGACACGAAAATCCCGATCGTAATCAACAATGACAGAAATATGAATGCTACAAGATAAAACCTGTGAAATCCGCTGTACGCGAGCAGGTTCGGGTCGGCGGCCTCATTCAGGATCGGGAGATTAATTACAGGCGCGACTTTGAGAAACCGGTATGTGAACCAGATACAGAATCCGGCGAAAATTATCGTCAGGATTTTCGCTGGAGTTTTCAGACTGTATTTTTCACCTAAGAACGAATCGAGTCCGATTGCCGCTAAGAGGTACATTATAAGATTCAACACCTGGATCGGCGGGATTATACTGACACGCCATCCGGGCAGAAAATCGAGAAGGGCGATTTGAATTTCCGGTTGCCAGATCAAAATTGCGAACAGGAGGCCGGGTATCGCGAGAAGTATCGCCCTTGGCCTGAGAGAGAAAATTCCGATCAGCCCAAGAAAATAAACGATAATGCCCCCGTATTTCCATGCATGCGCCGTGCCTCGTCCGTTGATCGGGAGGAGCGTATCCGTCCGATCCCCGAATCGCTCCAGTATCGGATCGTGGCCGATTTCCTCGGGAGATGTGATCAACAGTCTTATATCCGGTTCAGACGCGCGGTCAGTGAAACCGGCGATCTTCCGAACTGTCTCCTGAGAGTAATTTATGGTGGGGACAGTCGAAATTGCCGACACTCCGAACCCGATCACGTAAACAGCTACCAGAACAAGCAGTGGAATAGTCCAGTGAAGACGTCCTTCACCCGTCCGCCTGCGCATAATCCATCGTCCGATAAAATAAATCACAATGAAGTAACTGAAATGGATAATCGTGATCGGGTAGCCGGTCATGAGGATCATGCCCAGGATGAATCCCGCGATCCCGATATATTTCGCCGATGGTTTTTCAATGAATCCCTCGAGTGCCCACAGGAGCCACGGGAACCCGATAGCGCCGAGAAGTTGGGGTGGGAATGGAAGGAAATGCGCACCGCTCGTCATCCATAGAACCGCGCTCGCGACCGAAACCTCCTTCCTGAGCTTCCATCGTTTGAAAAGGAAATACATCCCCATGCCCGACAGGATCAGGTTGAATAACTGGAACATCCCCACAATCCGGTGCGGACTCGCGATAAGTTCGGCAATTATAAAGGGAGGGAAAAAATAGGGGATCAAGCGGTTGGCGTAGAGCGGCGCCCCGGAGAACTGCCACGGGTTCCAGTGCGGGACCCTTCCTTCACGGAGCGACTCCTGGGAGTACTGGTACCAGGTATTGTATTCAAGCACGGTATCGAAAATATTGGTCTGGTTCTCTTCAAGGTCGATCCCGCGCGCCCATGGATGAATCGATTTCCATGTATCGGGCATCATTGCTTTTCCGCCCAGTGTGAACGGGTACATCTGGATTACAGCCCACACAATGATAATCAGGATTGGTAGTAAATCGGAGTTTGCCCAGAATTTTTTCCCAGGTGATATATCGCCACTGGACATGTTCCCCTCACCCGGCATGCTGGAGCACATACCTCAGAAGCTCCTCAGCGGAAACTTCATCCCCAATAGTCCCCCGTGCCCGGCGGACCGCTGTTCTGGCGTCGGTACGATGATATCCGAGTTCCACCAGGGCTTCGACCGCCTCTGAAAATTCCTTTCCAGCACCCGCCCCGCTTTCCAATCCGGCCGGGATGATGTCCCCCGCCCATTCTTCCATGAGTTCTTCGGCGAATTTGTCCTTAAGTTCCAGGACAATCCGCGCAGCCGTTTTAGCGCCAACCCCATTTACACGGGTCAACACCGCTGAATCACCGGCAGCGATCGCTTCCACTATTCGATCCCTCGGAAGGTCAAGTATCGCCAGGGCGGTTTTCCCTCCGACCCCGCTGATTTTTAGTAAAACCTCGAAAATTTCCTTCTCGGG
Organism: uncultured bacterium; assembly: GCA_965369865.1. Taxonomy (GTDB): domain Bacteria; phylum JAJVIF01; class JAJVIF01; order JAPKYR01; family JAPKYR01; genus JAPKYR01. Next base: position 11,281 of record CBDURU010000082.1, on the reverse strand, counting down.
AATACTTCCAAAGCCGAAAAGCGTCTGGGAATCTTCCTTGACCTGGAACGATGTGTAAATTCTCGTAGATTGCCCCACACCCGGAAGCTCAAACGAGGTTCTCGGCGCGACCCTGATCTCAAGTCCGAGTCCCGTCCCGTCCGGACGGATCACGATGGAGTCGTCGGACTTTTCGATTATTTCTCCCTCAATGAATGCATACATAATGTTCACCCTATCCTACCGACCGTTCCTCGGGGTAGTTTCTCATATGCGCGTGTGTTAAAGCGGCAGCGAGTGCATCGGCGACATCGGCGGGTTTCGGAATTTCCTCCAGCTTGTAGAGAATCTGGATCATCTTCTGGACCTGGTCTTTACTTGCCCGGCCTGCACCTGTAATCGCTCTTTTAATCTGGAGAGGAGTATATTGCCTGGCGATCAATCCACGCTCGACAGCCAGGGAGATCAAGGCTCCCATCACCATCGCGACATCGATTGCCGTTGACACATTGCGATGAAAATAAACCCTTTCGATTGCGAATTCATCCGGTTTGAATTCATCGATCACCCGACCGATCTCCTTATAAATTTCGCCCAGTCGCTTGGTGGTTTCATCTTTAGGACTGGTTTTGATCAGCCCGTATTCAACCGGGTCGGGTGTCCTGCCATCATAATCGATCACGGCGTATCCGCATCGGGACAAACCGGGATCGATTCCAAGTATACGGACACTCGATGGCATAGCATTCATTTTCCCACAAGGGGTACGTCCGGGTCAATTGGATTCCGCTTCCGCTTCAAATTCTTCTCCCGGAAATTCTTCTTCAACGTCCTCAACATACGGCGCTACCAGTATGTAATCCTTCTCATTGACCTCGATGCTCCTTATAACCACAATGTATTCAGAAATGAACTCAAGGAACTCCTTTTGCCCGATATCGGTTCCGTACAACTCATTCAACCATTCCACATCCTCCACAGAATATAGCGCGTCCTCGTGAATATATATCACGTTCCCATTCACATCGCGATTTTTGATATCGGCCACAAGGTCCTCTGGATTGTTACGGATCGCGTCGATTAATTCGGGTAGGATTGCCACATCGGCAAGCGTAAAATACCTCATGTAATGCATCCGGAAATAATCCTCCCCTGCTCCCGAATAGACCAGCAAATCCCCTGTCCCGACCCACTCCGCGATCAACCCGGCTTCGGCAATGAAAGGGTTCTTCGACGGATCGGATTCGGGCAGGAATTTTACCGAAAAATTGGTTGTGAACAGCGCGATTATCAAAAGTACGAGCGGCCACGCTTTTTTTATTTCAAATTTCTCAAGTTGAAAATGCCTCACCAGTGCCGGGGCAAGAAAAAGGATGAATCCGGGGAGGTAGAAGAGGCGGTAATTAGTGGAGTCGGGTGTAAAGAAAAATGAGAAAATAAAAAATGGCATGGCGCATAAAAGTCCGAGTGTCTGAATCGAGAGGCGTGGACGGGCTTTAATCCATTCCAACAGTGATTTTACCGTTTCATAACCAATGAAAATCAGTGTGTAAGCCTGGGCGAACCGGAGAATTAATCTCCAGTACCATGTGGAAGACCCGGAGCTGTCATTCCAGTTTCCAAATAATCCTTCAAGATGAAAAACATGCGCGAGATGGAGCTCGATCATCCCCCTGAATGAACGGGTTATAGAATCAACCGGGCCTTCAGCCCAGTACATCGAGCGTACGACATATGACTTCTGCCATGAAATGAAATCGGAAAATGACCGGACTCCTTCGAAAGCGATTCCGGAAAATATTGTAAAAAGAACTGCAATCAAAACCACTGATCCAATAGAAATTCCTGTGTTCTTCAACCTGTCCCCTGATGTCCAGCCGATATAAAAAACCGGGATCAGTAACAACGCGTTAATCTGATGAGAGAGAATCGAAAGCCCTGTTAATATTCCGATTATTATTGCGGTTCTCGGTGTCAGGACCGCTCTACCGGTTATGACTGGTACGAGGTAAATTACAGTGAAAACATGCATCGCAAGGGCGGTTGTGTATTGGTTAGGGGTTGAGCTGAAATACCAGGTAGCGTTCGAAAACGCGAACAGGAGAATTGAAAAAATAATCGCGGGGCGCGGCAGACCGATTGTCTTTAAAATATGCTGCAGTCCCCAGATTGCCAGCACGCCAGACAGGACCGACCAGATTACGATCAGGCCGAGAGAATCGACCCCGCTGCTGTCTCCACCGATTAATTTATATAACACTTGTAATAAAAGCGGGAAGAGCGGGTGATGAGGATGGATGAATAAATTGTCTTGAGTTTCAAGAATCCATGCCACATTCAACCCATCGACAAAATACCTGTGGTTCAGGAAGCGAAGGTAAACGATCCCGATAAGGGCTACAGTTACAAACGAAACGAGCGTTTCAGTCCTGTTCGTTTTCACCGGTAATGTCCCTGGAATCGGATACGGCTGTTGTTTTGGTGCTATCAGGGGTTGAATTTTGAGAATCCGGAGTTGCGATTTTTACCGCTGTTAATTTTTTCTGAACGATTAATCCAACGATCATCCCCACGATCCCGCCTATCCATGTAGCGTGAATGAGAAGCCATTCGAAAAAGATCCCCTCGGATGTCGTCATGCCTGTGAACCATGCGGGCGAACGTCCGGCCTGGAACATTGCCCATATCTCGCCGCCGTACAGCACTATCGCGAACGCGGCTCCAAGTCCAAGCAGTGCGAATTTCAGATTCAAACCGGCATTTGATGTCATCAGGAATGAAAAGAGAAGCGCGAAAAAGATGATCCCAAATATCTGCCACCCGACAAGCGGTCCGGTAGTGGCGAAATACCATTGCTGGAAATTGAGTCCCGCGATCAGTCCGATCGCGCGTCCGATAATTGCGCCCACTATCAGCCATAATGGGTTGAATCGTTTTGCTGATATGTCGAACCGGGTTAGTAGCATCAGGATGAAGGCTGATTGATGGGCCTTTATTAAATCAATTATATCAATTATATCAGTAACCGGAGTTCATAGCTGTAAATCTGCGATCTTTCAACCCGTTTCATATTCGATTCTCTCACCGCTAAAAGACCTCTGTTTCGCTTCGACCAATCGCACTCTTATAAAATTTCCATAATCATTTTCGTTTCCCTTTAAGACCACCACTTCCTCGTCCCTGGTTCGACCGGCCACCATGTTATCCCGCCTTTTCGCGGGACCCCCAACGAGCACATTACGTTCCTCACCCACTTTTAGAGTCGCTTTTTCCATTGTGATTTGATTCTGCACCTGGATCAATTCCTGGAGCCTGCGTTTTTTTATTTCAATCGGCACCGGATCGGCCCATTTTTCTGCAGGGGTTTCAGCTCGCGGTGAATAGAGAAAAGTAAAAGCCGCGTCGAACCTGATTACCTTTACCATTTCAAGTGTTTTTTCGAATGCCTTTTCATCTTCTCCCGGAAATCCGACAATCAGGTCCGTCGTTATCCTGGCGTCGGGAATCCTGGTTCGGACCATTTCGATCAGATCGAGGTATTTTTCCGAACTGTAGCCCCTTGCCATACGTTTCAGAATCCCGTCATCGCCAGCCTGGAGCGGCAGATGAAAATGCTTTGAGAATGATTCATGGACGGCGACAACTTCGATCAGTTTTTCATCCACATCACGAGGGTGGCTCGTCAGAAATTTAAACCAGGCGCCGGATTTACCGAACCTGTCGCGGATATCCGACAACAGATGCACAATTCCGTAACCATCGGGAAATTTATCCCAGCCGGGTGGGGATTCGGTCCCGTAAGAACATACATTCTGGCCCAGAAAAGTGATCGATTTCACCCCGGACCCGATCAGGCTTTCCACTTCACTGAAAATTTCAGATGGGTTACGGCTATTGATTCTCCCTCCGCGGGCAAGGGGGACGATACAATATGTGCAGCGGTTTATGCATCCCCTGACAATCGGCACGAAACGTTCATATTTCTCCTCTGGCCTCAGCAGGGGGAGTTCTTTTACCTCAACATGTTGACGCGCCAGATCGGGGAAAGTAGATAAAATCCGATCTTCAAAAGCATCAAGCTCCTTCGCAGGGACAATAGCCTTTACATCCCGGAATCTCGACAGCATCTCATCGCCCCTTACAGTCGCCATGCATCCGACAAAAACTATGCCGCCTCGATTTTGATTCTTCATTCCCGCTCTGTGATCCAACCTTTTCTTCGAAACCGACCCAACGTAGCTGATAGCTTTTTCCTCGGCTTTATTCCGTACGCTGCATGTGTTTATCACCAGGACATCGGCTTCTTCTTCGGTTTCACTCTTGATAAATCCAAGCGATTCGAGAACCCTCGCGTATATTAGGCTGTCCGCGACATTCATCTGGCACCCGAATGTCCTTATAAAGTATGTCGCCGGAGACACAGCTACCATATCTGGCTCTTCTATAACCATCTTGATGTCCATTAGAAAGTATATCCAATGCTGTGCTAAGATTAAAATCAAATTCTATCTCTCAGAACCGGCCGGACCTGGTTTTCAATACCGACTTATGACCAAAGAATTCAAAAATCCCAGGCTGCGGGTTGCATTGATCGCCCGCGATAATGGCAAAATCCTCATGCTCCAGCATCTGAGGGATCATGGAAATTACTGGGTGCTCCCTGGTGGCGGGGTCGACAGGGGGGAACCAATCGAGAAATCCCTCGAGCGGGAGATCATGGAGGAGCTTGGTGTTGGATGTCGGGTTGATCGTCTCGTCGCGATTGGTGAATTTATTATCCCCGGACGGCATGTCGTTGATTTCTTTTTTACCGGAAAACTTGAGCGCAATGATAATTTCAAGGTGAATTACGAGGAGGGGATCGGTGACGCGAGATGGTTATCACCCGATGATATCTCAACTCTGTTGGTGCTCCCGCCTGAAATCCTGCCATTACTCGAGGCCTCCGATATGATAGAGGATGATAAGATTAACTATCTTGGGAGGTATAAACGGTAAAACCCTTGTATGACTGAATCGCCATCAAAATCTCCCAGGCTATCGAAGCGTGATGTCCACCCGTTTGAAATTGTGCTGTTCGAACCGGAAATACCGTTAAATGTCGGCAGTATCGCCAGGACATGTGCGTGTTCCGGCTGTCCTCTTCACCTTGTCGGGACACTTGGTTTCAGGCTCGATGACCGTCTGGCAAAGCGCGCCGGGCTTGACTACTGGGAGCATGCTGACGTTCGTGTTCACAAATGCTGGGAGGATTTCAAGACAGAAATGGACGGGCGCAGGATGTGGTTCTTTTCGACTAAGGGGAGGAAGAGTTACTGGGATGTTAAATTCGATCCCGGTGATTTGCTGGTTTTCGGATCCGAACGAACGGGCTTGCCTGGGAGCTTACTGGAATCGGATCGGGGTGTCGTGGTGACGATCCCTATGCTCGAAAACCGCCGGAGTTTAAACCTGTCAAATACGGTTGCCATAGCCCTGTACGAAGCGTTACGTCAGAACATTCCTGAATAAAGGCAATAAAAATAACACGTTTTTTACGTGAATATTTGTAGAATCTGTGCCTTGATTTTTTAAGGATCGTCCAATATACTCATAAATAAGGATTACTGGCGGTCCCCCACCGGTAAGTGTTCCTTTCATCTCAAGAATATAGAGATTCTAACGCACAATATCACAGGCCTGGAAGGTCTGATTAAATTTAATAAAAATCAACTTAAAGACAACAATTTGCTCGTGCTGTTTTATTCATGCAATCAGCTCGGCAAGGAGGTTCTATATGAATAGGCTTATGATCGGTACCTGGAACATGCTTATTCTCGGATTTGTTTTAGTCCTGATTTTCGGTTGTTCAAGTGGGGGTGGGAATCCGGTAACCCCTGAAACAGGATCTGATTCTACTACTGAGAATGCACCCTCCGACATTGAAAAACAGGCCCACTCCGGGTCCTTTGGTATTCTGGGAACCGGTGTCCTCATCCTGAATGAGGAAGACATGACAATCGAAGTGGTCCCGAATCGGACCGCAGATATCCACCTCGACGTTACCTGGATTCAGCAATGGTGTCCTGCCTGTCTCTCATTCATTGTTAAGAACTGGGACCCGAATACCAGGATATTTAACATTGAAATGCATACTATGAACCCAGCTAACAAGATCGTATATGATGTCAGGTTTATTATCGAGCTTGATGGTTCCGGCACTTATGACATGGTCGATCCGGATAACTTCACAAAGCTGTTCAATCCCGCTGAAATCCCGAGTCCCTTCCGAGCCATCGCGAAACAGAACCCCAATCGTGCGTTCTTCCCCGCAGCGAATTATATCGATTTCTTCGACCTGTATGTCGCCCAGAATCCAAACCCGATAAGGTATGTCCTGGAGTGCAGTTTCCCGGCACGGTGCATGGAACCTTACATGATTTCCGATATCGAGATCACGGGTGAATTCCCTCCGGGCGGCGGGGGCGAGGTTACGGTCGACCTTGTGGTCCACGACTCCCAGGATGACCACGGTGAAATCTGGCTCCGAACCGGAGGTATTTTTTCACTTCCCGGCGCCGATATCCTGATGACCCCCGGCAGTACGGTCGGCGACCATGGTATCAGCTATTCCGCGACTTTCCAGAACATGTTCGGCGGCGGGTCCGGTCTTACACCGGTCCTTATCGAGGCTTACACCGAAGATATCGTAGCTGAACCAATACCGTTGAACGACTACGCGAGGATATTCGCAGACCCGGGCGGCGACAGTGCGCTCGCCGGTGAGGTGTTCAACGCACTTACTAAACAGCCAATTAGCGGCTCAGTTGTGAATATTACGAATACAAGCGGTGGTGGAAGTCCTCTGCCGATAAATATCACGGATGGCACCTACTTCGCTACTGTCGTTCCAGGAACGTATAACGTTCAGGCTATCCAAAGCTCATATTTCGCACAGGACACCTTGTACGACGCGATTGTCCCGGCTGACACTGTTGTATACATCTGTTTCGGATTGGCGCCTAAGTATCTTGATGATCCAGATGAGGCTTTGGCATCCATCTCCGGCCACATACGCAGTAACCAGGGTGGCGAACCGATCGTCGGTGCACAGGCAACACTGGATGGCGGCCCGCAAACAGGCGGTGTTATCCAGGCCAGGGTAACAGATGCGAACGGTCATTACTGTTTCTATGCTATCCCCACATTCCAGCAGAGTAACTGGATAGTTCACGCTTACCACCCGGATTATCTCCCTGAAGATCTCTTTGACATTCCAAGCCAGAAGGACAAGAGCACCCCACAGGTGGATTTCGACCTGACACCATTAACCGCCGATGCTGTCTGGCGCGAGACATTCGAAGCAGGCCCCAGTAACGTTGGAACACAGCATGATTGGACTTTCCAGAGCTGCACCAGCATGTCATGGCCTGGAGATGGGACCACGAGTTATCACAACACTCCTCGCAACAGTGATATCCTCTGGCGGGTTTACGATCCGATTTCGAATCCGGTTCAGGACATTTTCTACACTAATGGCATATGCCTGCTCCCCCCGGATGACCTGTCTGATGGTTATTTGCCCGACCCATACGAAGGACATCAATACTTATGGTACGGTGAGGAGCTGGACGAAACCGGAACAACTCACTCTGGATCGTTTATCGATGAATGGAATGGCTCCACCATGGCTGGCGGCTACAGTTCCAACGGTTATAATGCGGGCTGGGCGAAGACCGGCCCGATCGATCTCAGCGGATATTCCGAGTTGACTCTGGCCCTCCAGAGCTGGTGGGAGATTGAAGCTGTCGACCCATCAATCCAGTATGATGCCCTGGACATCCTGATTTCTACGGATGACCTTCACTGGAATCGCCTTGATCGTCTGAATCCGCTCGCTGAACCGATCCCTGACACCGGTAACTCGGCAAAAGCCTACACTTCTGCGGGTTTCCATCAGGCCGCGATCTGGTCACCTTCGGTTATCGATATCTCCAGCTATGGTGGGAACTCTGAAATCTGGCTCAGGTTCGACTTCGATACTCGTGACGCGCTTTACAATGGATTCCGCAGCTGGATCCTCGATGATATCGTAATCTGGCCTTATTCAATTGAATAAATGAGAATTGATAATAATCACAAGAACCCCGGCCTGTCCGGGGGTTTTTTTACATTAGCACTCAGACAAATTTTAGTAAATAAAACTTCTTTTAGGACCGCGGAGCTCCAGCCTCGCGAATCGGGGACATCTCTTTTCGCCCGTCGAAAAGCAGGTGTCCCCCTCAATTCTCAATACGCCCAATCAATTTTTGTTTAACGGTATTGGTCTCAATCACCCGATGGCAGTAATTTCTCGTAAATATCTTCAAATATCTTCAACGCCTCTTTGTCGAAAAGCACGAACCTGACCTCTTTCAAACTGGTCTCACCTGCCAGGTGGTTCCTGACCTCCTCAATTGACACTTCAGCACATATTTCCATCGATACACCCCCGATCCCCGCTCCGATTGCAGGGAATGAAACCGACTTGATTTCCTTACCCTTCGCTTTTTTAAGGCTGTTCCGGACCGCCATTCGGACACTGTCCACCGATGCCGAACTACCCTGATGCATCCCGGCCGCATGGATTACATATCTGATTCCGGTCGCACCGCCGGAAGTTATTGCGGCACCGCCAAGACGGATCCTGCCTATACGATTGCATTCCGCCTGGATTGTGCCATCGTCCGCTTGACGAATCGCACCGGCCACCCCGCTGCCGAGAATCAAATCCGTGTTGGCCGCGTTTACGATGGCTTCCGTGTCCTGCCGGATAATGTCGCCCTTGATGATTGTGATTTTGTCCCTGATATTAATAAGCCGTCATCCCCTTGATCTGCCTGAATTTAAGTATGAGTATTTTAGCCCAAAGCCTTTTTAATTACCATCCCGGGATACTTTCTTGTCTGCTGGATGCGGTCGGCACGTATTTTCGATTACAATGTTACCGTGATTAATTTACCTGGAGATGCGAAGATCGTAATTGTCGGTGGCGGTGTGATGGGCCTTATCACCGCGTGGGAATGCGCTACCCGTGGTGAGACTGATATTGCCATCCTTGATATGCGGTCGCTGCTCGGGGCAGGCGCTACCCAGAAATCGGCGGGCGGCGTCCGTGCACAGTTTACAACCGAGGCAAATGTCGGGATGTCCAAATATTCTCAGGATTTTTACCGTCGACGATTCACGCCTGAGATCAATCCCGATTTTCAGTACCTTGAATACGGCTACCTTTTTGTTGCGCGATCGGAAGAGAAACTCATGGCCCTTGATAATTCGATGGCGCTCCAGAAAAAGCAGGGAGTGGACGTGGTACATCATGTCACCGCCGATGAGATCAAAGAGATCCTGCCAGATTATAATATCGATGATGTCCTCGGTGGGAATTTCTCGCCGGAGGATGGGGTAGTCGATCCGGGTGACATTGTCAACGGCCTTGACAGTTCGATCCGGAATATGGGCGTCCGGATTTTCACCGACTGCGAAGTTACTGGAATCGACAGCAAATCAAATTTCAATTTTATTGTTAAAACAGCGCATGGAGATATCAATGCTCAGAAAATCCTGGTCGCGACAGGATCGTGGTCGGGTGAATTCATGGAGAAATGCGGCGTGAATGTGCCGGTTGAACCATACAGGAGAACCCTTTATATTTCCGGACCTCTGCCATGGTTCCCGAAAACAGCGCCGTTTACGTTCGATGTCTGCACCGGGACACATTTCCGTCCTGAGTCGGGCGGCATTATTTTCCTGAAAATCAATCCCGATGAGCTTCCCGGCCACAATGAGGAGCCTGACTGGGACTTTCTCGAGAATATCATCCCCGACCTCATTCATATTATGCCGAGGCTCGAGGAAGCTGTCGTGATCGACGCGTGGGCGGGTCCGTACGCGATGACGCCTGACCATTCCGCGATCCTCGGGGAAATTCCGGATTCACCGTCGGGTGTCGGGAAAGGAATGTACATCGCGACCGGATTTTCCGGCCATGGGCTAATGCACTCTCCGGCGGTCGGATGCGCGATGAGCGAACTTCTGCTTGATGGGGTCACATCGACACTGGATATTTCGGCTTTCAAACTTGAACGCTTCGATACCGGCGAATTGATCCATGAAGCCGCGGTATTTTGATTGTTGGATGGCGTTTTAGCGTTGCCGAACTATGAGACATCGATGATGAACCAGAGGACAATGACGCGATGTCTGATTTGACATAAAAACGTTATAATGTTATAATGTTATGACAACAGTGAGGTGAAATTATGTCAACACAAGTGAAACGTACAACGGTGTACATTGACCCAACTCTCCACAGGGCGTTAAAAATAAAAGCTGCAGAAACTTCCACCTCGATTTCCGATCTCATCAACAACGCGATTAAAGAAATTCTGATCGAAGACTCGGAAGACCTTGCCGCATTCGAGGAAAGAGCCGGCGAAGGCCTTATCAGTTATGGGGACATGTTAAAGAAGCTGAAGAAAGATGGCCTCTTATAAAATCTTTTTTCGGGAATCTGTCCGGAAGGATCTTGGTAAGATCCCCAGGAAGGACCTCAGAAAGATCATGAAAATAATTAAGGGTCTTGCCGGTGATTCTCGTCCACCGGGATGCGAAAAACTTAGCGGCAGGGAGCAGTATCGAATAAGACAGGGGAAATATCGAATCGTATACTCGATACAGGACGATGTTTTAACGGTCTGGGTAGTTAAGGTAGGCCACAGGAAGGATGTGTATCGGTAAGCCATACCAAGGGAGTGTTGTTAAGGGAGTGTTGTTAAGGGAGTGTTGTTAAGGGAGTGTTGTTATTAATATAGCGCGGGTTTATTTATTTGACCGTCGTTTTCTTATTAACCGGTGGCCCCTCAAAACATCAGACTGAGCGAAATCTGACCGGTGGCCCCTCAAAACATCAGACTGAGCGAAATCTGACCGGTGGCCCCTCGAAACATCCGACTGAGCGCCAGCGAAGTCGGATGTTTGGAGGGTCCCTAAACCTTCTATTCTAAATTATGTCTGCTACAACCCTTCTAAAATCTGCCTTCGCTGGCGCTCAGGCCGATTTTATGAGGGGCCACCGTATACTCGATACAGGACGGACTCCAGCCGATGTTTGAAGACCTTGCAGAATAAACAAACCAAATCCGCATTTTTCATGTCAGTTTTCGCCTTTCCCAACCGTTACATAATTGCCATGCCCAAAACCTACACTAAACGTAAACTCCAACATTTCCGGTGGCCCCTCAAAACATCAGACTGAGCGAAATCTGACCGGTGGCCCCTCAAA
>CBDURU010000081.1:0-17271 GCA_965369865.1 uncultured bacterium | reverse complement strand
CGCCGATCGCGATGGAGGAAGGACTCCGGTTCGCGATCCGTGAGGGCGGCCGCACAGTCGGCGCCGGTGTAGTCGATAGAATCCAGGAATAAAAGGACGGAAATTTTCCAGCCTGACAGAGGTGTATCGATATGGCTAAGAAAAAAGGTGGAAAAAGTAAAAAGAGCGCTCGAATGGTAGTGACCCTTGAATGCACTGAAGCAAGGAAAATCGGGGCAACGCCATCACGTTACACCACGACGAAAAACCGCCGCAATACTACCGAACGTCTGGAATTGAAAAAGTACAACCCGAATCTCAGAAGGCATACGATCCATAAGGAAATAAAGTAGAGAGATCGAGGAGAGCCAAAGTGGCTAAACCGAAACAGAAAATAAGGATCCGATTAAAAGCATACGATCATTATCTGCTGGACAAATCAGCGGCGAAGATTGTTGAGACCGCGAGACGGTCGGGAGCCGAAGTTGTTGGACCGGTTCCACTTCCCGTGAAAATACACAGGGTGTGTGTAAACCGGTCGCCGCACGTAGATAAAAAATCGCGGGAGCAGTTTGAGGTCCGGGTGCATAAGCGAATGATCGACATTCAGAAGCCTACACAGGAAACGGTCGATCAATTGACGCAATTGGAATTACCGAGTGGAGTGGACGCGGAGATACAAATTTGAAAATAGCCTGATACCGCCGTTATTTGAGGTGCGTCGGCAACCCAGGTGAGAATGATATGGCGCTGGAACTTTTAGGACATAAAGTAAAGATGGGAAACATTTTCCAGGATGACGGGAAACGAATCCCGGTTACCTTCATAGAGTTGATTCCATTGACGGTAACCCAGGTCAAATCGAAAGACGGACCGGATAAATATTCAGCCATTCAGGTCGGATGGGATCCCGTTGAGGGACACAAACTCACCCGGGCCGAGGTTGGCCATCAGAAAAAAATCGACGGCAAGCCACGAAAGCGATTGACCGAGATGCTTGTCGATGATACATCGGGTTACGAAGTTAACCAGCAACTTGGCTGGGACATCCTTAAAGTCGGGGATATCATTGACGTGACGGGTACATCCAAGGGCCGTGGTTTTACCGGTGTTATGAAACGGTACGGTTTTCACGGAGCACCCGCCAGCCATGGAACGAGCAAGACCCACAGGAAACCCATGTCGGCCGGAGCTACCGATGCCGCGAGAGTTTTCAAGGGCAAGAAAAATCCTGGACATATGGGTAATGAACGGGTGACGGTAAAAAACCTTGAAATAATGCTTCTCGATGAGGATAGCGGAATTATCGCCGTCAAAGGCTCGGTACCCGGACCCACCGGAATTCTGGTCAGGCTGAGACCTGTTAAAGGTGCGTGATGGGAATGAAAAAAGTGTCTAAATTAAGCATATACAGCATTGATGGGAAGTCCAAAGGTAAAGTGACCGTTGATACTATTCCCGAGGATTTCAAGCCGGACACGGTACTGATCGCCCGGAGTCTTAAAAGACAGCGTGCCAACGCGCGCCAGCCGGTCGCTCACACGAAAACCCGCTCCGAGGTCCGGGGCGGCGGCCGCAAACCGTTCCGCCAGAAGGGTCTCGGTCGAGCACGGGCGGGATCGATCCGTTCGATCATCTGGGTTGGCGGTGGAGTTGCGTTCGGTCCAAGGAAAAATAAGAACTTTACCATCGGCATGAACAAGAAGGAGAGGAGAGCCGCCCTTCGACACCTTATCTGGTCGAAGATTCAGGATGGCGACTGGCTCCTTTTCGGCGATCTCGGACTTAAGGACCCATCCACGAAGAAAGGAAAAGCTTTTATTGAAGCCCTTGATCGAGAAGGTAAATTCCTTGTCGTGGTTCCGAACGATGGTGAATTCGATATTGTCAGGAAGAGTCTCAGAAATCTTTCACATGTTTCGATTCTCACGCCTGACCGGTTGAATACATATGATCTTTTGAATTGCGATACGGTTTTGGTGCACGAAGCTGCTTTCGAGACTGTCCGCGAGACATGGCAGGTGTAACGAGATGGAAACTTACAGAGTACTGGTCAGACCACTGGTTACGGAGAAAACAAACCTTGGCCCGCAGGACGGGAAGTACACGTTCGTCGTGAATAAACATGCGTCGAAAGACCAGATCAGGGCCGCGGTAGAGGATCAGTTTAATGTCAGGGTCATTTCGGTCAATACTGCCAATTTCCGGGGCAAATCCAAATCGCGCAACTTACGTGTAAAAGGCAAACGTCCGGACTGGAAAAAAGCTGTCGTGACCCTGGCGTCCGGAGATACAATCGCTGAGCTGTATGAAGATTTGGGATGATAATTAATTTGACTTGAAAAATTACGCCACAAGGCGGCATAGACGATGCCAGTTAAGAAATACAAACCATATACTCCATCCAGGCGATTCATGACGACACTTGTGAACCCGGAACTGGAGAAGAAAAATAAACCTGAGAAAATCCTTGTTGTCGGCAAGGGTAAATCCGGCGGCAGGAACAACCATGGTCGGATCACGCTTCGTCACCGGGGTGGCGGCCACAAGAGGAAAAACAGGCTGATTGATTTCCTTCGTGATAAACAAGGCGTACCCGGAATAGTCAAGCGGCTTGAATACGATCCCGGCCGGAGCGCGAATATCGCACTGATTTTCTATAAAGACGGGGAGAAGAGATATATCCTTGCTCCTGAAGGGCTCAAGCGCGGTGATGAAGTGGTTGCGGGACCCGATGCGCCGATCGCTGTTGGAAATGCGCTTCCCCTGCACAAGCTGCCGCTTGGTACTGAAATTCATAATATCGAACTAATTCCCGGCCAGGGTGGAAAAGTCGCCCGAGGCGCCGGGATAAACGCTCAGCTTCTTGCGAAAGAGGGCAAATGGGCGCAGATCAGGATGCCGTCGGGTGAACTCAGGCGTTTTAACATCGAATGTTGTGCCACTGTAGGGGTTGTCGGGAATTTCCTTCACGAGACGATTGAAATAGGCAAGGCTGGACGCAATCGATGGCTTGGGAAAAGACCGCATGTAAGGGGAACAGTCATGAACCCCTGCGATCATCCTCACGGCGGCGGCGAAGGAAAATCGAATTCAGGACGTCCACCGTGTTCACCATGGGGTGTACAGGCCAAGGGTTTCAGAACCCGAAGCAAACGCAATCCAACCGACAAGTTTATTATCCGCCGTCGCGGTAAGGGACGGAGTAGTTAACGGAGAATTTGAACCTGGAATAAACAGGAAAAACAATGTCAAGATCGAGTAAAAAAGGACCTTATGTCGACGCCAAACTGTTCAAGAAGATTGAGTTGATGAATAACGGTGGCGAGAAGAAAGTAATCCGAACCTGGGCACGTGCCTGTACGATCGTTCCCGAGTTCATCGGCCACACGATTGCGGTTCATGACGGCCGTAAGCATCTGCCGATCTACATCACTGAGTCGATGGTCGGTCACAAACTTGGCGAGTTCGCCCCGAGCCGCATATTCCGCGGCCACGGCGGAAAACATGCCAGGGTAAAGTCTGGCAAGAAGGGATGATGAAACGGACCGGATTATGTCCGGTCAGGAGTAAAGAATGGAAGTTAAGGCTACCAGCAAATTTGTTCGCGGATCGGAGCTTAAATTCCGACGTCTGCTTAAACTGATCCGTGGAAAGGACGCTCAGCAGGCTCTGAATATACTGGATCACCTGCCAAGTCCTAACGCAAAGGTTTTATATAAAACACTCCATTCAGCAATTGCCAATGCCGATCATAATAACTCGATCCCGATCGAGCAGTTGGTGGTCACGAAGGCATGGGCGGATGGTGGACCAATTATGAAGAGATTTCGACCCAGGGCAAGGGGACGCGCGTTCCCGATCCACAAGAAACTCAGCCATGTAACTATTGTTGTCGGGTCGAAGGGAGAAGAAGAATAATGGGTCAGAAGGTACATCCAACAGGTTTCAGGCTCGGGATATCCAAGAAATGGGATGCGAACTGGTATGCTCCCAGGAAGGTTTTCCCCGATGTATTGTATGAGGACCTGATTTTAAGAAGGGAACTGAAGAGGATGTTCCGCAACGGTGCGGTCGATCGTATTATCACCGAACGCGATCCCGGCCGTGTAAAGATCGTTATTTACACATCCAGGCCAGGTATCATCATCGGCTCAGGCGGCAGCAATATCGAACGAGTACGGAAAGTACTCCAGAAGATGGTCAAAAGCCAGGTGCTGATAAATATCCAGTCGGTGGACCGTCCGGATTTGTCAGCGGCCCTCAATGCACAGTCTGTCGCGACGCAGCTCGAACAGCGAAAAAGATTCAGGCGTGTTTGCAAACAGACAATCAGCCGGATCATGAAAAACAAGGCACTCGGTGTAAAAATAAGGATCAAGGGGCGTCTCGATGGCTCAGAGATGGCGCGGATGGAAACGTTCCGCGAGGGTCGGGTACCGCTTCATACGCTTCGCGCCGATATCGACTATGCCTATGAAATGGCCAGGACGACGTATGGAATAATCGGAGTCAAGGTTTGGATTTATCGTGGTGATCTCCCAACAAACCTAGGTGGTTACAAAAGTTAAAAATTCAACCAGGAACCAGAGCGATGCTTCAACCGAAAAGAACGAAACATAGAAAAGTCCACCGGAGATTTCCCCGTGGTGTGGCCCGAAAGGGAAACAAAATCTCATTCGGGCAATATGGACTCCAGGCTCTTAGCGGACACTGGCTGACGGCAAGGCAGATCGAGGCGGCTCGTATCGCGATGACCCGTCACATCAAGCGTGGCGGCAAGGTCTGGATCCGGATTTTCCCACACCTGTCAATTACCACGAAGCCCGCTGAAACCAGGATGGGTAAAGGTAAGGGGAATCCCGACCACTGGGTCGCGGTAGTAAAAGCCGGGACCGTCATGTTTGAGATCGGTGGGGTTACGGAAGTGATGGCGAAGGAAGCGATGCGTCTGGCAGGACACAAGCTTCCGATGAAAACCAGGTTTTTGAAGCGTTTATAGGTATTGGAATAATGGAGATGGACTGAGATGAAATCCAGAGATCAGATAGAAGAAATTAAGGATATGAATGAACTGGAACTTAACGAAAAGTACAGGGGACTCATGAAAGAGTTGTTCAATCTCCGTTTCCAGGGCGCGACAGCGCAGTTATCATCACCGGCGCGATTCACCCAGGTAAGGCGTGAGATCGCAAGGCTGAAAACAATCGCGAAACAGAGATCGATTAGAATACGCTGAGGTAAATATGAACGAAGCGAAAGAAAATACGGATATCAAGGCACCGGTTCGCCGTACTCTCAAGGGTCGGGTGGTATCGGACAAGATGGATAAAACCATAGTTGTTGCAGTGGACCGCAAGAAAAAGCACCCGCTGTACACCAAGGTTATTAAGCGAACCAAAAAATACCTGGCCCATGACTTCAAGGGAGAAGCCGGCGTGGGTGATGTTGTGTTACTGGAAGAGACAAGACCGCTTTCAAAGCGTAAATGCTGGCGTCTTGTAGAGATTCTCGAAAAAGCGCGTTAGTCCGGGACGAATACTGAAAGTCGGACTGAATCGGATAAAAGGACTTTGAGACAATGATCCAGCAGGAAAGCCGCCTGAAAGTTGCAGATAACTCGGGCGCAAAAGAAATATTGTGTATACGAGTGCTTGGTGGATCGGGCCGGCGATACGCCCGAATCGGTGATGTCATAGTAGCAACTGTCAAAAAGGCGATCCCGCACGGCACCGTAAAAAAGGGCAGCAAGGTTAAAGCTGTCATTATACGGACGCACAAGGAGCAATCGAGGTCGGATGGCAGCAGGATTCGTTTCGATGACAACGCGGCTGTTATTCTCGGGCCGGACGACAAGAATCCTGTTGGAACGCGTGTTTTCGGCCCTGTCGGCCGGGAACTCCGTGAAAAAAAGTTCATGAAAATCGTGTCACTGGCTCCAGAAGTGCTTTGATACGAAAGGAAATTAATTGTAATGGTTGCGACAAGGAATAAAAGAAAAGCCGATCAGACCACGAAGCTTCGGATCAAAAAGGACGATGAAGTATACGTTCTTGCGGGTAAGGATCGCGGAGCGAGTGGAAAAGTCCTCGAGGTTGACCCGGTTAGAATGCGGGTGACGATCGAGGGTATCAATATAATGAAAAAGCACCGCAGAGAGTCGAAGCAAACCGGTGGCGGTGGAATAACCGATATTCCCGCTCCTATCCATGTGAGCAACCTCGTTGTGGTTTGCCCGCATTGCAAGGCGCACACGAGGCCGAAAAAAAGAACGATCGAGAAAACCCGTGAAGGCCGGACCAAGAGCTATCACGTAAGGGCTTGCCGTTCATGTGATGAAGCACTCGACCAGGTATAAACGCGCAAGTATCCGGCAAGAGGAATTATAGAGATGGCCGACAAGGTTAAAGAAAAAAATAAGAAGCCCAAGGGATCAAGCCCGAAGGGTAAGAAGAAGGGCAAGAAAGAGGGCTCGGGCCCTGAACGACCCCTCAGAACGGCGCAATCGAGGCTCTGGAAACAGTTCCGTGAGGAGATTGTACAGACCCTCATGAAGGAATTTGGCTGGACCAATTCCCATCAGGTTCCGAAACTCGACAAGGTTGTCATCAACATGGGTGTCGGCGAAGCCTCGAGGGATATCAAGGTACTGGAATCGGCGGTAAAGGATCTTGAGATTATCGCCAGCCAGAAGCCCTTGATCATGAGGGCCAAGAAATCCGTAGCCGCCTACAAACTCAGGGTCGGTATGCCGGTGGGAACATCGGTGACCATCCGCGGCAACAGGATGTATGAATTCCTGGATAAGCTGTTCAACATTGCGATGCCAAGGGTAAGGGACTTCCAGGGCCTTAACCCGAATTCATTTGATGGAACCGGAAATTTCACATTCGGGATTCGTGAACAGCTTGTTTTCCCGGAGATCGATTACGATGAAGTGGACCGTGTACGCGGTATGGACATAACGATAGTAACGACATCCAAGAATGATTTGCACGCATATGCTCTGCTTCGTGAACTGGGCTGTCCGTTCAAAAAAAAGGAAACGAGAGCCTAGTTAGAAGCAGGCTGGCGAGGAAAAATAAATGGCAAAGAAAAGTGTACTGGCACGGAACGAACGCAGAAAGGGACATTCGACCCGGTATAAAAACCGGTGCAAGATCTGCGGGCGCGGACGTGCATATCTCAGGCGTTTTGGTTTATGTCGTATTTGCTTTCGTCAGCTATATCATGAAGGTGTCATTCCCGGAGTGAGGAAAGCGAGTTGGTAAGGAGAATGTTTAAAACCATGTTACGGCAACGGATTTGTGAAATAAGGAAAGAGAGGAGCAGAGAAAACTTATGGTCATGACCGATCCTATCGCGGATATGCTGACCCGGCTCCGCAATGCTACAATGATTTACAACAAGACCTGCGACGTTCCGTTTTCGAATTTCAAAAAGGCGATTGCGAACGTACTGAAGCAGGAAGGGTTTATACTCGGATACGACATCCGCCTGGTAAACAATCGGAAGATGCTCCGATTTTACCTGAAGTATGCAGCCGAGAAGGATCCGATCATCAAGGGAATCAGGCGCGAAAGCAAGCCTGGCCGCCGTAAATATGTCGGCCATAACGATATCCCATACGTTTACGATGGGCTCGGAGTGAATATACTTTCCACGTCGAAAGGTCTTATGACCGGATTGGAAGCCAAGAAACGGAAATTGGGAGGTGAGCTGATCTGCTCGGTCTGGTAGGCCGTGTAAGGATCGATCGCCATGTCTCGTATAGGCAAATTACCTATCCCGATTCCCGACGGAACCACTGTCAAAGTTAAAGGGCTGGATGTCCAGGCCAGGGGCAAGAACGGTACTCTTAATGTTACTGTTAATGACACCGTTACAGTGGAAGTTGGGGACGGAAAACTTTTTGTAAAAAGCGCGACCAATCTTAAGGAACATCGCAAGTATCACGGGCTTTACCGTGCGCTCCTTAACAATATTGTTGTAGGGGTCAGCGAAGGATTTACAAGGAAACTCGAACTCATTGGAGTCGGATACCGCGCCTCGGTACAGGGCAAGGATCTCGTTCTTGAGGTTGGGTACTCGAATCCGAGGAGACTCACGATTCCCGATGGAATAGATGCTAAATGTGAAAAACCAACCCAGATCACACTCTGGGGAATTGACAAGCAAGAGGTCGGACAGTTCGCCGCAATCGTGCGTGAAACCAGGCCTCCGGAACCTTACAAGGGTAAGGGAATTCGTTACGCAGGCGAACAAGTAAGGCGTAAAGCCGGTAAGACTAGTGTAATTGGACAGGGTCCATAACCCGGTGAGATAAATGATGGATGCAGCGAAAAAACGCAAACTGAGACTACGAAGACACCGACGCTTGAGAAAGAAGGTTATCGGAACATCCGAACGGCCCAGGCTTGCTGTTTTCAAAAGCCTGAAGCATTTCTACGCTCAGGCGATTGATGATATCAGCGGACACACACTCGCAGCGGCAAGTAGTTTGACCCCCGATCTCAAGGAAGCCGGCGGGGATTTGAAAACAGCCGTTGCCGTGGGTGAGCAGATGGCCGTGAAATGCAAGGAAGCCGGTATAAAAACCATTGTTTTCGATCACGGCGGATTCGGATACCTCGGCAAGATCAAGGCATTTGCCGAAGCCCTTAGAAAGAATGGACTGGAGTTCTAGGAGAAAATTTGTGACACATCAAGGACCAACAGATAACGCGGAAGAAACGGTACGGAATGTCCAGGCGGAGGAGCCTGGAATAGTCGAGATCATCGAGGTCGAAGAGGTTACCGAACCCGCACAGCCTGTCGACAGGGTAATTCATATCAACCGTGTCGCGAAGGTTGTCAAGGGTGGCCGCAAGTTCCATTTTACGGCACTGGTGACCATGGGCGACGGCCAGGGCAGGGTCGGACTCGGTTACGGCAAGGCTGGCGACGTTCTTGGCGCGATCAAGAAAGGGCAGGACCAGGCGAGAAAAAGCATGGTCAATATTCCTATAGAGAAGGGTACTATTCCGCACTCGATCAAGAAAAAATATGGCGCGGCGGTCGTTTTCCTGAAGCCCGCGAGCGAGGGAACCGGAGTTATCGCCGGAGGCCCGGTGCGCGCGATACTTGAGGTCGCCGGGGTGCATAACGTTCTCGCGAAGTCGCTTGGCCGCACTACAACTAAAATCAATATCGCGCGTGCGACTTTCGAGGCATTGAAGGAACTGAGGCCCCTGAAAGAGGTCAGGGCGCGCAGGAAAGCCTCGAGTGAGATGTAATAGAATTAAGAGGATAAAAAAATGAAACTTTCGGAACTCCCAAAAGATCCGGCTACACAGAAAAAGCGAAACCGAAAGGGCCGCGGGATCGCCGCAGGCCAGGGGCGATACTGCGGCAGAGGCCGTAACGGTCAGAAGTCCCGGTCGGGCGGAGCGAAACCATACCCGTTTGCCGGTGGCGCCCTTCCACTTTACAGGCGAATCCCGAAAATCGGAGGGTTCAGAAACCCAAACCGGATTGAGTATGTACCCGTAAACCTGGACCAGCTTTCAGCGCTTGAGCTTCCGGAAGGAACCAGGATCAGCCCTGCGCTGTTAAGGGAAAAAGGGTTCATTACCGAGCGGGGAGCACTTGTGAAACTACTCGGCCGTGGCGAGATGGTCAGGCCGTTGTCGATAGCAGTGCATGCTGTAAGTCAAGTCGCACGGGAGAAAGTCGAAGCTGCTGGTGGAAGTGTTGAGATTATCAACCCGCATGCTGACAAGGAAAAACGGAAGCAAAGTTAGAAGTTGAATGGAGAAGATTAAGAGGCCTAAGGCTTGGGCCGAGCGAGGAAAAAAAGCTTGAACGAAAAACTAATCACAATATTCGTTAACGCGATGCAGGTACCCGACCTGCGTAAGCGCATTTATTTTGTGCTTGGGATGTTCGTACTGTTTGTATTTGGCGCGCACATTCCGGTTCCGGGTACCGATGCTGCAAAACTGATTGCGTTTTTTGAGTCAAACGCCGGTGGCGGATCTCTATTCGCATTGCTCGATATCTTCTCCGGGGGTGGGATGAAGCGTTTCAGCATATTCGCACTCGGTGTGATGCCATACATCAATGCGAGCATTATCTTCAACCTGCTTGTCGTCATCATTCCCCAGCTCGAGCAGCTCCAGAAAGAAGGCGAAGCCGGCCGTAAATTAATCCAGCAGTATGTACGATATGCGACTGTGTTCCTTGCATCCGCCCAGGCAATAGGTTTTCTGGCGCTTTTCGGTCAGCAAAATGTAATTGCCGCCACCGCCGACAGCGTAACGTCATTGTTTTTTGCGAAAATCCTCATCATTGCCACCATGGTCGCCGGCACCTTCATCCTCATGTGGATAGGTGAATTAATTACCGAACATGGTATCGGTAATGGAGTGAGCCTGATAATCTTTGCTGGAATTGTGTCCAGTATCCCTCTTACTTTCGTTCAGGACATAACCACGGCAGGCGTCAGCGGTGGAGCCGGCGGCGTTGTTAAGACGATCGTTCTCTTCTCCATGTTATCGGTTGGGATGATCTGGTGTATTACATTCATGCATCTGGCTGAAAGGCGAATACCAATCCATTATGCCAGGCGGCAGGTTGGACGGCGATTCTATGAGGGCCACACTCATTATCTTCCCTTGAAAGTAAATATGGCGGGAGTTATCCCGATTATTTTCGCGATCTCGGTTCTCTTGTTCCCGAGCACGCTATCAAACTTCTTCGCGCAATCCGATATTGATTCGTTCGGCTACAAGTTATACCTGTTCGGATCGTGGTTCCCGAACAGCTGGTTCTATTTCATAATGTATGCGATCCTGACCATTATCTTCACGTATTTCTATACCGCTGTAACTTTCAATCCGAAAGACATTGCGGAGAATTTAAAGAAAAATGGCGGATACATCCAGGGTGTACGTCCAGGGGCCAGGACAGAAGCGTACATCAGCCATATCCTGGAAAGAACCACTTTCCTTGGCGCCATTTACCTGGCCAGCGTAGCGGTGATTCCAAGCGTACTTTATTTCTACGTATTCAGGAATATGTCAACTCTTAACCTTATTGGAGGAACCAGTATTCTGATCATGGTCGGAGTCGCACTCGATACAGTCAGGGAACTCGATGCCCGTCTGACGATGCTCAAGTACGAAAGCGCGCTTGGATAACAGTAGAAAGATTTGCTTGTAAAATAATAGAAGTAATGATACAATATATGGTTTGCGCTCCGTCGATTTCAGGGGCGATTGAATAAAAGAAAAATATGCCTGATTACGTAAAAAGACTGCTTATGTTCGGACCTCCGGGTGCCGGTAAAGGTACCCAGGCCGCCAGGGTTTCGGAGCTTCTGGGCGTCAAACATATTGACACCGGAAGTATTATCCGTGAAAACATCAGCAACGGAACCGATCTTGGCGTGGAAGCGAAATCTTATGTCGACAAGGGCGACCTGGTTCCCGACGATCTTATTATCAGGCTGATTGCCGATCGGCTGCAGCAGGACGATGTCGGGGACGGGTGGCTTCTGGACGGATTTCCGAGGTCTCTCGAGCAGGCCCGGGCATTGAGCAAACTGGGTCCGGGCGGCGGCGAAATTGTCGGTAGAGTGGTTATCCTCGAAGTTCCGGAGGAATTACTTCTCCAGAGGTTGACGTCAAGGCGTATTTGCGGAAACTGCAAGGCTGTATACAACATACTCACGCTGAAATCGAAAGAGGAAGGCGTTTGTGATAAGTGTGGCGGGGAGCTTATCCAGCGCGCGGACGATAACGAGGAAGCGGTCAGGAACCGGTTCAGGGTTTACCGCGAATCGACAGCTCCAATCGCCGATTATTACTCTGAGTTGGGACTTATCGTAAGGGTTGATGGAACGGGAACAGTTGAGGAGGGTACGGAGCGCATAATGGCCGCGCTGGTAACCGGTCCGGTGCGATTGGTGAAATAGAGATGCCGAAAGAAGATGCCATAGAAGTCGAAGGTGAGATTATCGAGGCTTTACCGAACGGGATGTTCAAGGTACGGGTGAAGTTGGCGAAAGACGAGCATGAAGTACTGGCGCATATCTCAGGCAAAATCCGGATGAGTTTCATACGTATCGCGCTTGGTGATAAGGTGAAGGTGGAATTGAGTCCGTACGATTTAACCCGCGGACGGATAGTATGGCGTTTAAGATAAACCGAAAGGAATGATAGAAAATGAAAGTTCGTGCAAGCGTTAAAAAAATATGTATCAAGTGCAAGATTATCAAACGTCACGGTAAAGTCATGGTGATCTGTGAAAATCCCCGTCACAAGCAGAGGCAGGGATGAAGAAGGAGAGTACCTGAGTGCCACGAATAGCTGGAATAGACATACCTAACCGAAAGCGTGTAGAAATCGCCCTGACCTACATCTACGGGATCGGGCTGACCATGTCGCAGCGAATCCTGAAGACAGTTGGAGTCAGTCCCGATACGAAAGCCCAGAACCTGTCCGAGGACGAGATAGTCAAGATCCGCGAGGAAATTGACCGGTCATGTATGGTCGAGGGCGATCTCAGGCGCATGACGGTTGAAAATATCAAAAGAAAGATGGAGATCGGTTGCTGGCAGGGTCTCAGGCACCGGCGGGGATTACCCGTACGGGGCCAGAGGACCAGGACCAATTCTCGAATGCGTAAGGGTCCTAAGAAGACTGTCGCTGGAAAGCGCAGAGCAACCAAGTAATAAACAGGAATGAATTATGGGTAAACATAGAGGACCAAGAGGTGGCAAGCGCCGGACGAAGAGGAATATTCCTCATGGCGTGGCGCATATCAAGTCCACCTTCAACAATACGATAATTACAATTTCCGATCAGGAAGGAAACACGCTGACGTGGTCTTCCGGCGGGGCAAAAGGATTTAAGGGGTCCCGAAAAAGCACACCTTTTGCCGCCACACAGGCGTCGAGAGATTGCGCGAGAGCTGCCCAGGATATGGGCATGCGACGCATCGATGTATACACCAAGGGTCCCGGCAGCGGTCGCGAGGCCGCCATCCGGGCATTAATGTCAAGTGGAATGGAACTGGGAATCGTAAAGGATATTTCCCCAGTTCCGCATAACGGCTGCCGCCCAAGGAAACGGCGTCGAGTTTAAAGAAATTGAGGAGAACGAATCAAGTGGCTCGTTATACTGGACCAGTTTGTCGCTATTGCCGCCGAGAAGGAACCAAGCTTTTCCTTAAAGGCCAGAGATGCTTCAGCCCGAAATGCTCGATGGAGGAAGGTCGTAACCCGCATCCTCCGGGTGGACAGCGTTTCGGACGCAGGCGTACATCTTCCGACTACAATGCCCAGCTTCGGGAGAAGCAGAAAGCCAAGCGTATTTACGGCATAAGTGAGCGGCAGTTTAAAAATTATTATAAAAAAGCAGCGAAGAGAAAGGGCGTAACGGGCGATCATCTGATTGGACTGCTCGAACGACGCCTGGATAACTCTATCTATCGAATGGGATTCGCGGTCAGCCGTTCGCAGGCCAGGCAGCTTGTCTGCCATGGACATTTTCTCGTGAACGGTCGGACCACAGATGTACCAAGTTTCCAGCTTAAGGACGGCGATCTTATTGAGGTTAAATCACAGAAAACCAAGGCCGCGCCGTTCCAGGAAGTTGTGAACCTGAAACCTGATGATTGCACATACCCCTGGATTGAAATGGATTATTCCAAGCTCACGGGCAAATATAAGCATGTCCCCCAGAAAGGTCAGTTCGATCACCAAATCCAGGTTAACCTGATAGTCGAGTTTTACTCCCGATAATGGAACAGGAGTGATGAACCTTTATGGCTAATTTAACTGTACAGGACACAGAGACCGGCGATGTTATCGGATTCGACCGGGATGTCGAATTAATCGATCGACTGAACCTGGTCAGGCCTACTATCGTCGAAGTGCCTGATGAAACCGAGGAAAATTTGTCCACGTTTATTATCTCACCCCTTGCCCAGGGGTACGGCACAACACTGGGAAATACCCTTCGTCGAGTGCTGATTTCCTCTGTTACGGGAAGCGCGGTGAGTTATATCAAGTTCGAAAAGACACTGCATGAGTATTCGTCGGTTACCGGAATCAGGGAGGACGGCATCGAGCTTCTTTTGAATTTCAAGGCCGTCCAGGTCCACTTGAAAGGTACCGATAACTACGCGATTCTCAATCTCGACGCAAAGGGTGTGGGAGAAATCACCGCGGAGGATATCAAGCCGAATCCTGACGTCGAAATCCTCAATCCGGAAACTCATATCGCCCATCTTACCGATTCCAAGGCCGATTTAAGGGTCGAGATCGGGGTCGCGAGAGGGGTAGGATACGTCCTGGGCGAGAAACATGCAGTTTCGAGCCTGAATCCAAAATGGGGCGATGTTTCGCGTCCTCCTCTTGGGGTCATCGTTATGGACTCCAGGTTCTCACCGGTTATCAGGGCTAATTTCGTTGTCGGGAATACACGGGTAGGGCAGGATACCGAACTCGATAAGCTGACTGTCGAAGTCAAAACCAACGGTTCGATTACGCCAAAAGAGGCAATCAGCGAGGCAGCGAATATCCTGACAAGCTATTACAAGCTGTTCGCGACATTCCCGGCTGACGCCGACTCTTACGAGTTCGCGTTGGAAACCCCATCGCAGGCCGAAGGAGTTCTTGCCCAGTCGGTTGAAACACTCGATCTCCCGATCCGCCCCGCGAACTGCCTCAGGAAAATGGGTGTCCAGACTATCGGAGAACTCCTTGAAACTCCCGAGTCGGATCTTTTGAAAATCAGGAATTTCGGTGAGAAATCACTGAGGGAAATCAGGGAGAAGCTCGAATTGCTCGGACTGGAACTTCCGACCGGCTCAACCCGTAGAAGGCGGTCCAGGAGAAAGCTATCGGAGCAGCCAGAGTAAAATAGAAAGAGATTTGCCCTTGAATACAGGGTGTGCGAATAATGAGACATCTACACGGACATAAAAAATTAAGCCGGCCTACAGATCAGCGCATGGCGCTTCTTAAAAACCAGGCCAAAGACCTGATCAAGCACGGTGAAATATTAACTTCGAAAGCAAAAGCAAAATCGCTTGCGCGTTTCGTACAGAAACTCGTGAACCTTGCGCGTAAGGGCGATGTATCGAGCCTGCGACAGGTTCGGAAACAGATAGATAACCGTGACCTGATCAAAAAACTCACCTCTGAGATTGTCCCGAAACTACTTTCCAGCGGTGGCGGCGAGGTGAGTGTCATCAAAGCCGGTAAACGTCGCGGTGACGGAGCGGAACTTGCAGTTGTTACTTTTAATCTGAGTGAATAATGCCCTTAACCCCTCCTCATAACAGGGACCAACCGGTAAGAGGATGAAGGGGATAGAAAAATGGGCGGGAATACGAACATTGAAATTACGAACCGACCTTTGCTCCGGAATTTCAAGGCGACAGTTGCCTATGATGGGGCCGGGTTTTCAGGGAGCCAGCTTCAAAAAGTTGATCGGACAATTGAATCCGAATTGAACAAGGCTCTCTCGAAAATTCTCGCACATCCGGTACGGGTGAAATCGGCATCGAGGACCGATTCCGGTGTTCACGCGACAGGACAGGTGATCTCGTTCCGTACAAGCGCGCCGAGAACCCTCGAGGAACTTTACCAGGGTTTGAACTCGATTCTTCCAGGTGATATTCGTATAACGGATTGCCGGGAGACTGATTTTGATTTTCATCCCAGGTTCTCGGCTGTCGGCAAGGTATACCTCTACCGGATTCTGAGAGCCAGGGAACTGCCCCCGACATCCAGGCACTATGTCCTGTTTGTAGAAGATCATAAGCCGTTCGATCTCGACCTCCTCGTGAAATACGCTAAGGAATTCGAGGGGAAGCGTGATTTCAGGAGCTTTTCCCCGAGGCTTGAGGAAGGCGAAAACCCGGTGAAGGAAATTTACCGGGTGGATGTCCGGGAGGACGGGCAGCTCGTTGAAATCAGGTTTATCGGCTCAGGATTCCTGTACCAGATGATCCGTCGCATGACAGGACTCCTACTGGCAGTCGTCCAGGGCAAAGAGAGCTATAAATCCGTAAGCGAAGCCCTGATGAATCCTGAAAAAGGACGCGTTAAATATAACGCTAAGCCAGGCGGGTTATTCCTTGAAAAAGTGCTTTATTCTGATAATGACCTTGAAGATGCAATAGGCAAACCGGCCGGTTCGTGATTATTAAGAAAAAAATGAAACCAAACGGAAGAGCGACATGCTTTTCCGGTGGGATAGAAAAAAATGGTTAAGACTTACATACCAAATAAGGCAACGGTCGAGCGAAAATGGTATATCCTCGACATTGACGGCCTTATCCTGGGCCGGGCGGCGAGTGCTGTCGCGACAGTACTCCTTGGCAAGCACAAGGCCGATTTCGCTCCGCATGTCGACAACGGCGATTTCGTGATAGTTATCAACGCCGACAAAGTCAGGGTTACCGGTAAGAAGCTGACGGACAAGCTTTACTGGCGTCATTCCGGGTATCCCGGATCGATTAAGAGCCGGAATTTCGGGGAAATGATGAAGCGTGACCCGAGGCGTGTTATCGAACTCGCCGTCAAGAATATGCTCCCGAAAAACCGCCTCGGGCGTGCGTTACTCAAGAAGCTTAAGATCTATTCAGGAGCGGGACCGTCGCATGAATTCGCGGCGCAGAAACCCGAGGCGTTTCCCGAATACATTCTGGAAAAGGTAAAAAAGGTGACAGACAATAATGGCTGAAGTGAAATACATATGGGGAACCGGAAAAAGAAAGTGCGCGATCGCCCGCGTACGGCTCGCCCGCGGAAAAGGGAAAGTCATGGTCAATGGTTTGGAAGCCAAAAACTATTTCCCGCGTAAAAAGCAGCTCGATGATGTCATGCTGCCGTTTACAGCACTCGATAAAGCCGCGGATTTCGATGTGATCGCGAAAATCCACGGCGGCGGAATTGCCGGGCATGCCGATGCTCTGAAACTCGGTATCGCTCGCGCGCTTGTTGAAATCGAACCTGAATTCCGTAACAAGTTGAAGGAATCCGGCTGCCTGACAAGAAACTCGAAGATCAAGGAGCGGAAGAAGTACGGCCAGAAGAAAGCCCGTAAAAAGTTCCAGTTCTCGAAACGTTGATTACATTTGGTTTACTTTGAAATTATACAAACCGCCTGTACGGGCGGTTTTTTTTAACGTAATCTGGACCAAGGGCCTAAACCAATTCTAATTAAAATTGTATAAATCACGGGGACATCTCTTTTCGCCCGTCGAAAAGCAGGTGTCCCCGGTCTTCCCTTTGCC
>CBDURU010000080.1:0-17303 GCA_965369865.1 uncultured bacterium | reverse complement strand
GGAACCCCACTATTTTCAACTATAAAAGGGACAACCTCAAGAGATGTCCCCGATCGTGATAGCAAGAGAAGGACGGGGAATCCATCCAGAGGGGTAAGAGAACCGTCCATAATCAACGATACTAATAATGGTCGAGAGAGAACCAATGATTGGAGGGAGATTGTCATGGCTCGAATTGACAGCAGTGCAGCCGCAAATGCCAGGAATATAGCCATAACAAGGAGACTTGAAGCGAACGCCGACAGGCAAAGGGCTCGGCTGGAAGATCGGGACAGAGCTCGTGTGGCTCGAACAGACAGGTTCGAACGATCATCGCGTAATGAAAGGCGGGAAAGAATCCGGTCAAGATACAAGACTATCAGGGAAACGCCCCCAAGAGCCCGCGACCGTACCGATACCAGGCAGACAGAGAGCAGGAGATCCCGGAGCACCAGATTAAGAGAATCCAATACCCGACCAATGCGAAAAAGAATAGATGTTCGGACATAGAAAAAAAAGGAAATAAAGGAGATCGAGAAATGTCCATAATCAGTGGCAATCTGCCATCGGCGGGGATTACAAACACCGCAAAATTGTCGAATACCGAAGAGCAGTCCAAGCCAAATCAACAGGGTAAGGAAAGCGAAGGTAAATCCGTTAGTGCGGATGCACCGCGATCCGATTCCGTTGAATTGAGCGTCACAGAAAGCTTAACTAACCCGGATAAGACTGAGACGGACCAGAAACAGGTAGACGACAAGGAACCAGCCCGGGGAATGTCAGAGCGGAACGTAGCCGGTGAGAACACCAAACCGGTATCATATGCAGACAACGGATCAGGCGAGTCAGATGAGAGTAAATCAGTCATTGGATCGCAACTGGATATGCAGGCATAGATTTGGAACGATATAAACCTGCCAAAATATAGGAAAAAAATAATCATTTAAAGCCCTCGAAAAAACGACGAACCGTAGAACGGCGCGGGGCTGTTGAAAAAGTTATTAGACTGAAAAATCACAAGGGATCAAAACTTCCGATACCGCTCTCCATGCGGACGGGCCGTCCGCGGTACTGCAGGCCGGCGTCCTGCGCTACGGGATTTAGTGCTTTTTCAACAGGTCGGTGCTGTTCTACGGTTTTTTCATTTCTCACATTAATCATAATCATCCGGGAACCTGTAAATTAACCCGCAATGGCTAAAAATGGTTAATATCTGGTATAGAATGTTTCGCATGTAAAAACCCCCCACGTGATTCGCGGGGGGATTGTTTTTTAAATGCGCGCCCGGAAGGACTTGAACCCTCAACCTACAGATCCGAAGTCTGTTGCTCTATCCAGTTGAGCTACGGACGCATTGCCGAAAAAATAGTATGCATGATCAACGTGGGTCATGCAAGTAAATGATCGGCATGAATTATTTTTGCATTTAGATGGAATAGCCTTTAAGGGTTTTTACTTTTCGGCATACGATGTTATCCTGAGCCGGTAATAATTATCCAGGTTTCAATAGAAAGGCTTCATTATGATCTTTGGCCCGAAAAATCCCGATAAAATTTCACAGGCCGGATTGAAAGAACTGGCAAAAGGTAACGTCGGCAAGGCGCTTGACCTATTCGAGAGTGCCATAAAAATCGACTCGAATCATACGAACGCGTGGGGAAATAAGGCCAATGCGCTACTGCTGTCGGGACGGCATGAGGATGCATTGAAAGCAATTGAAAAAGCCCTCTCGATCAATCCGGCCGATGCGAGGTTATGGTCGATCAAATCCTCAATTCTCGGGGCTATGGGGAAGGTTGAAGGTGCATTTGAATGCATAGAGAAAGCGCTGGATATCGATCCGGAACATTTTGAATCGCTGGGGAATAAAGCGCAGTTGATAGCGAGGCAGGGACGGACAGATGAAGCAATAAAAATTCTGGATGCGATGCTTGAGAGTAAACCCGATTCGGAACAGGCCATTATCAGCAAGGGACGTATCCTGAATTCAGCGGGACGGCTCGATGAAGCCAGTGAATGTTTCGACAAGGCCAGCCGGCTGAATCCATCCAATGCCGATGCATGGCTGGAATTGGGCGGTGTGCTGATTTTCAGGGCGGAATTTGAGGCTGCATTAGCCTGTTATGAAAAAGCACTCAGAATAAATCCGGGAAGAGCCGATATTCTCACACATAAAGGCTTCGCGCTTAAGCAACTTGGACGCCTCGATGAAGCATTAAGGTGTTTCAAAGGCGCACTGAAAACGGAACCCGGGAATGGATACACATGGCATAACGTAGCGTCGGTACATCTCGATTCCGGGAATGTCGAAAAAGCATTCGAGGCGTGTACGAAAGCGATAGAATATGAACCGGACAGTTACAGGTCGCACTACCTGATGGCTATGATCCTCCGTTACATGGGTGGGGAGCCCGATAAAATTATCTATTGTTACGATAAGGCTCTGGAAATTCAGCCGGAAGACCCGGAGATATGGTTCAGCCGCGGAAAATTTCTGATGAGCTGCCTTGAATTCGAGCAGGCTGTCCAATCATTCGAGCGCACTCTTAAAATCAAAGCCGATGATCCGGTACTCCATTTTAATATTGGGGAATGTTACTCGGCACTGGGAAAGATTGTGAGTGCTGAACGCGCGTTTAAGAAGGTTGTCGATGTCGCAGGAAAAGGAGAGCATCCATATGCCGATAAGGCTGTGTACCGGATCAAGTTTCTGAAATACAGGTGTTTTCCCGATATCGAGGAAGGCAGCGCGATGCACTGGACCAAGCGAGGGGATATACATTTCGCCAGAAAGGAATTTGAAGAGGCGATCGAATGCCTGGATAAGGCGATAGAGATCGACGCGGACCTTGCCCTCGCGTGGAGTTCCAAGGCCAGCACACTTGGAGCCATGGGGGATTTTGCGGGCAGCCTGAAATGCAGCGAGAAGGCCATTGAACTCGATCCCGGTTACCCGAACTCCTGGACCGGCAAAGGAATAACGCTGAATGAACTCGGCCGTTATGAGGAGGGGCTGGAATGTTTTATAAAGAGCGTAGAGCTTTATCCGGTATCTCCGCAAGCCTGGTGCGGGAAAGGATTTGCGGAGGAAATGCTGGGCAGGATCGATGATGCCGTCGGTTCTTACATGATATGCATGAGGTACGCTCCGATGGAGGCGGATGAAGTTCTTTTGTATGCCATTCAGCGGATCGAGGAACTGAAGGGGCTCGATAAAGGCTGAGTGCATAAAAATTTGATTGGGTATTTAGAATTGATTTACGTCGACAAGCACGTTCGACCCGGAGATTTATAAAGGCTTGCGGGGTGGAGATGTCTCACTTTGCTTGTCAACGGCACCCGATTTTTGTTTTTAATTATAATAAACGTCGACAAGCACGTTCGACCCGGAGATTTATAAAGGCTTGCGGGGTGGAGATGTCTCACTTTGCTTGTCGCCGCCACGCGATTTGATTGACGTCAGGCGATTATTAGCAGACGAAATATAAGCAGGTCACTCGGAACCGGTAAGCGCGGATTCGAGTTCGGTTACTATCTCATCTAAAAGTTCAACGAATACCTCTACCGTTTCCGACTCACGGGCAGTAAGTAATTCGTCAAGCACCAATTCCCGCCAGAAATCCGGATCGTCAAGCATGTCGAAATCGATCTCCGCGATAGCTTTAATCGAAAGCTCACGCAGGCCCGGTTTTTCAGTATCGATCCATCGAAGCATGCAATCGATCGCATCCGGCGCGGGGAAACCCCTCAGCGCACGGAGCAGGGCACCGGTCATAGAATCCTCATAAACCAGCATCCTGGGAATATCATCGGGATTCCGTACATGCCCGAGAGCGGTAAGGCAGGAAAAAACCGCCCAACCGTATTCGTCGTTCTCCTCGAAATTATCGAGAATCTCGAGCGCGGCATCACGCAGGTCTTCATCCGAGAAGTCGTCAGGAGGAAATATGGTATCGAGCTGCCTGCATTGAATCAGAAAGTCTTTTGCCAAGTCGCTTAACGCGATTGCCGGATTGGACGGAATCAGGAGAAACCATATAAGTGTTAAAATCGCGATATTTTTCATAATTTCCTCCCCGTCACCAGTTATTTGGATATTTATTATGGAATGACTGGACCCACCAGGCCTGTCCGCTAGTCAGGTTGTAATTTTCAATGGGCCAGCCCAACGAGAACCACATCAGGTTGCCCGGGTAACAGGCGGAGTCCTGGCAATACAGGTACTGCCAGTTTGGCGGGATATCTTCATATAGATCATCGCACCAGTAGTTGTAATCCGGATATAAAAGGTACTCGTCTATCATTGCACCGAAAGCGTGTCCCCCCTCATGAGCAAGGACCTCTTCCCAGTACCAGGTGTTCGGGCTGATTACAATGAAAACAACATCCGATTGATGCTCGAAGAGCGTATCGACTGATTCGGGCCAGGCGCAGAAAGCGGTGTCATAGCCATAAGGAAGCGTCTGCACCCAATACACGTTCAGCTTGTCGGGAGTTTGCAGATTACCGTACCTGGCATGCATCTCATCGACTTCCTCAAAGGCATCGAGGTTGTAATACGCGTGGTCGTAAGGCACGTTATCAGTCATTGGGGACCAGCCGTCATTGACCATGTCGATTCCGTACTGGTTCCAAAGTATGTTTGTCCAGTTCCTCAGGTCGTCAATGACAGCCATGCTGAATTCCTTATACCCGCTCGGGCCCGAATAATAGGGCACAGACTGGTCGTAATCGAGCGCGACCCAGTTCTGGAATTCGATCGTTTTCAGTTCCTGTTCGAAATTGATCGTGAAATAAGCGTTCGAATCATCCGAGATATCGGGGAATTCATAACTCGTAATAATCACCTTTACCTGGTGGCTGTTGATACCGGGAATGGGATCCCACAAGTAATTCCCGTCGTTTACCACGGAGAGCTCGATTATTTCCGGGGAAGCTGTGCCGATGCGGTACTGAATTTTTACGACAGTACCAGTGTCACCTGTACTTGTCCAAGAGATGATCCTGGATTCACCGGCATTCCAAACCTCGCCGCCGTTAGGATCGGTGACAGTTATGCCGCTTGTCGCAGGTATGGTGATCGTGAAATAAAAGTCCGACTGATCGGTTATTGACGGTTGTTCATTACTGGTAATTATAATGCCGACCTGGTTGCTGTTTACCTCGGGGATAGGATTCCACATGTAACTCCCGTCGTTGAGGGTAGATGTTGTAATGGTTGTCGGGGATCCGGTACCGATGCGATATTCAATTTTCACATAAGCGCCCACATTCCCGGTTGTTAACCAGGAAATAATTTCTGAATCCCCCGCCTGCCATGTCTGACCTCCGTTTGGAGTTTCCAAGGTAATACATGGCGGAGGTGAAGATGAGATACTGAAATAATTATCGGATTGGTCCGACGCAAACGGGGGATCGAGGCTAGTAACAATTATTTTTAATACAGAGCTTTGAATGATAGGGATCGGGTTCCAGACATAGCTGCCGTCGTTAAGGGTTGAGGTGGTAATGCACGATGGGGCGCCGCTGGCGATTGAGTACTCCAGTTTTACATTTGCACCGGCATCGGATGAGCTTGACCACTTGATTGTCTCAGAGTTGCCGGAATACAGCGATTCACCGCCGTTGGGAGATACGAGCGTGATCCACGGGTCGGGATTGGATGTGATTGAGAAGTAATTATTGGACGCATCAAAAATACCGGGATCGCTATTACTTCTGATAATAATCCTTACCTTATTATTCGCGATCTCCGCCACCGGGTCCCATACGAATGAACCATCGTTGAGAGTTGAGCTGGAGATACTTACAGGGTACGCGTCGGACAACGAGTAAAGGATTTCCAGATCGGTTCCGACAGGCCCCTGGCTCGACCAGGTTATGGTTTCCAATCCCGAGGCGAGGAAATTTTCTCCGCCGTTCGGGGTTTCAACCGTTATGGATTGTTCGTCCGGTATCCCGAAGGTAACCGGAATTTCTACAAGCGCGAATGAGGCTAAAACCGCGACTTGCGGGTATCCCTGGATGCCGGGAGGAGCGTAAGTGGACGGGTCGCTCGACCGAACAGTTACAAGAATTTCCTGCGAGTCAACGCCGGTCGGGTGAACACTGGGGATGCAGACAACATAAATTCCGCTTGTATTCTGGGTGCCGGGCGAGGGATCGAGGTTTGCGGGAATTATCGAATCGAACAGCG
Organism: uncultured bacterium; assembly: GCA_965369865.1. Lineage (GTDB taxonomy): Bacteria > JAJVIF01 > JAJVIF01 > JAPKYR01 > JAPKYR01 > JAPKYR01. The sequence continues at coordinate 11,128 of CBDURU010000080.1, read as the reverse complement.
TTGGCGATTCGACCCAGATGGAGCCTATTTCACCGTTAATGCCGTCGGGATTCGATGGCGCTCCCCAGTCGAACACCTCGATCGCGAGCATAATGTCGCCGCCGAAACTTGTCTCATTTTCATACCAGGCGGTGGTTCCCTCGGTGTTGACCGCCACGTGGTATGCTTCCGGACAGTTCGCTTCGATTGGGAAATCGCCGATTGGTTTCGGAGGGGGTGAGGCTCCGGTGGGAAGCGCCCAGTTCGCGTCGACGGCGAGCATGAACCTGAAATCGATTACGCTCCCATTTTTCGGGAATCGGAGCTGGAAATTACGGGATAGAGTTGGAGGTACGGGTGTGGTTGAAAAAGTTCCACGGTTGTACATGCTGACACTCAGGGCCACCGAATCGTTGGGGCCAAGGGCGTCGCAGTAATATTTGTAGCCGTTAAGAGTCGCCTGGGGCATGAAACCAGGGACGCCGATCGCGCTCGGGGAAAATCCGAAGAAACCCGGAGTGATAAATTCGGGGGAATTCCACCAGCGCGTGTAACCGTCGGCGTTTTCAACCCTGAAACCGGACGGGGCGGGATATTTTGCCGATGGATCGAGCGAACCGCCGATCAGGTCGCCTGCGCCCATGACAATACCGCGCACATCGAAAATCCTGAGATCGGAATTCGGAAACGGATGCGTGATGCTGATATTCACATCCACGGTCCCGGTGTTAAGGTCGAAACCATCGATCTGAAGCCCGATTCCGGGAGCGAACGGAGGCTGCAGGACGTTGATGATATTCAGGTGGAGCTGGGTTTCGCGAAGGCTGACTGTTTCAATTTCGGCGGTGTCGGGATTGAAAACGCACTGCCAGAAACCGAGCAGCAAGTGATCTGCCGGTCCATTATTATTACTTTGATTACCGGTCAGGGGATTGCTATCGGGTTCCATCCCGGGATCAGTCGGACGTGGGTTCGATCCGCATCCAAACATGAAAATCGCCACACTTAAGATCGCAAGGAATAGCAGCGGGATTCTGAAATTAATCATGATATCCCTCCTGTGTGAGCACAGTCTGAGATAAAGTTTCAAATCGATGAAACTTACCTGCTTAATCCAATTTTTTGCCTTGGTCTCAAAAATCAGTGCGGCATGGTTTCTGCATACCTACAAAATCAACGTACCATGTGTAATTGATTGTGTCAATACAATACTGAGGTGTAATACTGGGGACACCTGCTTTTCGAGGACGAAAAGAGATGTCCCCAGTAACTAGATACCAGTCCCGTAGGCCGGCATCGCGACATCCATGTCCAACCAGTCATCCCGAATCGGACCGGAGCGTTGCCGCGGCGGACTGGGATCCATAAATAATTTCAACCAAATCTCGAACATGTCTATGATATAATTATTATCGAATGGTTAACTACCGTCGAAACAAAACCGGTAATCCTGACGATGTATTCTTTTTCACAATCGTAACCGGTGACCGTCGACCATGGTTTCAGGATAAATCGGAACGCGACATGGTACGTGCCGCGATGGGGCACATAAAGAACAAATATCGTGTTATTTACAAGGCCTGGACAATTCTTCCCGAGCACCTGCATCTTCTCATTAAATCACCGACGGCTGATTATTCCAGGGTCATATGGGATTTTAAAAGGGGGCTTACATATAAATTCAGGCGTCTCGGGAAACTTAACAAGGGGATGAAACTCTGGCAGGATCGGTACTGGGAAGAAACAATCCGTGATGACGACCATTATAACAACAGCGTTAATTACATCCATTTCAATCCAGTGAAGCACGGACTGGTCGCGGCTCCGGCGTTATGGGAACATTCAAGTATTCACAGTTACATAAAAAAAGGTTATATACCGCCTGATTGGGGCGATGGGAGTTGGATTCACATTGAGGGTGCTGAGTATGATTGAGAGGGTGGGCAGAAATTATTTATGGATCCCGGTCCGCCGCGGCGGACTCCGGACCGATTCGGGATGACTGGTTGAGCATGGAGGTCGCGATGCCGGGCTACGGGACTGTGGTATAAGTTTAATGTCGGTTAAGAATCTACAAAAGAGGCAGATTCCCCTTTATCTATAATTCGACTAATGTATTACAGCTTAGAGTAATGTAATAACAGCATCCGGGATACGATATTAATTTAAGCGGTTTTAAACCCGCAAGCGTGTTTCCGTGTCCCTAATTTTAGCTGCCATCGCGGTGGTATCACTGATAAAAACCGCACGGAATCCGTTTAACATGTTGTACCTTTAGTAATATGGGTAGTAAGATTAAGATAGAAGAATTCCAGCTCTCGCCACGGGTGGAATGGCAAGGAGCTTAATCATGTGGGAAAAATTCACATCATCATCGAAACGCGTCATCAAGTACGCACACGAAGAAGCGAAACATTTCCGGAACGACGTGGTTGATACCGAGCACCTCCTGCTGGGGCTCCTGAAGGATGAAAACTCCTTCGCGGTGAAAGCGCTTGTGCAGATGGAGGTCAATATCGAGAAAGTGCGGTCGGCGGTGATCCAGGAGATCCCGATAGGCAATTACGATTTCGAAAACCTGAACTTCTCAAAGCAGTCGAAGGAGGTTCTCGAACTTGCCTACAAGGAAGCCCGCCAGTTGCGGCATACCTTTATCGGCTCGGAACATCTGCTGCTCGGGCTTCTGAGGGTAACCGAATCGAAAGCCAACGAGATCCTGAATCAACATCAAGTAACCTACCAGTCGGCGAAGAAAATTATTATTGGGATGATCCAGCAGCCGCCGGCGAAGAAAGCCCGGAGCAAGACCCCGACTTTGGATGAATTCGGGATCGACCTGAATATCCTGGCGCGCGACGGCAAACTCGACCCTGTGGTCGGCCGTACGATGGAGATCAAGCGGCTGATCCAGATACTCTCGAAGAGAACCAAGAACAACCCGGTATTGATCGGAGAACCGGGCGTCGGTAAGACAGCGATTGTGGAGGGGCTCGCGCAGTTGATAATCAACGACCAGGTGCCCGGGACGTTGAAAAAAGCGCGTATGGTATCGCTCGATCTTGCCGGGCTGGTCGCGGGAACCAAGTTCCGCGGAGAATTTGAAGACAGGCTTAAGCGTGTAATGAAGGAAATTACGTCGGCAGACCAGGAAGAGCCTATTATTCTGTTCATAGATGAGCTTCATACGGTAATCGGAGCCGGGGCGGCCGAGGGTGCAATAGATGCATCGAATATCCTGAAACCAGCGCTTTCCCGTGGAGAGCTGAGATGTATCGGTGCGACAACAAATAACGAGTACAAGAAATATATCGAGAGAAACGGTGCGCTTGAGCGACGGTTCCAGCCGGTTAATGTTTCTGAACCGACCGTAGATGAAGCGATAGATATCCTGAACGGTTTGAAATCGCGGTACGAAGAGCATCATGGTGTTGAAATTACCCAGGAGTCCATTCGTGCCGCGGCACATTATTCGCAGAGATTCATAACCAGCCGGTCGCTTCCGGACAAGGCGATCGACCTTCTTGATGAAGCGTGCAGCAAGGTAGCGGTCTTTGATAACCTTGAAGAGATCGAGCGAGAGGCGGCAAAAGCCCCGGTTGGTGCTGGAGTAACCACTGAGAGTGTTGTCGAGGTTCCGACCCGTGTTGAAGTACCTGAGGAAGGTCTTCATGAGGACGATGAAGCCCATCACTTCAGGACTGATGAGGGTCCAGCCAGGGAGCCGGTGGAATCCAGTTCCCGGAAGGTCCGCGCGAAGGTTACCGAAGAGGACATCGCCCAGGTTGTACACGCCTGGACCGGAATTCCGGTATCTGCGATCGCGGAGGAAGAGACAAAGAAACTTCTCAGGACCGAAGAAATTCTTGCGAGAAGGATCAAGGGGCAGTCAAAGGCAATCGAGGTTCTCGCCCGCGCTTTACGGCGTGCCCGGGTAGGGTTAAAGGACCCGAAACGTCCGACAGGCGCGTTCCTGTTTACAGGTCCGACGGGTGTGGGGAAAACCGAGCTGGCCAAGGCGTTGGCCGAGTTTCTGTTCGGGGATGAAAAAGCGTTGATCAGGTTCGATATGTCCGAGTACATGGAACGCCATTCTGTATCGAGACTGGTTGGCGCCCCCCCCGGATATGTCGGTTTCGATGAAGGCGGGCAGTTGACGGAAGCGGTAAAACGGCGTCCGTACTCGATCATCCTGATGGACGAGATCGAGAAAGCGCATTACGAAGTTTTCAATATTCTACTGCAGATTATGGAGGACGGAGTCGTTACCGATTCTCACGGACGCCATGTCGATCTGAAGAACTGCATAATCATCCTGACTTCGAACCTGGGAACGGACTCGATCGGATTGGATGAGCCTTTGGGTTTCAGGACAAAATCGATCGACGATCTATCAACCGACCAGATATACAAGCGGATGGGACCCAAGGTGCAGGAGGCGTTAAGACGCGCGTTCCGTCCGGAATTCCTCAACAGGCTGGATGAGATTATTTTATTCAGGGCACTGGAAGAGGAAGATATTATCGAGATCGCGCAGAAATTCCTCGAACGGGTGGCCGAATCGGCGCAAGCCCATGAACTGACTGTTGAGTATACCGAGGAGCTAAAGAGGTATCTTGCCAGGAAGGGGTTCTCAAAAGCCCAGGGTGCCCGGCCTTTAAGGCGTGTGATCCAGAAGGAGATCGAGGATCCACTGTCGGAGCAGCTTCTGAGAGCGGAATACAAGCCGGGCGATACTGTACTGGTGACTATCGAAGGCGAAGGTGACGACGAGAAAATCGTATTCAACAACATCGGCGGCAGTGAAATGCTTGCGGAAAGTATCACCAGGGCTTTACCAGAAAAAGTTGACGATCCGGAATAAAATAATCCGGATAAAACCTATGAGTAAACGAAAACGATACCCTCCTGATATCCGGGAGGGTTGATTTTATCAAGATGGTGATAGTAAATTGTTAGTGGATGCCATCGGGTTGAATTTACCGGTGCATGAATAACTAATGTCATTTCCAGCACAATGTCCCGTATGCAGGACACTCCTTGAATTTCCAGAACCGTCGCCATATGAACCGGTGCGGTGCCCGTCGTGCGATACCAGGTTCAAGCTGGAAGGACGCCAGGCGGCACATCTCACGTTCACCGATTATTACGAGATGCTCGGGGTCAGCCCGGATGCGCCCGATGTCGACCTCGGTAAGGCAATCCGGGCGAAAATCCTCGAACACCACCCGGACCGAAATCCTGACGATCCAAACGCTACTGAAAAACTCCGGGAGATAGTGCAGGCCAAGGAACTTCTAGGGGACCCGGAGAAAAGAAAAATCTATAACTCGGTGTATTACGCGATACCTCTTGTCAGGTGGGCTAAGGCAAGGCCGCGATACCAGTCCCCGGGAACGGTATTTTCCAGGCGGGAACCACCCCATCGCGAACCTGGGCCATCTTCTCCAGGCTGGATTTACGAGGAGATGACAAGGAGCGCAAGGAAGCGAAGCGAGCATACGTCGGCTGAGAATATCGAACACCTGATAGATGAAATAGAGGTTATTTTCATGCAGGCCGGAGTGCCGATCAATGTCAGCGGTAAGCATGGTATGCCCGGGATCCGGATCAACGATCCTGTCTGGCGGTGGATCGGCACTATCTCACTTGCACTGGCGGGTATGTTGTACGGCATGCTTAACGGTTCCATGATCGGGACAATTCTTCTCGCGATCGCAGGAGGGGTAGTCGGATGGATCCTGACCTCGTATCCAGGTGGAATTGTGGTCCTCGCGTTTCTAACGGCCAGGATTTTTATATTCGGTTTCCTGCTGGCGCTCATAGCTTCGCGGGTGACGACCGGGTTCTGGTTTCCTGGAAATATTAAATCAGTATTATTAGTTATTGAAACCGGTCCGTTACTTGGCGCGATAGCCTTCGGGTTATGGGGAATCGGTACGAGTGCAATGAGCGCAAGGTCGCCTTATATCGTGCATCATCTGGTCCACAGGCAGGCTGTATTAGGGGCATGGATCGGGGCATTGCTGGCTGTCTTTTTCTCACTGGTCGATGCTATTCAGGACAGTCAATTGCAGGTGATCATGGGATGGTGGATGGTATTTTTCACAGTGTATCTCTTTCTCGACACGAAAATTTTCGGAAGATCGTGGGTGTTCATCAGGGACCGGGTTAAATAGTTTAAAGTTAAATTGATTTTTATAATATTTCAGGGTACATTGGTATTGTAATCCTGTTAAATTATTTTTAACAACTTTCACACAACTCCTCCGGGGGGAAAGGATTTATTTTCAGGTCAAGTTTTATTGCTGTAATAGTAATATCTAAAGCAATACATTTTTCATTCGTGCCGGGATCAGTATCTAATTCTGTCAATTGAATTACCCATTGAAATGAATGTTGAAGTGCCGACTTCTTCAGATGTAGATTAGGAGAATCAAGCCTTGGTTATTACTTACATCTATATAAAAGACTTTGATGACCTTCCAAATAGAGCGTGGAGGAAATGACGATATGTGTGAAATAAGTATACCTTTAAAACCCCTTCCCGATGGGATGCTTTTTTTACTTGTATTAGACTTGCCCAGAGTCTTGGGTACATCTTTTAACCTGGATAACACTGGCGACGAGCATAATGGTATCCTGCAGGAAGCAGGGGATAAAGTATCGTCGGACGTTCAAGTTAAAAAGGTGCTCGTGATCGATGACGACCCTTTCACCCTGGAACTGCTCCGGAAGATGTTACGGTCAATTTGCAATGTGATTACCGCAACAAACGGAGTTGATGGCCTCGAGATCATAGAGACGTCCGATATAGACCTCGTGCTGCTTGACTGGATGATGCCCGAGATGGACGGGTTAAGCGTCCTGATTAATCTCATGTCAAAAGAGGAGACAAAAGATGTACCGGTTTTGTTTATCTCGAGCAAAACCGACCAGACATCAATCGATAGAGCGTTAAGTGTGGGAGCGAAGGATTATATCACCAAGCCATTTCGCAAGAAGGACCTTATTAATACAGTTCAGGAACACCTTTAGACTGTGAATAATATTAGCTTTTGGAATAAATAAAAGCAGCCGGGCTGGCTGCTTATTCGTGTCTGTTAATCCACTGTGTGGCAGAATGCGGTCAATTATACCAAGTATTAACCATTTTTGGCCACTGCGGATTGAATTATAAGTTTCCGGATGATTATGATTAAAGTGGGAAATGAAAAAACCGTAGAACAGCACGGGGTGGTTTGGGGTTGGTAGGTGGACGCACTGCCGTGCTGTTCTACGGGGTGGTTTGGGGTTGGTAGGTGGACGCACTGCCGTGCTGTTCTACGGGGTGATTTGGGATTGGAAGGAACCATCGTCGGATTGTTCGGCGGGTTCAAAATATCCGCCGTCTATCGATCTCGCCAGGTGCATGAGGTCGAATCCTTCCTTTCGGATTCTCAGGTCGTAATAAATTAAGGTGTAGGCAATTAACTGTATTGGATATGTGAAAAAACTTACGAGGGTTAAGAGGACACCCTGGAATGCAAGGACCATTCCGTGGTTAACTACAGGGGATTTCTCAACCAGGCCGGTCAGCAATTCAATTCCCAGGCCAAGCGCATATCCGATAATCCCCAGAATAATAAATAATATCAGGACGATCCCGAAAGTCCTCCAGCCGAAGCCGCCGGTCAGAGTCCAGGTCCGGCTAATTGATCTGAAAGCATCTAATTTTTCGAGCACTACAGCCTGAGGAATGAACAGGAACTTGACCGCCAGAAATCCCATCAAAACATATAGTAAGAGGGTCCCAATTATCATAACTATGGTTCCAGCCAGATATGAGCCCGTAATTGCCCCAGGTGCAGTTGCAGCTCCGATTAAAATGCTACCCGGGATAATTGAAAGAGGGATAATTGAAAGAGCGATAATAACGCCGGCTATGATCCTCGCAAGAATAATATCACCAGTAAAGGGCCAGACAGCCCTGATGCTTTCGGTGAATTGGACATCCCGTCCGAGGATAGTTTCACTAACCGCGTGAACAGTTGCCCCGGTAGCAATTGTATGGAGGAAGAAATTAAAAACCATGCAGATAAGTATCAAACTCATGGGAACCATATTATCAATCAGGAAGTTCAGATCGAATGGGTTAGCAGGATTCATCGTACCGGATCCTTCAATGTACTCGGATATCTGCAACCCGGAAATCTGGATTATGGCCATGGGGATACCGGCCAGGACAGCGATAATGCTGACGAATAACCATGGCCTCTTGCGATACACCCGGATAGTGCCGTCGAGGATGTCACCGAGATCCATTGGGCGGAGGTGGATCAGGCTTTCAGGCTGAGCGTCGTCGGATTGTCCATTGTCGTACATGGCGATGGTTTCAAGCGGGGAAAAGTTATGTATGTGTAGTCCGTTCTTCCCCGCCGGTTTCTCCCATAGATTCCGCAAGGAGGATCAGGTCGAATCCTTCCTTTCTGATTCTAAGATCGTAATAAAGCAGTGTGGATGCAATAAAAGATATCGGATTGAGAATTATGCTGATAATCGTCATGATCACGCCACTGGCAGCAATTATTATAAAGGTACTGGCACCGGGTATCATGTTGATACCCCAGCCGACAATGTATACACCAAGGCTCAGAAAATATTGAATAATTAGAATAATCATAGTGATGATCATGTAAATCCCTAATGTACGCCACCAGTACCCATTGCTCAATGTAAACGATCTCCTTAAACTGTCGACCACTCCGGTATAGTCGAGAATCATCGCATGCGGGATGAAAATAAATTTAACGGTCAGGAATACCATTGCTATCATAATGAGGAAAACCAGTCCGAAAATTCCTAAAATGAAGCCCACACCCGGCATTACATTTGGGTCCTTTGGTGATATTGCGAATATCAGTGCCCCAATGATTAAGAAAACTCCCAGCGCGATTATGAAGTACAGCATGTATGCCTGAATGAGTTTCCAGGCTTTTGGCATGATTGCATTGATACTTTGTTTTAGACCGACCACCCTTCCAAGAATTGTCTCACTGACCGCATAGACCATGGCAGCCTGCGCGATCGGTGCGAGGAAAAACAATATGATCCCCCCGAATAACAGAAATCCCGAGGAAGTCAGGTATGCACTGGATGTTACGATAGCAAATAAATTAGCCAGGCCTTCAGGGTTTAATACATCAGCTTCCTTGAGCAGGGAAACTATGTATTCTATCGAAGTCTGCGTGATCAGCATCGGGATGCCGACTATGATTGCCAGGATGGTCACGAAGACCCAAGGCCTTCGACGGTAGACCCGGATGGTGCCGTCCAGGATGTCGCCCACGTCCATGGGGCGGATATCGATCAGGCTAAGCGGAAGCCCATTTTCATCATGTTCGATTGTCACAGCGGTAATTTAACATATATATAGCTTCACTGCTGTCCTGGAAGCGATCATCACATGAAAAATCCAACCGCAGGATGCGGTCGGCACTTGCTATCCGATAGCTGGAAGCTAACGGCACATTTGAGAAACATCGGAAGGGTAAACTGCATGAAATAAAATCGTGCTATTATTCCCTGACCGCCGATTCTGAATTATGGACAAACAGAGGGCACAATATCGATTACCATTGATCCAGGCGATAATTTACGCGTCGGGATATTTCGGCGTTATGTTGATCGGGTTTTCGGTAGGCCAGATTCCAATGCTTTATTACCTTCCAGTGGAGGGAGCACCGTTAATAGCCCCGATAACAATCCTGGGCGCCATTTTACTGGGTAACATCACGTTTGGCATGCTTAACGCTTTCGGCAGGATTATCGACGGTGTTGTCGATCCATGGATCGGGAATATCTCAGATCATTTCAGATCGAGATTCGGGCGGCGGAAATCCTTCCTGGTGATCGGCGCGCCACTTATGGGGGTGTTCCTTTTTCTGTTTACGATCCCTCCGTCCGCAGAGCCATCAATAGCGAACTTTTTTTACCTTGCCGTAATTTACCCCTTGTTTTTCCTGTTCTTTACAATAGCGATAACGCCATACCTCGCGATGCTTCCTGAAATTACGAAGACATCGCCCGACCGGCTTCTAGTCACTACGCTGCAAGCGGTATTCCTGATATTGGGGACTTTCGCCGGTGTTGTGGTAATCCAGTTTATTCCCGGTACGCTTTCATTCCAGCATGGCGCCCTGTTAATCGGGGCTATCGCAACAATACCATTCCTGCTTGTTGCCGCATTTGTAAAAATACCGGATGAGGCATCACTGGAAGAAATCCCGGTTCGCCCATCCACATTCTCACAAATAAAATCGGCCCTTTCATTTGCCCCATTCAGAATTTACCTGATCTCGACAGTCGCGTTCTGGTTTGGTTTTAAAATGGTTGAAACGTCGGCCAAGTATGTTGCGGTTTATCTTTTCAAGGATGATGGGGTGTACATAATCATACTTGGAACGGCTTTAGGGGTCGCGGCGGTCGCGGGAATTGGATCATACTGGCTTGGACGGACAATCGGAAAACGGAGATCGATGATAGTTATGTCGATACTTTTCGCAATACTCCTGCCTTTAGTGGGGCTGATCGGTAAAGGCCCACTGGCGAATCCCATTTTCGGTTACATCCTGTTTGGACTGCTCGGACTCCCACTATCATTACTGTTTGTAATACCCAACAGCCTTCTAGCGGATATAATCGATCTCGACCGGGAGCAGACGGGTGAGCGAAGGGAAGGTCTGTATTTCGCGAGCCAGGCATTGCTGAATAAGGTCGGGATAGGATTATCGAAAGCGTTGCTGGCCACATTGTTGCCGATTGGCGCGATCGTTACCGAAGAGGGAACACATGCGGTCGGGGAGATGGGAGTACGGATGATAGGTCCGGTCGCGGCATTTTTTGTGGTTATCGGATTGTTGATTTTCCTGAAATTCCCAGATATCGAGAAGAGGTAGGTTTCACTGAAGCACGATAAAGCCCTGGACCTCCCCCCCCCTATAATCCCCCCTGTGGGGGGATGGTATATCAATGATCCCTATGTAAAAATACCTCCCCACCGCTTGCGGGGGGATGGTTTATTATAAGTGTTCCGGAGCGTTAAAAAGGCTTGGACATCCCCCCTATAATCCCCCCTGTGGGGGGATGGTATATCAATGATCCCTATGTAAAA
>CBDURU010000079.1:0-17356 GCA_965369865.1 uncultured bacterium | reverse complement strand
GAAGGTGAATGCAGGAATAGTTGTCCGTTGCGGATTTGTTAATGATGTTGTTGTACTCAGTAGTGGCAGACAGTGCTGATAATGTTATCATGGGAGGGGCAATTTCAGAGGAAATTGACCTTGATCCGGGACCCGGAACTGATATACGATCTCCAGGTGCGATACGTGACGCAATATTGGTAAAACTTGACCCGGACGGTACTTACCTTTGGGGACGAAACTGGGGAAGCGTCAATCCATGGGCATATGAACTCGTGGATAGCTGGGGAGTAGCGACGTACGGAACATCAAGCATATATGTCTGCGGGAATTTCGTTGGGGATGTTGATTTCGATCCCGGACCGGGATCGGAAATTCACAGCAGTGATTTGTGGGCTGGATTCCTGTCAAAATTCCTGTCCGATGGTAGTTGGTGAAAATTCTTACTCCGAAAGGGAGGATCAGATATGCGATTTAAATGGTCTTTTATTCTGACCGCATTTCTTATTGTGGTTTTATTCTATGGGTGTTCCGGTGGTAAAGATACATCGTCGCCCGTCATTCCCGGTGAAACAGATTCATCAATCGATCTGACCGGTGAGACCGTTCGGGAATCTTCAGGAACCGGCAACAGATTTGCCCTGACGTATAACCTGGTTTACATCGATCCGACCGATCCCGAAAATATCGAGATCGAAAATGTACCGTTGCGCGATGCCGGATTGCATCTGAATATTTTGAAATTCCTCGAGCAGGCTCCATGCACCGACTGCTTCAAAATTGTCGGATTTAACATTCCCGAACCGGGTGTGCTTGATGTCGATATCCAGATAACTCACCCTCTTCCAAGTCCTGATTTCACCGTTTTCGATGTACGCGGAATTATGATGTTCGATGCCAGCCATGGATTTCCGGATGCGGGACTGATAACCTCCGATATCTCACTCGGGAATGGCGCTCTACTGAACGCCGATGGATATACCGCACTTTACAACATCACAACTCTCGGTGCGGCACCGGATTTTCTGACTTATTTCAAAGGAAAAATCACCACACCCGATCCTCCGAATGGAACTTTGAATGGTTACATACGGCACTGGTCGGACGACGCGGCAAACACTCGTTACGCCCTCTATGCGGCTGCATCCGACACTAAAACATATTCTCTTAAAATCACAACGGGTCCTTTTGTGATCGGTTACGCGGTCGACGCGAACTGGGCAATGCCGTTGGTTAATCCTGTGGTGGACCCTATGACTGATTTCGGCCTGGATGCCAACAGCCCGGAACCATGGAAAATTGAGGTCAGCGGCGACCCGATCGGGGACAGCGACGAAACAATCCTGACAATCGACGTTTATGACTGGCAGGGAAAACAGACTTACTTCTTCCCGCTGGTTGAATGCCCTGAATTGTTTGGCGGGACAAAGACGGCCATGTATGCCGGGGACGGCGATGGCTACAGCATCTGGAAGGTAATCATTACCAATAGTAATTATGCTGGAGTTGGTGAGTACATGTGCCTTGTGAGTGTGGAAGATACGCAAAATGATCCCGTGGGACAACCCTGGCTCGACCTGACCGCTTACCAGTTGTTCAACATCGAAGTTATAGCGTTCGTCGATGAACTCCCGACCGCAGAGGCTGTTGCTGACAAGAATACTGCAAATGTCGGTGAATCGATCGAATTCGATGCATCCACTTCCCATGACAACGACGAAGCTGGCGAGTCTATAGTCAAATACGAATGGGACTGGAACGGCGATGAGAATTTTGTCGAGGGGCCGGTTGTGGCCAGCCATTCGTGGGCTATTTCGGGAACTTATTTTGTGCAGTTACGTGTAACCGACGATGAAGGCTCAACAGATCTTCTCGATGAAGCGATTGAAATTACAATTCTAGGCTCTGACCTGCCGCCGACAGCGGAAGCTGTTCCGAGTACGTATACCTGTGAAACCGATGTCCCGATCGACTTCGACGCCACAGGCTCCCACGATAATGACGAGGCTGGTGAATCTATTGTCACATTTGAATGGGACTGGAACGGCGATATGAATTTTGTCGAGGAAACTATGGTGACCAGCCATTCGTGGGCGACAATCGGAATTTACCAGGTACAACTTCGTGTAACCGACGACGAAGGGGAGACAGACCTCCTTGACGAACCGATTGAAATCACGATCAACGTGCCCGATGAACTCCCTACCGCAGTAGCGGAGTCGAGTGATATTTCCACCGCGATGGATGAATTAATCTTTTTCGACGCAACCGGCTCACATGATAACGACGAAGCCGGCGAATCCATTGTCATGTACGAATGGGACTGGACCGGCGATTTGATCTTCATTGAGGAAACCGCGGAAACAAGCCATTCATGGGATACGCCTGGACTTTACGAAGTCCAGCTCCGTGTCACCGACGATGAAGGATCGACCGACCTCCTCGATGCTCCGATTGAAATCTTGGTTTACGAGCCGGATCAACTCCCGACCGCGGAAGCTTTTGCGAATATTGATATTACCGGTATTGGTGAATTAATCGATTTCGATGCTTCCGCTTCCCACGACAACGATGAGGGAAATGAGTCGATCGTCATGTATGAATGGGACTGGGACGGCGATCTGAATTTTGTCGAGGAAACTATGGTGACAAGCCATTCATGGGACACGGGCGGTACGTACCAGGTACAGCTTCGGGTGACGGACGATGAGGGATCGTGGGATCTCCTGGATGTGCCGATAGAAATTACAATTCTCTCACCGGAGGAGCTGGGATGGGTTCAGACTTTGACCGATCAGAGTGACCAATGGCACAACGAAGTGGCTACTGACAGCAATGGGGATATCCTGGTCACTGGCTTCGACCACGAATCTGATAACAGGGCGGTGCTGAGAAAATTTAGCCCGCTTGGGGTTTTGAACTGGGAAGTTACGTGGCCGGAGGGTCATGATTTCATATGTGCCGGGGAAGGAATAGCTATTGACAGTAGCGATAATATTTACGTAACGGGTGTTTTTACCGTGACGGAGGATTTCGACCCTGGTCCTGGCGAGGATATCCATACCTGTAACGGGGTGTCGGATATTTTCCTGGTTAAGTACAATTCCGGAGGTGATTTCCAGTGGGCACGAACCTGGGGAGGGGAGTTGTCCGGAATGCCCGACTGGTGGGAAAGAGGCACCGGAGTCGCAGTGGATGAATTTGATGAAGTTTACGTAGTGGGTATCTTCCGTGGGCTCTGCGATTTCGATCCGGGTCCATTGACCGATTTCGAATTTTCCAACGGATATAATGGTGGGGGTTTTGATGCTTTTCTCACAAAATTTGCAGCAAATGGCGATTACTTGTGGGTACAGACATGGGGGAGTATCAATACCGGGTCCCTGTCCGGTGAAACTGCTTTCGGTGTAGCCACTGATAGTAACAGCGATATATACGTCACCGGTGGGTTCATGGGCACAGTCGATTTCGATCCGGGCGTTGGCGTTGTTGAACACACATCTTCCGGAACCTATGGTGATGTCTACCTCCTTAAGTGGACCGGATCAGGTGAGTTTGTCTGGGTTAAAACATGGGAAGCGATCGGCTTTTGCGAGTTACCTTACTGGACCATGTTATGGCACCATTGGGGTGGAAGTTATGTAACTGTAGATAGCCTGGATAATGTGCTTGTCATCGGAGGTTTCGAAGGCACTAAGGATCTTGACCCGGGTTCCGGTATCCAGATGTTTGAAGGTGATGCGGGTTATCTCAGCAAGTTTGACTCGCAGGGGGATTTCCTGTGGGCCGACACCTGGCAGGCATCCGCCTACGATAAGATGTTATGTACAGCCGTTATAACGGATGATGAAAATAATATTTTCATGAGCGGGATTATTGCGGAGGAAATTGACCTGGATCCGGGGTCTGGCACGGACAACAGGTCTGCTGTTGGCGCCTGGGATGGAATTCTTGTAAGTCTGGACCAGGATGGAAATTACCAGTGGGGACATAACTGGGGGAGTGTCAACTCAGGGTCCATTGAATATGTTTTTAACAGGGGGATTGCTGTATTCGGAACTTCGGGAGTTTATGTAACCGGGATTTTCGACGGCGATGTCGATTTCGATCCAAGCTCCGGCACGGATATTCACAGCAGCACTAGTACCTGGGCGTCATTCGTGATGAAATTCCGGCCGGACGGCTTATGGTGGTGACCTAAAACAACCCTTTCCCTTCTTGATTACTTGCACTGCTGAGATTATCCTTCTCAGCAGTTTTATTTATGGATAACTCTTTCGACATAATCGTTATCGGCGGCGGACATGCCGGGTGCGAAGCATCGCTCGCTGCTGCAAAGTTAGGGATGAAAGTGCTGGTCTGCGTTGTACGTAAAGACCGCATAGGATGGATGCCGTGCAACCCATCGATCGGTGGACCCGCGAAAGGCCATCTTACCCGCGAAATAGACGCGCTCGGCGGTATGCAGGCAATTGTCACCGACAAAACGAGCATCCATGTCCGGTGGCTTAACACAAAAAAAGGACCCGCTGTACAGGCACTCCGTGCACAGTGCGATAAATCCCTTTTCCAGAAGGGATGGGAGAATATCCTCGATGAAACCGAGAATATTACAATCCGCGAAGGGATCGTTACCGATCTCCTTTCCGATGGAAATTCGATCACGGGTGTAAAGTTCGACAATGGTGGTGAATACAAATCGAGGGCGGTCATTCTTGCGACGGGCACGTTCCTCGGTGGGATGATATACCGCGGCGATGAAAGAATCCAGGCAGGCAGGGAAGGCGAATCCGCTTCGTTAAAATTATCGAAATCCCTGAAGAACCTTGGAATTGAACTCGATCGCTTAAAAACCGGCACCGTTCCGCGCATTCACAGGGATTCAATCGACTATAAAAGCCTCGAACCACAACCCCCCGATCCAATGCATCCCGGGTTCAGTTTTCTTAATTTGCCAACTAACGATCTTCCGAAACTGCCGTGTTACATAACCCATACGGTGCCTGAAACCCGTGAGATTATCATGGCGAACCTCGAGCGGGCGGCGCTTTTTTCCGGCGACATTACAGGGGAAGGTCCAAGGTACTGCCCGAGCATCGAGGATAAATACCACAAATTCCCCGACAAAATCAGCCATCCGGTTTTTCTCGAACCCGAAGCTGCGTCGGGACCGTTATCCAATGAAATCTACCTTCAGGGCCTGTCGACAAGCCTTCCCGCCGATGTGCAGGACGAGTATGTACGCTCAATCCCCGGTCTGGAGAACGCGAAAATTGTCCGCTACGGTTACGCGATAGAATACGACTTTATCGATCCGCAGACGATGCATGTCTGGGGAGCGTCGAAAAAATTCCCCAACCTGTTTTTGGCAGGAAACCTGATCGGGACGACAGGCTATGAGGAAGCCGCCGGGCTTGGCCTTTTATGCGGTGTAAATGCAGTTCGATACCTCAGGGACGAGGAGCCGGTTGTTCTTACACGCGACCAGGCGTACCTTGGCGTAATGACCGACGATCTGTCGGTTAAGGGTGTGACCGACCCGTACCGGATGCTCACCGGACGCGCTGAATGGCGGCTCCTCCTGCGATTTGATGACGCCGATCGCCGACTGACAACACTCGGGCGGGATATCGGACTTGTTGATGATGAACGATGGTCGAAATATCAGACCCGTGAAAAGAAAATATCGGAATTGACCGAATCTCTTGAGAATACAAGGGTAAAAGCCGATCGGATTCTTGATCGGGAGGCTGGAGGGCCTCCGTCACGCAGCCTTGCGGAATGGCTGAAAGTCCCGGGAGTCAAACTGGAAGATTTGTTATGCAAAGGTCTGGTTGAAGGGGAATTTTCAAAAGACACTGTGATGACTGTCGAATCCGGGATCAAATACACTGGGTATTTAAACCGGCAGCAGAGCGAAGTAAAACGAATATCCCGTGCGGAAAATGTGAAGATTCCTGCGGGATTTGAGTACGGCGGTATCAAGTCGATCAGCCATGAATCGAGAGACAAACTGGAAAGAATCCGTCCGCGTACCCTCGGCCAGGCGTCCCGGATTTCGGGTGTTAAGCCGAGTGATATCGCGGTCCTTGACATCCTGCTTGCCAGGAAAAATGCTGAGTAATACCAGTTCATTTGACCCGATGTATTTCCCTGTCCCCTTATTAATTGTTGTTAGAGCGACGTCGCTATGGTAAAATTGATATTGTAATCCGGATCGGACCGGAATTGTTTACCATGCATTTCTATGTCCCGAGTCGGGAGGATTTCCCTTATGATTTTAAAAACCAGGTCTTATTCATCAATTACCATCTTTGCTTTACTTATCCTGGCAATTTTCCTGTCGGCAGGTTCAATATCCTGCTCGAAGGGGGATAAGAGCACGGTTGCTCCCCCTGTGCATGAACCAGCCGATTACGAAGAAATCAGCCTGGATACCGGCCGCACTACAATCGGTCTGGCTACCGCCTATATCAACCCGGACACCCTGGAAATCGAAGTGGTTCCACATCGATCGTCAGAAATCCATCTCAATATTACGTCTTTCCTTAATAGCCCTAATTGTCCGGGAAGCCAGTGCCTGACATTGAAAATTACCGGCGTCGATCCGGCGTTACGATGGTTCTACATTGACATGGAGATGGTTAATCCTACCATTATCGATGCATATGATTTAAGAATTATTATATCCGGATTGCCGTACGATATAGAAACGGATGAAGCCTGGGAGATTGTGAATCCCGACAGTTTCTCCCCGGCATACGATCCCGATCCGGAATGGGACGAGGAAGAGCAGTGGATCAACCCGTTTATCGCGTTTGAAAAAGAAGACAAGCAGCGTATATTCCTCGGAGACCCCGACGGACCCGGTCCGGAAATCTATTCTGACAAGGAAGAATTTATTCTTTATGTGCCGGAAGGTTCAGCCGGTGGAGCTGTTATCCTGATGGTGGATGTCAACTGGCCGGATCATTGTAAGGATCCATATGAGATTTCACGCTGGGACCAGTCGGATGACCTTCCCGTGGAAAGCGATATATCGTCGGTTTATGTTGAATGTATAGTCGCCGACTGGCAGGAGGATATAGTCGACGTCAGCGTTTATTGTCCCGACCTGTTTTTCGACAGTAACGATAATTTCATCCAGATGCACGAGTGGCCGACAACCGGTGTTAATGCCTGGCCTCCTGGTGATGGATTCCCGCCTTTCGATCCGGATGAGATTGATTTCATAATGGAATTCAGCTCTTACGAGCGCGATACCCTCAGGAAGTACTGGGCTAATATTTACAATGAGAAAGAGGAATTTAAAGGCATTTACGATGCGATCATTGTTGCCGAAAGTGTCGACACCGACTGGAGCGGCGATCCTGACGATGAGATTTTCGATACAATTTACCAGCGCGTCGAGATAGAGGTCGATGAAGGCGGGGGCAGCATCGATCCTACAAACCACATGCAGGTAGTTTATTCAAGTTATCAAAATGGCAATGATTCTGACATATACACTCATCTTTTCCTGAACGGCCAGAAATACAGGCTGACACACGATGGCAACCGGGGGTCGAACGAGATGGAGGTGAGTTGCAATACCGCCGGTACTGAAATTGTCTTCATTTCAAATTATAACAAGGATATCGGTGCGATAGCGGACTACGAAATTTACACGTTGCAGATTCAATATGCCGGTGATATTCCGGTCGAACCGATGGGTGATAACACCGGCGACTGGGACCAGTTGACCTCGAACAATTACGATGATCGAATGCCTGATTTCTCGCCAAACGGGACCATGGTTGCCTTCAGCGGCATGGAGTTCGCGCAGTTCGAAATCTACACCGTACCAAATGTGAGCAGTTTTCCACCGCCTATACCCTTGAGGGTGACCTACAATTTCGCCTACGATGACGCTCCGCATTACGACCGTTCCAATCCGACGGGAACGGGGCTGTTCTTCCATTCGGATCGCGGCGGAGGCGGAAATGTCGATATTTTCTACATCGATCCTACAAGCCAGGAATCAATGAACAACCTTCCACAACGCCTTACATGGGATCCGGCATTCGATGGATACCCGGCTTCAGGTCCGGTGCTCAAACCCGGGATGGTCTGGCAGAGCGACCGTTATCAACCTGGAGATATGGATATTCTTTACACGGATTACGTTGAAACGACCATAAGGCTAACCGAAAATTCCGCGATGGATATTTACCCGTCGATATCGAGGAATGGGGAGTGGATCGCGTTCACATCGGATCGGCAGAACGAGAATATGGACATCTGGCGCATGTACTTTAATGGCGCCAACCTCACACGAATGACCAACCATGAAATGCCGGATTTCGATCCCTGCTTCGGCGGCGGTTGATAAAATAAAAATCAAATAACTTGTTAAAAAATCCCCCTGGAGAAATCCGGGGATTTTTTTTAGTCAGGTTAGGGTTTAATTACCAGCCGTCGAAAGCGTATCGGGTGTATCCGTATCTCACCTTTTTTTTACGTTTTTTTTTGTATCCCTTGATCGGGTGAAATCCGCGTTATGACCAGGCTTACGGTGTAATTTACCCGTATCAGGGCAAAATCGCGATTTTCGGATTTTGGGTGTTCAAGGTGTATCCGGATACGGGTAATGAACTTCGGGAACAGGGCAATTTTCCTTTGATGCGCGATGGTAAAGTCAGGTTTATCACTGGAGAAAAATGGCATACTTCCGGTGATTTACGTCGACAAGCACGTTCGACCCGGAGACTTTCAAGGTTTGCGTGTGTAACTGTCTCACTCAGCGTGTCGACGCCACGCGGTCGGTTATAGTCATCTCTACTAACTAATAGGACATGTTAGAGGGGAAATGGCGCATGGGTGCTGGTCTAATTCGACAAAGGATATCGGAAGCCCTTAGCTAAGGGCCAAACCGTGCAATGAAGACTTCCCACGTGCTGGTAGATTTTAGTATAGTTTCGTTCGGTTCCCCCACCCCGAATGTGGCTGTTCCTGCATAATACCCAGTTGCAACTATTGAATTATCCGAAAGCGTTGTTATTCCCAGACCTTTAACACCATTAATCGAATACTGAATTGTTCCATGAGCGCTTTTAACCCATGCAAGAGTCCCATCAGGATTGTACCGGGCAATAAATAAATCTTGAGTTCCATCCGCGAAAAGGACAGTTTCGTTCGGTTCCCCCTCCCCGAATGTGACTTTTTTTGAATACCAACCTGTTATTACGGTCGAGTTATCCGGCAATGTTGTAATTCCATGACCACCATCATTTTGGTACCAACGATCTGGCCCACCAGCGCGTTTTGCCCACTCAAGCGTTCCATCAGGATTATAGAGGGCTATGTAGATATCACCACCATCCCCCAGGACCGGATGGCCTTCCGAGACAAGTACAGTCTCGTTCGGTTCACCTTCCCCGAATGTCCGTGTTCCTTCAAAACTCCCAGTCACGACAAGCGAGTCATCCGAATGGGCCGTTATATAATAACCAGTTGCCAGTTTAGCCCATGCAAGCGTTCCATCAGGATTGTAACAGGCCATAAAGGAACTCGAATCCCCCTCGACAAGTACAGTCTCGTTCGGTTCACCCAATCCAAATGTTGCGATGTCAGAAAACGAGCCTGTTATGACAGTGGAGTTATCTGTAAGCGATGTTATATTCCAACTAAAATCATAGGACAAACCACCTGCCTGTTTAACCCATGCAAGAGTTCCATCAGGATTATACCGGGCGATGAAAATATCAATATCGTTCGAAGGTCCATACGTTGTCAGGGTAGTCTCGTTCGGTTCACCCCATCCGAATGTGATTGAGTTATTAAACCGTCCAGTCACAACAATTGAGTCATCTGAAAGCGAAGTTATCCCACGACCCTCACTATAACTGTAACCACCTACCTGTTTTACCCATGCAAGCGTTCCATCAGGGTTGTAACGAGCTATGATGATATCAGAACAATACGTAGAATAAGGTGGGTCGCCAGACACCCACTCAAAATATCCAGTCAAAACAATTGAATTATCTGACAGTGTTGTAATTCCATTGCTATATCCATCTTTGTCTTCGCTATCTAAGCGTTTAGCCCATGCAAGCGTTCCATTGGGATTATACCGGGCCACAAAAATCGACTTATATGGGTAATTCGTGAATAGTACAGTCTCATTCGGCTCATCCTTCCCAAATGTAATAACTTCCGTAAAATATCCAGTTACAACAGTTGAGTTATCCGAAAGTGTAGTAATTGCATATCCCGCAGCCATGTTCGTTTCACCAGCGCATTTTGCCCATAATAAATTTCCATAATCCAATAATATTATTTCATAGCCCGTAAGATCCAACCAGGGTTGACCCGATGGATCATTTTCGGTCGCTTCATGACTGATAATGCAGGGATACATACCTGGCCCGGGATTCTTTGTATTAATCAACGTGACTTCATAGCGAGTATATCCGTCGCCATCCGAAACCCACGTCGCTTCTATTTCCCCGTCATAATATGCAGGACACTCAGCTTTAACAGGATGCGTGCTATCCTTGCCCTGCCAGTCATAGACATCTATCTGAAGTGTCGTTGTCCCTTCGGTAGTGGTCAATCCAGGACCCAGATCAGCGACCTCAAATTTCCAGGGCTCGATGCAATTTGCCGTGATTGAGAAATCGGTCATCGGATCAGTAACCGGATCGACAAGGGGTATGTCCCATGACGCATCGACAGCGTAGCCAAAGACGAATTCTCCTGAAGGTAACGCAAGGCTATAGGTTTGAGTGACAGAATCCTCCGCGTAGAAAGCGTTACGGGTGTTCGCGGGATCATCGGTGATATGACGAATAAACCCGTTCAGGTCAGCGTCCGGAATTGTCGGTGTCGAAAGTTTGCCGGGATAATATGTGAGCAGATCCCCTGCCATGCCGAGAGTCGAGCCGTTATATAACTGTGTATATCCTTCAGCGTTCAGGAGTTCTCCATCACCCATCGATGAATCGGACATGGTCAGTCCTGATGCGGGAAATACGTGACTGCCGTTGAACATCATGATGCCGCGTACGTCGAAAATCGTAAATTTCAAATCATCGAATGGATGAGTGATCTGGATATCAACATCCAACACATCGGGTTCAGGAATATTGAAATCGACGATCTTAAAACAGTCGGTGCAGATCCCTGTTTCGAGGAGCTTGAGAATATTCAGGTGTATCGAACTTGAGCGTACTGGCACAATCTCAAATTCAACGTCTGCAGGGCTACTGGCATCGACATGGATTAAATTGTAGGCTAGGAGTTGATGGTTGTTTGATTGAACAGTGTCTGGGCTGGTACTTTCCGTGATAGCATCGACATTTCCTTCACTGTCAGGCAGCGGTGGTTGTGTAGGATTGCCTGACTTAGAACAACCACATATCAGTACTATCAGCAGTGGTATCAGGACCGCACGATTCAGGGAAGTTGCCATAGTGATACCTCCATTTTACGGATTAATATTAATCATTATACCATTATGCTTTAATTATTCAAAATTTATCGGGCTATCCCAAATATAATTACCTGGCAGAATCACCTCCAAAATCCAGGATGGATTGTGGAGGCGGCACCGGACTTGATGATTGTGGAGGCGCCACCCGGATATTTCACCCACAAGCTTTTCGGGTTTGGGGAGATTAGAAATACGGGAAGCGATGTACAGTTTAAATATTACGAAGGATGTCTGGGGAGCGCATGTGGGCGGCACCCGGGAAGGCACCATAAGTTTAAACACCTCCAAAATCGCGGAGTGATTGTGGAGGCGGCACCAGTTCCCTTTTCGAAACTTTCCCGATCTTTTGGGAGAATTATTATCCGCGCTCAACCTTCTCGATCTATTGGAAGAATTATTATCCGCTTTCAACTTTCCCGGACATAAAGTCGATAAATCCCTGTTCGTATTCTATCTCGAGTCCGATGTCCACAAAGTACAGGGGTGTTTTGAATTTACTCCCCATACCCTCAAGCCTGACCGCGTCCTTCATGGTTGTGACCAGGATCTCAGCGCCCGCGTCCCTGGCGTGTTTGTCGATCCGGGAAATATCTCTGGAGTTGTACGGGTGATGGTCGGCAAATGAAACCAGGTCGGCAAGGTCGCATCCGAGGCTTTCGATTGTTTTCTCGAAACTGAACGGGTTGCCGATACCCGCGAAGCCGACCACACGCACCCCTTTCAGGAGTTCAAGAGAATCAAGATCGTCGCCTTTCCAGTCGATGACTCCCCTGACCACGGTACGCGCGATAAATACCGGCGGGAGATTCCTGACCGAATGAAACAGCGTCTGCTTGATTTCCTCGATACGAATCTCGGGCACCGCTTCGGAACGTGTGAGGAGGATGGCGTCGGCGCGTTCGAGGGCGCTTGCGGGTTCTCTCAGAAGTCCCCGGCCCCCGTCCGCTCGTCCAAACGGTGCGAGGGCATCGATAAGTGCGAGATCGAATTCACGTTTCAGTCCTGTAAACTGGAAACCGTCATCGAGGATAATTAAATCGACGCCAAGGTTGGTAATGAGCATCCTGGAAGCCTCGATACGGTCGAGTCCGACAGCCACCGGCACATGCTCCTCCTGGAGAATTTCCGCAAGCAACCGCGCCTCATCACCGGCTTCTTTCCAATCAAGGAAAATTTTATCGCCGTCGGAAACCAGTGCGGGCGGCGAAGATTCGCGTTCGAGAGAGCCCTTGTAACCCCTCAGGACGATCCCGGGCTTGAATCCATGGCGGACCCTGTTTATCGCGATATGTTTGACTGTCGGGGTCTTGGCGGTTCCCCCGATCGCGATATTGCCGACAGAAATCACAGGCACATCGAGTTTAACGGCATTTTTAATATAGCTACCCACACGCTTGTGGCTGACCTTCGCGTAGGCGGAATAAACAGGCCGAAGGATAGCTTCGGGCAGGGATTTCGATGTGCGGGATTTCCTGTAGCTTACGAGCGGGACAGATTTATCGGATGGAAGTTTCGACGCGACCCAGTCGGCGATAATATCCGCGGCCTGGAGCTGCGTGTCGATCAGCCGCTTCGCCCTGACACGATATTCCGTGAGGTCCACATCCTTAAGAACCCGTTCGGCGGTTAGTGTGAATTCTTCATTATCTTTGACCTCAATGATCAGGTCAGCCTCACCAAGGACTTTTTTCAGGTCGTGGAAATTATCCATAGACGGCCCGTGAAGTGTCGGCACTCCCATCGCGACAGGTTCCAGCACATTATGCCCGCCGCGCTTAATAAGGCTTCCACCCACAAACGCGAGATCGGCAGCCGCGTAGAGCCTCATCAGTTCACCGATAGTATTAACCACTACAGCGTGTACGCCGGGTTTTATATGCCCGCGATCGGAGATGTCGGTCCAGAGTTCCACTTTCTCGCCGGTTTCACGCACGAGGTTGGCGATCCGGTCAACCTGCTCGAGATGCCTTGGGGCGAGAACGAGATGAATTTCATCAAGGCCATCGGATTTCTTTTTTAATTCAAGCCATGACTCGATTAATTGTTCGTCCTCGCCGGGATGTGTGCTGCCGGCAACAAGTAATTTTCCGTTGTTTCCCACACCAAGGAGTTTGCGGGTTTCATATCGCGATTCCATATCGGGAGGTTCGCCACAGGCGGCGAATTTTAAATTCCCGGCAAGGTGTGTTCGTTCTCTCGGCGCGCCAAGAGCTACGGCACGTTCGACATCCTCCCCGCTTCTCATGAACAGAGCGTCGAAGGATGAAAGGAGCCACCTGTAGAGGCCCTTTACCGCCCTTGGCGGGGATGCCGCCCGGTCGGAAATCCGTCCGTTAGCAAGGGCAATAGGGACATTGAAATCGCATAGTGCCTTGAAAAGGTTCGGCCAGAGTTCGACCTCGATGTCGAGAAAACAG
Organism: uncultured bacterium; assembly: GCA_965369865.1. Taxonomy (GTDB): domain Bacteria; phylum JAJVIF01; class JAJVIF01; order JAPKYR01; family JAPKYR01; genus JAPKYR01. The sequence continues at coordinate 3,487 of CBDURU010000079.1, read as the reverse complement.
TTCGGCCTGAGTTTGGCGACAAGACGATGCATAACGCCCGGAAGATCGAGTGGAAAAAAGAATAACGCGTCCGGTTCGAGATTTCGGGTTATGTAATCGCGCCCGGTAAATGTGGATGTCGAAAGCGCGATGAGAGCGTCGGGTTTACGTTTAGTTATTTCTCCCATCAACGCTCCGGCAACGGATGCTTCCCCTACACTTACCGCATGGATCCAGACCAGCGGACGGCCGGCACGGTTGCGCTCGAGGGAATCGAGAGCAGGGGAAAAGACGCCGAGACGTTCGGGAACCGTATCGCGGAAACCCCCGTACAGTGCAAGGAGGGGCTTGGAAATATGAAGGATGGGAACGAGGGCTGTACTTAACACAGTGTAAAAGTTGAGGATCGGGGGTACGGGATTATTTTGCGATGATGATGTCATGGGCTGTCGAGCCGGATGTTTTTTTTTAAAATTGTTTAATCTCCAGTAAAACCTTTCGCTCTCAATGCCGCTTCGACAATCGGTACATCATCCGGCGTATCGACTCCAAGGAATTCATGCCCGGTTTTAATACACCGGATTTTTATCCCGTTTTCCAAAGCTCGAAGCTGTTCAAGGCGTTCAGTTTTTTCAAGCACACCCTGTTCAAGGCGGACAAATTTTTTGAGGATATCGCGCCGGTAAAGGTAAATTCCGATATGCAGGAAATATTCAGGCGCCAGGGTTATGGCGGTCGATTTCGAAAGAGGATTATATGGAATAGGTGAACGCGAGAAATAAAGCGCGTTTTCGTGTCTGTCGATAACGACTTTGACTCGATTCGGGTTGTTCGCGTTCGCTGGATCGAGTGTTCTGACAAGCGTTGCTATTTCTATATCGGAACCATCCTGGGCAATATCCGCCAGCGAATCAATCACATAACCTGTCACAAGCGGTTCATCACCCTGGAGATTAACGATCCAGTCCGCATCGAGTTTAGCCGCCACTTCCCATACCCGGTCGGTTCCGGATAAGTGATCGTCGCGGGTCATCTCGGCAGTGTAGCCGGCATCGCGGATAATCCGGGCGATTTCTTCATCATCGGTAGCGACAATTACTTTACCCGCATGGATCGACCGGCTCGCGCCTTCAACAACCCACAGGATCAAAGGTTTGCCCAGGATCGGATGGATAACTTTACCCGGGAATCTCTTGGATCCTTTTCTAGCGGGGATTATGACAGCCAGGTTAGTCATAAGGGGAATTATACTGAAGTATCGTGCCGTGCGCACATCTGAACTGATTGAAAAAATAAACTCAGGAGGGAGGAAGGATTTTCCTCAGCCTGTCCGGGTAATCCGTGATAATGCCGTCGACTTCCATCCGAATGAGACGTGACATCTCCACGAGATCATTTACAGTCCAGACCCAGACCGCTTTGCCGCTGTCATGAATTTGCTCTACAATTTCATAAGTACATTCACCATGCAGAAGCCCGACAATTTCATGCGGCCCATTTAACGCGTATTCATCGACCGATGTCGAGAGATAACATGTCCGTCTCATGGTTTGGGTTTCGGACTGCCCGTCAGAATTTTCGGACTGGAAACCAGAGTCAACTGAACGGAAAGTATCAAGCGCAGTTTGATGGAAACTGAAAACAACAGATGAGATATCATTTTCCTCGTCAAGGATTTCGACCAGGCCAAGGCACTGGTCTTCCGTGATACCGGGCTCCTTTAATTCAATGCAAAGGGGGGATGGGTTAACACTGTCAAGGATTCTCTCGAATGTGGGGATGCTTTCACCCGTAAAAAAACTCCCGAACCAGCTTCCGGCATCGGCGTCCTTAATTTCATCCCATGTCATATCCGTTATGGTGCCGGACAGGTTAGTGGTGCGGTCGAGAGTACCATCGTGTATGGCGACCGGAATACTGTCTCTTGTATGACGGATATCGATCTCATAGTAATCGGGACGGAAATGACTCGATTGAACAACTGTCCCCCTGGTATTCTCCGGTCCGAGTCCGGCGCCGCAACGATGAGCGATCATGAGCGTCCGGTGCGGGGATTGGTCCAACCGGTAAATTGAACTCAACCTGGAATCGGGTTCTTGCTGAGTCATAGCCATACACCCCCCATTAAGAAGAAATAAGAATGATAAAGATATAATAATCGCGCGCATTACACAGGCAGATTAGCCGATGAACTCTCGGGAAACAAGCCCGGATATCCAAAATAGCCTCAATAAACCCTTAAGTTTCATTAGTGTATGCCGAAATTCAAGGAAGTAGGCAAGTACTACAACTTTACCTGGAGTGGACTTGGTTGAATATATCATCGACATACACGGGCACAGTCGCCATACAGGCTGCGGTTGAATCTTTCCGGCAATCGGAACAAATGTTACTAAACGCAGTTAAAGCGGTTAATCGCGGCGATATTCTCGATGCGATGATCCTCGCGAACCAGGCCAAAATTACCGCGAAAAGCGGAGCGGCGATCGCCAGGGTCGCGAACGAGATTTCAGAGACTATTATTGACCTGATCGCCTGATATCCAGGCGTTTCTTTATGGATTAGCCATCTAACCCATTTCAGGACCGGTCCGCCGTCTCCCACGGCGGACCACTCTTTGTGGAAAATAATATTACAGTATGGTATTGCGCAAATAGCTATAATATGGTATAATTCTACATGTTCGGACTTATGTCCGGGCAAATACTACGTACCTGCCGTAAGGCGGGGAAACATTGATTTACCGTTTTACAGGAACTATTGACGGAGGACGACCATGATAAACCTGGTCGAAAGAATAAGAATAAAACAAAAAAGTCGGCAGCGCGGCCAGAGTATAGTTGAGTTTGCACTACTCGCACCCGTGCTCCTTATCCTTTTTATGGGTATGTTTGATTTTGGATGGATCCTGCACCAGCAGATCCAGATGGACAATTCGACACGGCTCGGCGCAAGGCGTGGGGCTGTCGGGGATACAAACACGGAAATTATAAAAGCGATCCTGGATGGCGTCACTTTTCCTTTGAATGAAACCGACATCAGTATTGAGGTTTTCGACCCTTATGGTGTGCTCGTAGCGGACAGCGAAAATCGCACTCCTGACAACACTATCGTTGTTAGTATCGATCGCCAGAATGTCCAGTTAATAACACCATTAGCGAATTTCGTGGAATCCCTCACACCTATAAACCTGAATTCGGAAGGTAATTTCCTGATCGAATAGGGTGTGTCGACTGAATCGAGTTATTTAACAAAGCCCGGATAAGTGAACGCCCGGTAATTTTGATCTGCCAAATCAGTCCGGGTTAATGTCCGGCGAATAAAAATACAATCTATTCAGTATTGGATTTACAGTTTTAAACATAGTCAACAATGGCATTTCTCCTCCTGTCTCTGGAAAACGCCCCCGGGATTAGTGTCCGGGGGCGTCGTTTTGTGTGCCGGTATTGATGTACGTCGACAAGCACGTTCGACACGGAGATTTTCGAGGCTTGGGGGATGGAGATGT
>CBDURU010000078.1:0-17656 GCA_965369865.1 uncultured bacterium | reverse complement strand
CCTATCCGATGAGGCGGGGCTCTTCAAGTCATTCACTTTTTACCGGACACTAGTGATTTTAAACCTTATTGAGTTTCCTTAATCTCTGTCTTTTTAGTATGATTATAAGAAGGGATTTTATTAAGCCCGGATATTATTATCCGAGACAGGCAAGGAAATACCAGTTGGAGGATTGATATGCGAAACCTGTTAACGGGATTATACGTTCTTTTACTTTTGATCGGAATAGCGGTAGTGCCGTCGTGCGGCGGTGGAGGCTCAAGCGGTGGGGCGGAAGGCGATTTAATAGCCGATTACGATCTGGAGGGAGAGGATTATCTAGCGGATCCGGATACGGCACTGGAACGATTCTGCAAAATGTTCTCGATCCCAAGGGCCAATGCGATCAGCGACCTTGGATGGGATCAATATCCCTGGCCGTATACCGGATTCACCGGCGAGAGAAATGTCGCTGCCGGACGTCCGGTGAGGGTGCTGATCGAGGATGTTCCATACATTGCCGAGGATGTCACCGATGCCAGCGGTCGAGTCAGATTCTCGAATCTTCCGATTGGATTTGTAACACTGGCGATCACCGGGGCGGATGGACACCAGTACCTTGTGCCGGTCGAGATCTCCGAAGGCGTCACGAGCCACACGAAAGCGCTTGTGTCCAGGAATCCACTTACGGGAACCGTTGAAATCAGCGCGAAAACAATCCATGACAGCGATGGCGATGGATCGAACGACGACCTGTTTTCGCTGGCTGTGTACGGTAGACCCAGAAATTTCAACACCGGTGGAGTGATAATCCGCCACGAAGGAAACACATCTTATGTCGACAACAATGGAGACGGCGACGTCAACGATCCGGGTGATGAGACAATCACGGAGCCGGATGATGACGGAATTTCATCGGATGCCGGGGACGGCGACGAGGATAACGACGGGATACCGGATAATGCGGACGATGATATCGACGGCGATGGTATTCCCAACGATGAGGACCCGGATATCGACGGCGACGGCATTCCGAATGAATCGGACACTTACCCCGACGGGATAACTCCGAACGATGACTTTACACCCCCTCATTACGGCACCGGAGAACCGTATCCGGGAATCGATAACCTCGCGCAGATTGACACGGACACAATCACGGTAACTTTCTGGCGCGCGCACGACAATCTGACCGCTGATGAGGACATTTCATATAACATCTATTATTCGACAACCAGCCCGATTAACTTTGATACCGCCGAACGGCAGAGGTTCCGTCCGATAAATCCCGATACACCGGATGACAGGTACAACGACAACATCACCGCTTTGATTACTGGACAGATATATTATGTTGCCGTACGTGCAATGGACGCCGCGCAGCCGCCTAACGAGGATACGAATACGGTCGAGATGGAAATATATATTGAAGCGCAATAAGGGAGCAAAAGCCCCGGACCATCGTTCGTCCACAAGCTCCGCAAGACAAACTCAGAGTGGGGTGCGTTGGGGGTCGCTTGTGAACGGCACCCGGGGAACATAAGCCCTCCCTCCCGGGGCTGTTGATAAAGTTATTAGACTGAAAAATCACAAGGGATCAAAACTTCCGATACCGCTCTCCATGCGGACGGGCCGTCCGCGGTACTGCAGGCCGGCGTCCTGCGCTACGGGATTTAGTACTTTATCAAAAGCCCCTCACGGTTGGGCTACTGTTGATAATGGCAACCCGGATCCGCTTGTCGTCGGAACCCGGATTATCGTTCGTCCACAAGCTCCGCAAGACAAACTCAGAGTGGGGTGGGTTGGGGGTCGCTTGTGAACGGCACCCGGGATTTTTTTATGATCGGGGACACCTGCTTTTCGACGGGCGAAAAGAGATGTCCCCAAAATTAGCATCTCAGAGGCCCGACCGTGAGGAAGGGCACCCCAGTAGCCAGATGGCGGTCTGCATCCTATAGACTACAATATTTGTCGATACTGCTTTCAAACAATTTCAGACTACCAGCCCAGAAATCCTTAGATCGAACATCAATCCCGAATTTCGATACGAGATCGGCGACCTTGCCCTCACCGGTACTTTTTAAAAGTCCCTTGTACCTTGGGATAAAGCTGTCGCCTTCGTCCTTGTAGATCGCATACATGCCAAGGCCGAAAAGGAGTCCGAAAGCGTATGGGTAATTATAGAAATGAGCGCCGGAATAGTAATAATGGGGTTTCAGGAGCCACATGTAGGGGTGGAGGTGATTTTCATCGAGGCCGTCGCCATAGGTTTGCTTCTGCGCATCAAGCATAATTTCGCACATTTCATCGGCCGATAGATCCGCGTTCTCACGCCGCTTGACAACCTCGGATTCGAACAGGAATCGCGAGTAGATATCGACAATCACCTGGTTCGCGCCGATAAGCTGGCTTTCGAGAATTGAAACCTGCTGCTCGGGCGTGGCCTCATCGAGAGCCGCGTTGAAAACGATCGTCTCGCAGAAAATCGACGCGGTTTCAGCAAGAGTCATTGGCGCGCCGCGACGCATGATCGGCATTCCTTTCTGGAGAAAGTTGTGATACGCGTGGCCGAGTTCATGCGCGAGAGTGGTCAGCCATTCGAAAGTACCATTAAAATTGGCAAGGATCCTCGATTCTTCGACACCGGGAACACCCATGCAGAATGCGCCGCCGCGTTTACCGTCGCGAGGGCCGACATCGATCCATTTATTGTCAAATGCGTTTCTCGCGAAGCCACCCATCTCATCTGAGAATTTAGAAAACTGCTCGACGATATAATCCGCGGCCTCTTCGTATGAGTATTTAACCTCTGCATCACCCACCGGGGCGAAAAGGTCCCACCAGGGGAGTTTAGGCTTTCCAAGTTTACCGGCTTTGGCACTAAGGTATTTCCTCCACATCGGGAAGGAATCTTTCATGGCGTCGAGAAGGGCGTTAAGAATATCCCTGTCGATCCTGTTATGGTCGAGTGCGCCATGAAGGACATCATCGCGTCCGCGCCATTTGGCAAGGGTCACAGCCTGGCCTTTCACTCCGTTTATAGCGAAAGCAACCGATTCTTTTATCGATTCCCATCCCTTAATTTCCGTTTCGAATGCCCGTTTTCGAATGTCTTCATCAGGGTCCATAGCAAGGTTCCTGAGCATGGTCATTGGAAGGTCTTCGGTTTTACCGTCACGCTCGAACGGCATTTTGAGCTGCGATGTCACAGTACCCTGGAGCTTGGACATCACACTGCCACCCGACAGGCCGAGTTCGGCGGCAAGGTCCTCTAGCTTAGTGTCCATCAGATATTTAGCCTGCTCGATCCATTCTTCAAGGCCAAGTTTATGTTCAGCCGCGACGGGAGCATGCCCGAGAATTTTCTCGAACGTTTCACCGAGCGATCCTATCCATGCCTGGAACCTTGTTGTAAGTTTCTTAAGCCGAACCTCGGTCATCTGAAGTTCGCTCAATTTTTTGGCTGCATCTGTGTTATAGGAATCTGTCGAGACAAAGCTGTAGACGAACGCTTCGAGGGTATTGAAAAGTAGAAAAACTTCATTGAACCGGTTGAGAAGATCATCGAGAACCTTAGCGGTGGCTTCGATATCCGAAGGCGGACTCTCAAGCCGTTCGATACCATTCGATTCGATAATCGATTCCAGCTCAGCGATCATTTTAGTTGCCTTGTCGAAATCGGTTACAAAATCAACTTTATCGAACCCGGCGTAAACATTCGATAGATCCCATCGCGGAAGATCTGTGGTGGTAGTCATTTTAGTTCACTCCTTTAAATAAACTTGTAAGAGACGTACGATCATATCAGATTTGCTTTCGATTTGGAATCCTTGGCGATTGTGCGTATCATTCACAGCTTATACAGGTGGCAAAGCATTCATCACATATGATCGACCTGACGAAAGGTCCGACATTCCGGAACATGATCCTGTTCAGCCTTCCGATAATGCTGCAGGGATCATTCCAGATCATTTACAACCTGGTCGATCGATTCTGGGTCGGTAATCTGGGTTCAGCCGCGCTCGGTGCGGTCACGGTTGGATTTCCCGTGTTCTTTTTCATGATCGCGATAGTTTTCGGGGTTGCTATCGGTGCAGGAATTTTGATCGCGCAATATAAAGGCGCGAACGACAAGGCGAACATCAATCTCACAACGCGTAATTTCCTGGTTGTTGGAAGTCTGCTGGTTCTGGTAATTAGTACAATTTTTGTATTCGGCACCGAAAAAATTCTACAATTATTAAACACACCGGATGATGTTATCGGGGATGCTACGGTTTACCTCCGATGGATATTCGGGTTCATGATCGCATTTTTCTGGTTCAACGGTACAGCAGGGATCATCCGGGGCCTTGGCGATTCAAGAACCCCGACAATCGTCGCGGCGATCACCACCATTTTGAATATCATACTCGATCCGTTGCTTATTTACGGATACGGGGGAATTTTCCCAAGGCTGGAAGTCGCGGGAGCTGCAATCGCTACAGTATCAGTCCAGGTAGTGGGGGCAATAATCATGACAATACTCCTTGCCCGGCATAAGGAGTATGTAGATTTAAGGCCAAAGGGATTTAAATTCAACCTGAGAATACTCAAGGGAATAGCCAGACAGGGTCTCCCGGCCAGCGGAACAATGGTCATGGTAAGTTTCAGCATGATGGTGTTCATGGGGCTTATCAACAGGTATGGCACCTACGCGCTCGCGGGTTATGGTATAGGGATGGTACTCGATTCACTCCTCATGATGCCCGCACAGTCACTCAGCATGTCGATGAGCACGATCGCGGGCCAGAATGTGGGGGCGGGTAAACTTGAAAGGGTAAATCTATACCTGAAAGATGCCATCAGGATATCGGTATCGATCGCGATGGTTGGGTCTATCGCTCTCCTGCTCCTTGCCCCGACAATAACGAAACTTTTCCAGCCCGATGAATACGAATTCGCCATGGTGATTCCTTATGTGCTCACATACATCACTATCATGCCGATCAGATACCTTTCGATGTCGGTCTTTTTTCCTGTGAATGGCGCGATCAGGGGTGCCGGGGATGCGGTGACATCAATGATCCTGGTTGCAATTACGCAGTTGATCGTGAGGATCCCGGCGGCATTTATTTTCGCTCATTTCTGGGGATTCTCGGGAGTGGTGCTCGCTATTGTCCTGTCTACTGTAGTAGGGGCTACAATTGTAACGCTTTATTTCCGTACCGGCCGATGGAAACGGCACGCCATTGTTAAACAAAAGATTCTTGGAGACGATCACCTAATCATACACGAGCCTGAAGAGTATTGATTTTCCAGGTAAAATGAATTCCACCATTCTTAATACTCGATTTCCCGTGCAAAAGGTGGTACAAATACCAACTGAACAGCAAAAAAAATTGCAGCTAACCTGGAGAGATAGAAATGCGAGTTAAAGAAATTCTCAGTCATTACACAGCCGACAATCCCGGCACAATAGCAAATCTCGAGCGAATGCTAAGGCAGGGACGCCTTGGCGGGTCCGGAAGAATGATCATCCTACCGGTCGACCAGGGATTCGAACACGGTCCCGGACGGAGTTTCGCTCCAAACCCACCAGGCTACGATCCCGCATATCATCCGCAACTGGCGCTCGACGCGGGCTTGAGCGCGTACGCCGCCCCGCTCGGATTCATCGAAGCGATCGCGAGGGATTATGCGGGAAAGCTTCCACTCATTCTCAAGTTGAACAGCCATGATGTGTTGATGGCTGAACCTAACCCGGTCCCCGCCGTGACCGCCAGTGTGGACGACGCCCTGAGGCTGGGATGTGTGGCAATCGGATTTACAATTTATCCGGGTTCCGAGTATCGGGTGGACATGTACCAGCAGATCAGGGAAATAGCCGAGTATGCGAAATCGGCGGGTTTAATAGTTGTGATATGGAGCTACCCGAGAGGTCAGGATCTGAGTAAAGAAGGCGAGACCGCGATCGATGTGGGAGCGTATGCCGCCCAGATTGCGTGCCAGCTCGGGGCGCATATCGCGAAAGTCAAAATGCCGAGCGAGTTTATCGAGCAGGACGCCGCAAGGAAAGTGTTCGAAGCTGAAAATATCCCGATCGGAACGATGGCGGACAGGGTAAGGCATGTCATGCAGGCTGCTTTCAACGGCAAACGAATTGTCATATTCTCCGGGGGCGCCAAGGTTGGCGAATCCTCGATATTCGACGCGGCACAGGCAATCAAAGATGGCGGCGGATTCGGATCGATCATCGGCAGAAATGTATTCCAGCGCCCGAAAAAAGAAGCGCTTGAGTTACTCGACAAGATAATCGAGATATACACGAGTTAGTAAGAAAAAAAAGACCCCCCCTATAATCCCCCCTCTGGGGGGATTGTTTTTTTAGGAACTTCCAGTAGCGCCATTTTCCAGTACTTCCGTTTCCCTACCCGCTTAGTTAACAGAAGATTTAAAATATTAATACGACGGGAGATAAAACATGACCCGACGAATAATTGGAATTTTCCTGGTTCTTGCGCTCATGATGCCGGTAACAGGGACATCATGTACTAAGGACGGGGACCCAACCGGGCCTCTAATAATGGCCGCGGCGATTTTGATCATGGGTATCACTTTCAGTGGATGGTTTCAGCACGACGACCCCGCTGATCCGTTTCCCCCACTGAAATACGATGTGCTTACCGGCTGGGACAGCGGTTACATCAGCGGTTCAATCCTGTCATCCAATGACACCGACTGGTACCGAACCGAACTCCTCAGGTCGGGCGAAAGGATCAAGATCTGGTCTGAAAGCGATATTGGAGTACGGGCGAAATTAATTGATGAAGAAGGAAGGTATTACAGTACCGAAAATACAACACCGGGATCGAATTTCGTGCTTGAAGTCGAGGCTACAAAGAGCACAACGTTCTATCTCCAGGTGAAAGGGCACACTGGTTCACATGAACAGGGGCCCTACAGGCTTTATTACCAGTATTACTTATAGAAAAGATGCCATTGGATATAATAATCGTCGACAAGCACGTTCGACCCGGAGATAAAATAAGATTGGAACTGTGATCTGTCTCACTCAGCTTGTCAACGGCACCCGATTTTTTGTAGTTTGTGATTTACGTCGACAAGCACGTTCGACCCGGAGATAAAATAAGATTGGAACTGTGATCTGTCTCACTCAGCTTGTCAACGGCACCCGATTTTTTGTAGTTTGTGATTTACGTCGACAAGCACGTTCGACGCGGAGATTTTTTAGGCTTGCGGGATTTAGATGTCTCACTCAGCTTGTCAACGGCACCCGCGTGCAGTGTGATTTCGTCGTTATAAATCCGAAATTTGATTTATCCCGCAAGTGCTGCCTGGAGCTCTTCGCGTGTGAGGAAATTACGGTAGTCCTCGCAGTCCCTCAGCAGTTCCTCGTGTGTACCCTTCCCGACAATTTTACCTTCATGGAGAACGTAAATCACATCGGCCTGTCGCGCGGTCGCAAGGCGGTGGGTTACGATCAGACATGCCGCGTCGGGGGATTTTTCAGCGAACATGTTCCAGAATCTCCGTTCGTTTTCAGCATCGAGCGCGGAGGTGCAGTCGTCCATCAGAAGTAAATCCGGTTTGCCCGCCAAGGCACGCGCGATCGCGAGACGCTGTTTCTGACCACCGGACACTGACAGGCCTTTTTGTCCGAGCACCTCATCAAGCCCATTCTCCAGTGCTTCCATCTCGTCAAGGACCTGTGCCATGTCGAGTGACTCGCGGACCTCATCGTCTGAAATATCCCGACCGAACTTCACGTTATCAGCGACACTCTCGCTGAAAAGAGTGGATTCCTGCGGGATGTATCCGACCTTTTCACGAAGGTTACTGATTTGATAATCTGAGAGTGGCCTGTTATTTAATTCAACTTCTCCCGATGAGGGTTGAATCAATCCGGCAACAATCTTAATCAGGGTGGATTTACCGCTTCCGACCGATCCGATGACTGCCGCTTTCTGTCCTCGCTTCAAGTCAATACTTACACCTTCAAGTGACAACGGTAGGTCATCGTCGAATCTAAAATCAACATGTTTAACGCTCACAGAATTTACGGTGGCTACCTGCAGAGTTCCATGTGCCCGATCCTCAATCCCGCCCGGCGTCTCTTCGATTTCTATTTCACGGTCGATACATGCAAATGCCTGACGTGAGGTAACGAACAAATGCGGGATGTCCATTAAAGGCTGCATGAGAAGTTGGAGATAAATGTAGAATGCGTACAACACGCCGATGCTCAGGGTACCATTTACTATCATATAGCCGCCCGCGATCATAACAATGACCTGGCCGATATTCTGAACCCATTGATACAGGTTCATCATCGCCATCCAAAGCTTCCGCAATCTCACCTCTGTTTCAATACGCCGGTCCAGGAGCTTGCGAAATTCGGTCGTCTGGTTCCCTTCGGCGCGGAAAGCTTTTACGATTCTCACACCACTGAATGCCGATTCCAGGCTGTCATTGGTTTCGGAAATAATCTTCTGGTTAGCAAGCGCGGCTTTAGTGATAGCCAATCTTACGAAATAGAATACAGTGAGGACAACGGGGATCGGGGATATGGACAGGAGTGCCAGTTTCCAGTTAAGGAACAGCATGAAGCTTATGCAAAAAACGAATTTGCTGCTTGATTCAAGCGCCCGGAAGATGCCCGAACAACAAAACCACGCAATTTTAGGAAAAGCTTCAATATCGTCCGTAAGGCGGGTGACCAGGTCTCCGGTCCTGAATTTCTGGAAAAATTTCTGGCCTTTTGTAAGGATTAAGGAAAAATAATACTTCCTGACATCCATACCAATCTTCGCGTTCAACATAGCCCTGAAGCCCGGGTACAGATGAGTCAGGGTCCGCCCAAGTCCGATCGCGACAAAAACCCAGATGGCTTTCCAGACTACCTCGTTCATAATTTCCGGTGTAGCATCGGATAGAGAACCCTCCAGGAAGTCAATCACGTATCGGAATACGAGTGGGAATGCAAGTGCTACTCCACTGGAAAGGAATGTCAAAGCAATAAGAACCCATAACCAGGCCTTATGCGGCTGCCAGAAGTTATATATCCATTTGAGATGCGGATCACGTAACAGAAGTTCTTTCAGGCCCGGGAATACGATGAAAACCAGGAGAAGCAACACAGCCTGTATTATTACTGAATAGTACACAATCGCAGGTTCGTAGATTTCACTGAATGAGAACCACGAAATCCCGACCGATGTCGCCAGCGAGACCAACGCAATAATTACCCAACCAAGAAGGAAGCGGCCTATTTTCTTTCCTGTACTCAGGATGCCACCCCCTTTGCAGGGATCGGCGCGGTGGTTACTTCCTGGAATTGCAGCTTGTGGAGTTTCGCGTAAATACCATTTCTGTTCATTAATTCAGTGTGATTGCCACTTTCAACAACTTCTCCCAAATGAATTACCAGGATCCTGTCTGAATTAATAATTGTACTTAACCTGTGCGCGACAATGACCGCTGTCCTTCCCGCTAACAACTTGTCGAGTGCTTCCTGAACCATGCGTTCGGTGTGAGGGTCGACAGAACTGGTCGCTTCGTCAAGTACGAGAATTGGCGGATCATGCGCAAGAGCCCGTGCGAAACTTATTAACTGCCTTTCACCAACGGACAAATTCGCACCTTTCTCAGCCAGCTCACCTTCATACTCATTGGGAAGTTTCTTTATTATCACATCAGCCCTTGTAACGGCGCTGACTTCCTGGATTCTCTTTAATGGGATAGACTCATCGAAAACCCTCAGGTTGTCGAGAACACTACCGGGAAATAAATAGATATCCTGTAATACCAGTCCCAGGAGGTTCCGCCATGCTTCGATCGGGAAATCACGAATGTCTCTCCCATCAACCGTAATCCGCCCTTTCTGTGGATCGTAGAAACGAAGCAGTAGATTAATAATGGTACTTTTTCCACCACCGGACGATCCAACAAGCGCAATTTTCTTATTCTTCGGAATACTGAAACTCACGTTTTTCAATATCCAGTTATCTTTTTCGTACGCGAACCAGACTTTTTCAAATCTTATTTCCTTCTCGAATTTAAGTTCATCCACCGGTGACGGCCCATCCTGAACATCCGGTTCTGTTTCCAGGATTCCAAAGACCCTCTCCACGCTGATTAAGCTTTTCTGTATAAAGTTAAGCTGCTCAGAAAGCTGCATAATCGGCCAGAACATCTGACGGATGTACTCAAAAAAAGCAATCATTACCCCAATCGTCATTGTCCCATTGAATACTTTGGGCACACCAATAATTAAAACGATGATGATGGCAAGAATTTCACCAAACAGGAAAGCTCCCCAGAATGAATATTCGATGAACATGGCGGGGACTTCCACCTTGTACTTGCCCATATTGACTTCGTGCAGGCGTTCCCCGGCGCGTTTCTGGTAGTTGAACTGCTGGATGACCTCGATTCCCTGGACATATTCCGCAATATACGCGATTACAATTGCCCACTGGGCACGCCACTCCCGCCAGAATTTCCTCATTTTGACTATGTAAAAAAATGCCGCACCAAAGAGGAAAGGAACCAGAAGCATTACCCAGATTCCAATGGTGAAATCGTAGTAGAGCAGCATGATAAAGATGCCGATAAAAAACAGGATATTCCGGGTTACATTGACCGTGATGTCCCCAAATAATTCCTTGAGGGTTTCAGCGTCGCTCTCGACACGACTCATTAGTTTTCCGGGTGGGTTTTCGTTGTGGAAATTAAGGCCAAGTTTAAGGATGTGGCTAAACATCCGCTCCTTGAGATCCGCGATGACATTAACTCCCAGCCTGAACACTGTAATAATTTGATAATAACCAACAAGGGCGGCCGATCCAATGATCGCAATATAAATCAATGAAATGCGTACGATGCCACTGACGTCACCTGATGCAAGAGCTTCAGGAATTTTAACGTCAATGATAAGCTGGAGTATGAACGGCCCTGCTAATTGTGCGGCGGTAATGGGGATAAGAAGAACCAAACCCAGAATCAGGAACCTGATGTGCTTCCTGAACAGCCTTATGACTTTCGGGAGTAATTCCCGAATGGTCTGCTGGCGTACACCTTCCTCGGTTTCTTCTATATGCCACCACATGCGGTTGTCTGATCCCTGTCTCGATGGGCTTACTGCCGTTACGAGATAATCGGGGTATTATACACTATTTTTTTAAAATGGTTGAATTTTTCAACTATTTTTCTTATGTTAAAAATGCACGGGTAACCGTGCATGAATTCCGTCCTTATGTTGATAACTTTTACTTATGATCCCCAGATTTTTTTCTCGATCATGTGGTTGTCCAGCTTCTCTGTCATCCTTAGATAAAATTCGGCACACTGGAGAAACGCCTCCATCGGGGCCGCACCGACAATCTCGCAGCCGTCGATTTCCACGCCATATCGTGCGGCTTCGCTACGGATAGTCTCGACAACCCTGTAAATCGGATTTTTCTTGTAGTCAAGTATATTCATGCTGACCTGGGCGAGTCCCAGACCCTCAAGCATAAAACCGGCGCCCTGGACAGAGGTATACCCGCCCGAACTCCCCCGCACAGCTTTCGCGATTTTCTTTGCGATGTCCACATCGGTCGTGCGAAGATTCACATTGAAAGCGATAAGGAAGGATCGAAATCCGACGGCGGTACATCCGGCAGTCTCATGGACTGTATCCGGGCCGAAATCGGGTTTCCATTCAGGTAACTTGATTTTTTTTGGGAATCCTTCGAACTCACCCTCGCGAAGGTCAGGAAGCCGAACACGATTGTCCTGAGTTGCCGACTCATAATAAAGATAAGTCGGGATATTGAAATTTTCGGCGAATTCCTTAGCGAAATCTTTAATTTTGGCCTTAAGCTCTTTTTTCTTGATCCCGCTGACAGGGATGAATGGGGCGACATCGACAGCCCCCATACGTTTGTGCTCGCCCTCATGGTTTCTAAGGTCGATTTTTTCGATCGCGACCCTCGAAGCCTCCATGACGCCCTTCATAACGGGGTCGACTTCTCCGGCGAGTGTCAGGACCATCCTGTTGTGGTCTTTATCGGACTGGGTATCGAGGACCTTGACGCCGTCGATCGCAGCGGCAGCGTCGCGGATCGCGTTTATGATATCTTCGTCGCGTCCTTCTGAAAAGTTAGGGACAGCTTCGATTGTAGCCATGATGAATCCTCCGGTGGATTGGAAATTGGAAGAGGGAGTATAACATATTTTGATAAATGAGGTAATTAGTGTGGGGACATTCGCAGAATGCAAATGGGACTGTATATCATGCGCAGAATGCGCATGTTACAAGGTATTTTGTATGGGGCCATTTGCAGAATGCGCATGTTACAAGGGGATGGAATTGCACATAATTGCCCTTGACAAGTTGAGTGCGTTGTTATAAACTTCCTTGCGTTAGCACTTTCATGCGAAGAGTGCTAATAATCTATCCGAAAAGGAACATTCCAAGGAGGCTAATTCCAATTGGCTAAAAAACTCAATATCAAACCACTTTCCGACCGCGTGGTCGTGAAACCGGTCGACGAACTGGAAACCACCACCGCTTCCGGCATCGTTATCCCCGACACCGCGAAAGAAAAACCGCAGCTCGCGCTGGTTATCGCTGTCGGACCCGGACGTATTTCCGATGAGGGAAAGAAAATCCCAGTCGGCGTAAAAGTCGGCGATCATGTCTTTCACTCAAAATACGGCGGAACGAACATTAAATTCGAGGGTGAGGAATATATCATCCTTCGTGAGGACGATATCCTGGCGATCACCAGCTAGGCTGCCTCAAAAAAAATCTGACTAAAAAGGAGAAAATAATAAAATGGCTAAAATGTTAGCATTCGATGAGGAAGCAAGGCGTGCTCTGGAAGCCGGTGTCGATAAAGTCGCCAGCGCTGTACGGATCACGCTCGGACCCAAGGGCCGCAATGTCGTCATCGAGAAAAAATGGGGAAGCCCCACAATCACCAATGACGGCGTAACAATCGCTAAGGAAATCGAGCTTGAGGACCCGTTCGAAAATATGGGCGCTCAGCTTCTGAAGGAAGTCGCCTCGAAAACAAACGATATCGCGGGCGACGGAACCACCACCGCGACAGTTCTCGCCCAGTCGATGATCAAGACCGGGCTGCAGAATGTCACCGCGGGTGCGAACCCGATGTCCATCAAGAAGGGCATCAACATGGCAGCGAAAGCCGCGGTCGAACACATCCTGAAAGCCGCTATCCCTGTGAAAGACAAAACCGCCATCTGCCAGGTAGCCGCTATCAGCGCGAACGATCCCGATATCGGAGACTACATCGCCAACGCGATGGACGAGGTCGGCAAGGACGGCGTCATCACCGTCGAGGAGTCCAAGGGCACCGAGACAACGGTCGAATTTGTCGAGGGAATGCAGTTCGACAAGGGTTACATCTCACCCTACTTCATCACCGACAAAGAAAACATGACATCGGTCCTCGAGGACTGCTACATCCTCCTCTGGGAGAAAAAAATCGCTGCCGTTTCCGATATCGTCCCGCTCCTCGAAAAAGTTATCAAGAAGGGCAACCCGCTTCTCATCATCTGCGAGGACCTCGAGGGCGAAGCGCTCGCGACACTTGTGGTCAACAGGCTTCGCGGAACCCTCAACGTCGCCGCGGTAAAGGCTCCCGGTTATGGCGACCGCCGCAAGTCTATGATGGGCGATCTCGCTGTACTGACCGGTGGAACTTTCCTTACCGAGGACCTCGGACAGAAACTCGAAAACGTTGATCTTAACGACCTGGGACTGGCCAAGAAAATCACTATCGACAAGGACAACACGACGATCATCGAGGGCAAGGGCACTAAAGAGGCCATCAAGGGCCGTGTTGCCCAGATCAAGGCCGAGATCGAGAATTCGACGAGCGACTGGGACAAGGAAAAACTCCAGGAACGCCTCGCGAAACTCGCCGGCGGAGTGGCGATCATCCAGGTTGGTGCGCCGACCGAGACCGAGCTTAAAGAGCGCAAGCACCGGGTCGAGGACGCACTTTCCGCCACGCGCGCGGCTGTCGAGGAAGGCGTTGTCGCGGGCGGCGGCGTAACCCTCGTGCGCGCGATCAAGGCTGTCGAAAAGGTCCAGGCCGAGGGTGACGAGATGGTTGGAGTAAACATCGTCAAGAAAGCTCTTTACGAACCCCTGAAACTTATCGCGCAGAATGCCGGCGCCGAGGGCGCGATTGTCGCGGAGAAAGTTAAGAACGGGAAAACCAATTTCGGATTCAACGCGCTGACGGGTGAGTACGAGGACCTGGTCAAGGCGGGTATTGTTGATCCCGCGATGGTCACCCGTGCGACGGTCGAAAACGCGGCCAGTATCGCCGGAATGCTTCTCACGACCGAGTCGCTTGTAGCGGACAAACCGGAAGAGAAGGGCGCAGGCCCAGCAATGCCACCAGGCGGCATGGGCGGCATGGAAGGGATGTATTAAAGAGTTTTGTATTAAAGAGCGTTGAAGTAACAAGCAGTAACTGAAAATTTAAGTGTGGGAAAACAGAAGCGGCGTGCTGTCAAAAAGCACGCCGCTTTTAAAAACTACCCGTGTATTTGTACTCTTGCCTGAATCTGCTTTATACTTAACATAAGTAGATGCTAAGCAGTATATACAATTAAGTAACAAGTTTTGCTGACCTTTGATAGGAGTGTGGTTAATATGAAAAATAAAGAATCGGATCCCAATTTACAATTGAACCTAGATGGTGAATTTGAATCTTCAACAGACCCCAAACCCGACTCTGTAATTGAACCTAATTTGTCATTAAAACCCGATAAAACCTTGAATATCGCTGTCAGTGGTGATGTTCGAATCACCAAACTGGAAAGGGAAATTATCGACACAAGTGATTTTCAACGGCTTCGTGGCATACGGCAACTTGGTTATGCATTTCATGTTTACCCAACCGCTCTTCACACCAGATTCGACCATTCGCTAGGAACATTAAAGATGGCTGAAATAATGATTCAGTCTATCCGATCTAATTTGGATTGTAAAAAAGAAGAGAGAGAAATTACACTAAAACAGGAAATTTTAGCTAGGCTATATGCACTCCTGCACGATATCACTCATATCCCATTTGGCCATACTATCGAAGATGAGCTTGGATTACTTACACGTCATGATCTTAATGCTAATCGGATATTAAGGTTTCTTGGCCCAAATAGCGAGATTGGTCAAGTTATTAAAAAAGAACTTGGGGATGATTTATACAATCGTTTTATGTCAATCTACATTTGGCATGAGCAATCCTGGAAGGAGTGGCTTAAAGAGATTGGTGAAGATTCTGAGGATTTGGTTGATTCTTGGGGTCCTTTAGAAGAATGGTATAATGCATTTGATGAAGATGATGCATTTATTTATGATCTAGTCAGTAATACTGTTTGCGCGGATTTACTTGATTACATTGCCCGGGATAATTACTTCTGTAATCTGGGGGAGCAGATGAGGTACAGGTTCCTTAACTTCCTATTCCTCCATGATATTGAGGATGGTGGCCGGACCTATAAACGTTTATTCGTGCGTCTATGGAAAGATAAGGGAGTACCACGTCGAGATACCCTCACAGATTTAGCTCGGTTACTGGAAGCCAGATATCTTCTGGCTGAAAGGGTATATTTTCACCACGCTAAGGGCATCAGTAGCACAATGTTGGGTAGGGCATTACAGGAAGAATTATTATCAGGAGGATTAAAAGAGGAAGATTTATATAACAATTCCGATGACACATTACTGAAATATCTATCCGAAAGCAAGAATGAGGTGGCACAGCGACTTGCTCAAGCATTACTGAAAAGGGAGCTTCACAAAGATTTTAAATTCTTCAACCTAGCAACATTCTCTGGGATTCAAAGTCAAGACCGCCGATTAAATCAGCTAAAAAAAATTATGTCACGTTTCAATAACCCCGAGGAACGTAGAATATTAGAGGATAAGTTTGCAGAAGAAATTGATGCACAAAAGGGTGACATCCTAATTTACGCGCCATCGTTCAGTATGAATACAAAAGTCGCTGATGTTAAGACCATATGGAACGGTGAACCCACGAGCCTCAAGGATATCGATGATGGTATAATCCAGCCAAGACTTAAGCAAATTTTAGCTGCTCACGAAATGCTATGGGAATTACGTTTTTTTGTGTCCCGAGATCTTAATCCCCACCAGAAGAAATTACTGGAATTGTCAATAGAACTTCATACGGTTTGTCCTCCAGACGAACTCGAAGACAAAACAAAACGCTATTATAAAGAAATTGTAAGATATGAAGTGCTATCTAAATATGGACAACCGCCCATGCCTCCTATTGAAATTGAAGGTAACATAAATTCAATAGTTGATGGCCTTTTAATACCAGCAACTGACAAAAAGGCTAAATTCCAGAAAAGACTAACCACTGCAATAGATAAATTATTCAAACCAAATGAATAGATCATTAAGGGTATATCCATTATGTTTCAAAGATATATCAATCCCGAATTAATTAAAGACCTGGAACGAAGGTTGTCGGTTAAGGATATATTTGAATGGATAGACGATGAAGCTCAAAAGCTTGCTTCATTAGGTATGATCGGTGGTGATGCGATTCATTTTACCAAAAATTTATTGGAGTCACGTAAAATTATCGGACTGGTTAGCAGGGAAGAGCCTTTCGTCACCGAGGACGCATGCATAAAGAACGAGGGGGCAGGTTTTATCGTTTACTACGTGCAGTCTTTACCTCCTGCTCGCATTCGATTCGCTATAGCACACGAAATTGGACACACATATTGGATGGATGGCATAGATTGCACTAAACCATTAAGTCCGATGCAAGCAGGCATTACAGGAGACCAAAGTATT
This sequence comes from uncultured bacterium, assembly GCA_965369865.1. Lineage (GTDB taxonomy): Bacteria > JAJVIF01 > JAJVIF01 > JAPKYR01 > JAPKYR01 > JAPKYR01. The sequence goes on along the minus strand of CBDURU010000078.1, from coordinate 819 downwards.
GAATACTTATGTGACCGATTTGCTTCCGCATTACTGATACCTAGGAAAAATATTTACAAGGCATTGAAAAGTCTGGGTTGTCATGCAGATAGACTGATTCCATCATTGCACGTCATATCAATCCTTGCTGATAAATTTCATGTAGCTCCTCAAGCAATTACTCGCCGCTTATATTTTGAACTATATCCAAGAAAATTAGTTATTGTTTGTATCCGGGATGAATCCATCGCACAAACGATGAATCTGAAATTCGATTTTGGAAGGGTGAATACAAAAGTCTCTAATCGGGATCAAACACAATCCCAGTGGAAAGTTATATGGTGTGCGTTACCAGGCGAATTGCAAATGAGCACAAATGTAGAAGGTTATAAAATTCCTCTAAAAAGTCATGGACGGAAAATTCCGAATGAAATGATTCCAAAAGAGATCGATAATATCACAAGTTTAACCGTCCTGGATGGACGGTGGAAGTATGGTATTCAGGCTCACCCGGATGAAATTTCTAAGATGCCGTTGAAATATCTGCAAATCGAAGAACAATTAGAAGGATATGCGTGTAAAATTAATAATGAAATATTTCTTGGAATCCCAATTTAGATGATTTAAATTCCCAAGCTTGTGGACGAATGATCACTTTTATCCCCCGCCACAAGCCTTCGCTGAAGCTTAGGCTTGTGACGGGCACCCGGGGATTGGTAATAATTGTAACGTACTAAACGGGACGTGGTGATTGTATCAGAGCCACCCGAACAGTACCGCGAACGTTAGTGAGTGGTCTGCCAAATCCAAATATCTACCATCCAGACCACTCACTAACGT
>CBDURU010000077.1:0-17696 GCA_965369865.1 uncultured bacterium | reverse complement strand
GGAACCGCCACTTTTTTCAACTAAATTCGGGACTATCTCCACCTGCTTTTCGACGAGCGAAAAGAGATGTCCCCTAAATAAATGATTCACGTTCTGCTTTTCGACGAGCGAAAAGAGATGTCCCCTAAATAATTGATTCACGTTCTGCTTTTCGACGAGCGAAAAGAGATGTCCCCTTAAATAAATGAATTACGTCGACAAGCACGTTCGACCCGGAGAATTTCCAGACGTGCGGGATGGAGATGTCTCACTCAGCGTGTCGACGCCACGCGTCTTCTCTTGCAACATTTTTGAATCCCTGATGTCATATAAGCAGGATGGATACTACTCGCAGGGAGATATACCCTCACTGATTGGTAATTGGACAATACTGATTGGCTTAAGCAAATAACCAAATAAAACAAAAGCGAGGTGTAAAAAATGGGCTCATCGGCAGGTGCATTATATCTTGTCTGGTGCATACTTGGATTTTTTCTCTGGCTCGCTATGCTTGGGTGGGTCTATAACGACGCCACCGAGAAGGGGCACGGCGGGTGTATATGGTTATTTTTAGTCTTTATATTCGGATTCACGGGTTTAGCGGTTTACCTGATATTCTTCCATGGAATGCCGGCGATCGGTAACTACAGGGCGACAAGGCGTAATGAAGACCTTCAGTACCGGTCGATGTACCGATCACCAAAGCCGGATTACAGCAACCACCGATCGTCTAACTCATGGGGGACAACATCGCCGATGTTGACAACTCCAATGGGCGATCCCGGATTTTTCGATGAGGAACTCGACAGGCTGATAAAGGATGGGCAGTATAACGAGGCCCGCGACTACCTTAACGACATGAAATCCATGGCCCGTGAAATGGACGATCTAAAGGGTTTGGCGAATTATCAACAGTATGAAGGAAGAATCACGGGTGCTGCCAATTATGTGAGAAGGAAAGGCAGCAGCAGGATTTATTAGCATGCATCAAACCGGAACATTTTCCAATCTTAAAAAATCCTTACGTCGCCTACCAGGTTATTCAACTAGTCTTGGCGTTGTATAAAGGCCATAATCCGGTTCCCATCCATCATGATCGAAAAAGTGCGATGTATCAGTACCGGGAATAAAATACCCGACAACCCAGTCGCCTGAGTTACCGTGATTTGGCACGTACTGTTCGTATTCACCCTGGGCAAGCAGGAAAAAAGGAGCGAATCCATCGACAACTACATCCTGGTTATTCCATGCAGCACCATTATTGTAGTCCTGAATAGTGTAAGCGTCACCACGATTCTCGTTGATCAGGTGAACAATAGCTACGAGGACCACTCGAGGTGAATGAGTACTTGTATTGATGTCGAAATCACCCCACGACACAGGATTGGAACCAAGCCTCGCCGAACGACCCTGGCTGATCGGACCGGTCATGTTTCCATATTCCATGGGTATTAAATCATTAATTTCCATCTGCCCGGGCCAATCATTTTCAATGTTGGTTCTGAGAGCATTTGCGCCATTACCATCAAGGGTACCGTCAGGATTCAAATCGAGAGCGGCACGCCATCCATGGGAGTTTCCATTACCACCACCGCCGCCAGAATGCGGAGGACAGGGATCCGAGCCATTGGCCCAGTCTTCGACCATGGTGTTAGTCTCACCGTACCCAATGATATATGGGTTACCAAAATTCCACTGCGTGAGGTCATCCGCTGGGTCGTTATTCAGATCTGGATTGATTATAGCGAAAGGGAAGACACCGCCATTCATGCCACCCACGGTTTCCGGCCCGGACGCCATCGCAGACGCGGTAACCTCTATGGAGTTATAACCGAGAATCCTCATAAGGAGTGTATCAACGGTCTCTGCCAGATGAATAGAGTAATGGTTGCCGTTGACAATAAATGAGACATCGTCCGGGTCAGGGAAATTCCCGTAAAGGACCGATTCCGCCTTAACCTGGGCCATATTGAAATCCGGCAGAACAGATGCCCCGGCCAGAGCAGCGGCATCGGCGGCCTTCTGAAGCCTGGTTTTCACCCAGACACCTCTTCCGTAGTCAATCACCAGGCCGGCTGAGGCCAGTAATGCGACCAGTGAAATAATAAAGATCACAAAGGTACTACCCCGTTCGCCCCTGGCATTTATTCTATTTCTTTTGTTTTTCTTCACAATATTATAAGCCATTAGTTTGCCACCTTTTAGAATTAATAAATTCCAAAATAACTTAATGTAAAAAGCACAAATGTTTAAACACACCAAAAACCACAATCACTTTAGTTCTCCAGAAAGATTGGTATTTAAATAATGGCTACGAGTTTAGTTTTAATAAAATCACCAGGCAAACCCCAGGGAATTTGAGGAAGCCTGGAAACTACCAGTTTGTATTATACCATACTATAGTAAATAATACAATATTATTAATCTTTAGGGCAGGATTTTCAAGAAAAGAAATTACACTTACTGCGGTGGGGGTTCGATCCAGACTTCCCAACTGAACACCTGCGTACATCCGGGTGTGACCGGTATGCCGAAAGCCAGGTATGGTTCAAATTCGCCCTTAAGCACAAGTGCTCCCTGTTCGTTTCGGACAGGTTCACCAATTGGATGTCTCAGGTCACCCGTGAAATAAAATTGCTGTGGCATAAACGCGCTGGCATAGATGCCAATTGATGGCATTCTCGTAATCGCCTCAATTATATCCAGGGGTGGCTGGACATCAATAACCAGGTAATACTGGCCATCCGGATCTGCTTCCAACTTTACCCTGGCAAGACCCTGTCCTCCTTCAACCACATCGAAAAGAAGGTCATTTAGATCGACGTCATAGATGAGCTGCCAGACATGCTTGTGAATATATCCTTCAAACGCGAGTGGTTCATCTTCGATTGAAATTACCTCCCACCAGTTTAACCAGAGATCCATATCAGGGAAATGTACATCGTTGATATATTCATTACGGACCCAGCCCTTCTGGCATTCCGAGTGGAACTTGTCGAAATCATCCCCGTTAACAAAACAATTCGTCTCGTCCCAACCGGGATCGTAGAAACCGTTTGAATTAGAATCCTCGCAACCGTCCATCATTCCATCGTCATCGGCCCAGTCGTTGTCGGGATCCACCTGTTTCCATGCACCATCGCCGTCAATATCGGGATCACTGGGATCGAAATTTCCATCACGGGTAAACACGTAGCCTACAATATCGGATTTGTCACGGACACCATCCATATCGGTGTCAGGATTATTTGGGTCGGTACCGAATCTTTCCGATTCATCGAAATCATTTATGCCGTCGTGGTCGGAATCGAGATACAATTCGACTTCATCACTGCGAATCGGGGCTCCAACAGTTGGTGGGAAGATGTAACCGATAAGGTTTTCCTGGAAAGGATGGATTTGCCACATTTCAGCCTCCCATCCAATAAATGATGGCTCAAGAATCCTGACAAAGGTCACTTCGACACTGGGGTCGTCAATTTTCAGGAGGAACGCGTAGCCGTCGATCAGGTTGACATGAGAAGTCTCATGTCGTATGAGCGGCCTGCCATCATCGAGGAATTCGGAAATTTCATTAAACGTTGTAGAGTTTTTAGACTTAAATTCGGCGGACCCTGTGGGCTGGCCATATATCCAGTCCAGCGCCTTGACAGCGTCTTCAAGATACAAACCAACTCCATGACCGAGATCATCGTCCGGAACACCCCACAAGCCCTTTACGCTGCCTCCCAGGTACATGTCCCCCATTTCTTCAAATATATGGTAGCTGATGCGGTCCTGGCTGAGTTGATTGCCTGAGAGATTTGCAATCATAGCCAGCGTTGCACGTGAACAGTAATTTTCGTTATGCCCACCTCTTAATGGCAATTCTTCCGGATGAGCAGCATCCCAGGGATACCTGTCTGCCATATTGCAGCCATCGATACAAAGCATGTCAGTGTCTTTATGCTGGACAAGATGATGGGCTCCTATTACATGGTAACTCCCAAGCCGGTAACTCTCGCCATAGATCGGAAGGTCAATAATTTCCCCACCTTTGTGCATGGCAAGCAGGGAATTTGCCGATTGCTCTGAAGATCCTGTCCGGTTTTCAGCTTCTTCTATAAGGGCATCTATATCGACAGGGAATCTGGTGAACGATTGTACCGCGCTCCATGAGCCGGGTTCAGTTCCGCTTCCCATCACCCTCCAGAAGTAATCACCGGGTTCAAAGTCTTGAAGGATCAGCTCAGGTACATCAACTGTTTCTTCAAGGACAATTTCAGTGAATTCTTCATCAAGAGCAATTTGGAATGTAAATTCAGTCGCCCAGCTAAGGCCTGCCGCGTACAATCCGAAATCCGACGCAATCACCGCACCATCTCCGGGGAAAAACCGTGTTGGTCCGGGCATTGGATTGGGTTCATTCGGGCTTGCTGAATCGGACGAACGATATGCCCAGTTAGAGGTCCCGACATAATTTTGAATCGTTGGCGGCCATGTACCGGGGATTCGAATCAGGACATCATCGGGCTGAAACAAGTCGATATCCTCGCGATATATCTCGGTAGGCGGCATCAGCGGGGAACCGGACGGAATCGTGGCCGCGATCCCTGAAGGTGGATATCCCCATGTCACTGCATCAACCGGACCATCCGGATTGGACAGCATACAGCCATCGCCTGTAGTGTTTAAGGGGTTGCCACCGGTTAATCTTAAAAGATGTACATCCCCGCTTTCAAGAATCCTGGAATTTTCAGGAAAGGTGTACGAAAAACCTGATAGAAATTCCACTGTGTAACCATCCAGTGGAATTTCAATGCTGGATGGATTTACCAGCTCCACCCAGACATTGCCATCGGACGGCCAGGGGCTGATTTCATTCAGGATCAAGTATCCCCCATCGACCTGGGCTTGAATCGATTGTGGATTAATGGGTAATGGTGCTCCTGGAAGAAACAGGAGGATAAGGATTGCAAGGAGCAGGTAACCTGGTGAGCGATGCATTTTTCTCCCTCCTAAATATGGGGCAATGCAATTCCTGTCAACAGTACAATATTCACGGTTGTTTTGTATAGAGGATCAACCACAAATTTGTACAGGGGGTTGTATTCGCTGTTCGATCGGAGTGAAGGTCATTTAATGCGGTCTTTAATTTTATACCCCGCGCATACTGCCTGACCGAGTGAAATGCCGCCATCGTTTGCAGGGATTAAGCGATGCGTAAGAACTTCGAAACCTGCACGTTCAAGCCTGGATTTTAATTCCTCGTGGAGAAGCCTGTTCATGAAACATCCACCTGTCAAACCGATCGTTTCAAGCCCTGTTTCCGAACGCGCATAGATTGAGGCTTTTTCGAGGACAATCACAACAAGGCGATGGGTAAACCGGGCAATATTCCGCGTTGACGATTTTTTCAGGCGCATTTCGCAAAGCGCACTTATGATTTCGTTTCCATCTATTAAAACATCCCCATCCACTATTTTTACAACTTCGTCAGCCAGTGAAAATATTTTCTGTTCGACCCTTGCTTTCAAATCGATATGCCCGTCGCACGCTGCTTCAAGGAGCATTGGAAACTGGCCATCGAACTGAGCGGAATGCCCGATTCCCGCGATAAACGCCGCTACATCAAACAGCCTTCCGAGGCTGCAAACCTTCGGGCAATTCACGTCGACCTTAATCATGCTCTCCACCATCGCGATCTGGTCCGGCGGAATTCCGTCAAACAGAGGCCGAAACTCTTCATCCAGACCCGATCCATCACGATATAAACGTCCGAGTGCCGATCGCCATACTCCCTTAACCGCGGTATCCCCTCCCGGCAGCGGAGCATATGTGAAATGGCCGAGCCGGGAAAATTCAGTGGCCGTTGCGCGAAGGATTTCCCCGCCCCAGATCGCTCCATCGGTACCCAGCCCGGTACCGTCCATCGCCAGTGCCAGGATTTCCCGATCAAGGATGCCGTGCTCGGCCATCAACGCGACAGTATGCGCGTGATGATGCTGAACCTTAATAACCGGAAGCCCGCTTTCCTGTTCGGCCCACCGTGTGGACTGGTAATCCGGATGCAAGTCGCAGGCAACACATTCAGGTTTCACATCGAGAATTCTCGACTGGTGCTCGATCGTTTCCCGGAGGTATTCGTAGGTTTCGTATGTCTTTAAATCCCCGATATGGGGCGACAGAAACGCTTTGTCATCGCGAATGTGACATATGGTATTTTTAAGTCCCGGCCCGACACCAAGAACGCCGGGCAGGGATTCCGGGAGAAAAATCGGCCTTGGGACATGACCCCTGCCCCATCGCCAGATTGTTGTAACCCCGTCGCGGATAGCGGCTACCGAATCGTCCGCGCGACGGTGTATCTTCCTGTTATTCAACAGGAAACCGTCAGCGATTCCTTTCAACCGTTCTATCGCTTCGGAGTTATCGAATGCGATCGGCTCATCCGAGAGATTCCCGCTGGTCATAACAAGTGCATGGAATGTATCAAATTCGGGATTTGAGGACCCGCCGATTTCCTCGGGAAATGTAATTTTTGATTGATTATCGGGTTGGGTGACTGGTAATGGCCTGAAAAGAAGATAATGCAGCGGGGCATATGGAAGCATAATTCCAATCGTTCGAACCCCTCCTGAGACGCTGTAAACGTCACCACCCGCAATCGGCGATTCGGGATTTTCATTGACAATGACAATCGGCCTTGCCGGAGAACAGAGTGCCTTTTCACCATCTTCATTGATTACTGCAATCCGCCTGGCCGATGAAATCCCCCCGACCATCACGGCGAGTGGTCTGGCCTCGCGATGTTTACGTTCCCTCAGCCTTTTTACCGCCTGTTTATTCAGGGCATCACATGCGAGATGGAACCCGCCGATGCCTTTAATCGCAACAATTTTCCCATCAAGTAATTTCCGGATCGTATTCTCAATCGGATCCCCGATGGTCTCATTCCCATTTTCATCAAGAAATTGCAGCGCGGGACCACAGTCCGAGCAGCATGTCGGTTGTGCGTGGAACCTTCGATCAGATGGATTGCTGTACTCAGCGGTGCACTTATCGCACATCGGGAATTCACGCATTACGGTTTTCGGGCGATCGTACGGGATATCCTCAATGATAGTGAATCTCGGTCCGCAGTTCGTGCAGTTCAGGAAAGGGTACCTGTACCTGCGATCATCCGGATCATACATCTCGCGTATGCAGTCGCCGCAGACAGCGACATCGGGGCTGATTAAGACCCTCTCGCCATCTGAATAAACGCTATGCCGAATTTCGAAATTTTTGAACGAATCACCAGCCGAGATTTGGGAGAACGAGGTTTCAATTTTTACGATCTGGGCGAGCGGCGGGGATTCATGAGTAATAGCGTCAAGAAACAGGTCAAGATTTTCGCGTGCCCCATCGACTTCTATTTCCACACCGCGCGAATCATTAATAACCCAGCCATTCAAATTGAAATGACGGGCGAGTGAGTGCACGAAAGGCCGGAAGCCGACCCCCTGGACAACTCCCTTTATTTGAACCCGCATACGGTACATTGGCCAGAACACATGGAGTATAATACCTGTTATGATATATAAAGGGTGTACGTTATGAAAAATTTCCTGTCAATTATGTTTCTTATAACAATCGCGGTTGGATTTACGCTGCTGGTGGGATGTAATGCCCCTCCCGATGAGCCATCGGGTACCGATGAGGAACCGGTTGTCCTTGAAGAGGGGTCCGCCGAGCAACCGACCCGTGGTTTTGTCGATGATAATGGAAGTCCGATTTACAATGAGGCTGATGAAAGGGAATCTTCACACAATCCCGACCTTGCGCCGATTTTCCCGGGTGCTCAGAAAATCAATGTACCGGGAGGATCAAACGAGTACCGCGAGTCGTATATCACCCGCGCACCGTATATGGCTATCGAACAGTACTATCATGATTTTCTGAAGTACGTCGAACAGGAACCGAATGAGGAGGATGTTCTGGAATACAACGTAAACTCAATCGAGAGCCAGGACAGTGATGGAAGTCGGCAGACAGCGTTGTGGGTAAATTCAGGGGATGGCCCGCATGGCGGGTTGAAGGTGATGATAAAGGAATACAGTGGGCATAATGCGGTTCAGATAATTTTAACCACGCTCCTGGATACACCTCCTGGTATGAACCCGGTCGGAATGTGGGTGTCGGGGGAAGAAGCGGAAACCCTGGCGGAAGAATACAAAATACGGCAGGCTGAAATCGATGCCCGGCGCCAGGAAGCCGAAAACCGGGCTGTAAATGAAAATCCCGAGGAGACAGACAGCGAATCTGAAGATGAAACCACGGATGACGGGGAGGATGACTAATCGATGCCGAACCGGTGGGTGCTAGTCATTGCTGCCGGTTACTGGCAGATTCCCCTGATAGAGACTGTCAAAAGACTTGGATTCCGGGCGGTAGCGATCGATCGCGATCCCAATGCGCCCGGCGCGAAAATCGCCGACCGTTTCGAGGCTGTCGATATAACCGATGTTGAAGGCGCTGTTTCCCTTGCAGATGATATCGGGGTTTGCGGAGTGGTATCCGATCAGACCGATATATCGGTTCCCACACTCGCGAAAGTCACATCCGCCTTGAATCTTCCAGGCCCTTCACCGGAAGCCGCATACAACACGACTAACAAGGCCCGAATGCGGGAGCTTTCGAAGCTGGCCGGGCTGCAAAATCCGAAGTACAGAATCTGCGAATCGGTTGACGATGGTAAACGGGCAATTGAGGAGGATCACGAGGATGCTCCCGGAGGTGTCGGGCTTCCATGTGTAGTAAAGCCAACGGATTCCCAGGCAAGCAGGGGAGTCCGGAAAGTCGATTCCCGTAAAGAACTCGTGCCGGCTATCGAGGAGGCTTTTGAATACACAGGCGAAGGGAGAATCCTGATCGAAGAATTCCTTGACGGCATCGAGGTTACTGTCGAGGGATGCCGCTACGCCGGCGAAACACATCTCCTGGGGGTTTCCGCAAAAAGGCACACGCCACCACCGCATATAATCGCGATGAATCTCGATTTCCCGGCACCATTTCCGGGTAAAACACATGAGGAAATTCACCGGATGTACGATGCGCTTGTTAAGGCGCTTGGGATTTCCGCCGGGAGTATTCATGGTGAACTGATTGTCACCGGGAAGGGTATTTTCCTGGTGGAGATGGCGAACAGGGGCGGCGGCAGCGGGACATCGAGCCATGTAATACCCGCGATCTCGGGTGTCGACCTTCTCGAAGCGAATGTCCGGTATGCCGTTGGCGATGAGCGTCCGGTCGAAAGGACTCTGGAAAAAGCCAGCGTACTGAGGTTTCTTTTATTCCCTCCCGGAAAGGTGAAGGAAATTAAAGGGTTGGAAGAAGCACAGAATATTCACGGCGTTGTGAGAACTGACCTTTATATCAAGCCTGGCGATGAGCTTGTCTCGCCGGTGATGGATACCCAGCGTCATGGTTATATAATCACGGCAGGGGAGGAATTATCGGAAGCGCAAAGGGTTGCGGATGAGGTGGAGCGGGCAATATCAGTGACGTACGAGTGAAGACCGGGGACAGGCACTCAAATTTGCCGGGTAAATCAATAAAGGTTGAAATAATACATTGACGGCAAATTAGTGAGTCAATCCCCTGATCCGGTGCAAGTCGCACAGTATAGTCAAGTCATATTCTTCGTCCAGTCTCTAGGGATAGCTGAGATTCCTGTCTCCACATATCTATCTTGAAGTCTCATAAATCTTTTATTATCTGCCAGCAAGTCCCAATTAACAATTCTATCATAGCTATGTGCTGCCATTGCTACATGTAGGTCAATTTCGTTATCTCTCTTGCCGCCCATTGCTGTATAGTGGTTGAAGTTTGTAATGATGTCATGCATCTTACCAAATAACCTAACGGTTAAGCTATTTTCTCTTTTATCGCCTCTTAAATAATCTTCCCTTAGGAGACCAGCTGCTAGAATGTCTACATATATAGTATCTTTGATCACCTCATAACGAAGACTATCTACATCTCGTTTGATTGCTGCCTTGTACAGGTTATACATTAGAATTGCAATGGTAGCTGTTAACAAGGTTAGTATAAGAATGAATATGTTAATCATCCTAATATCCTCCAGAATCGAGAATTTTATCATTTGAGCAACGTCTCTTTCTACAAAGCCCAGGCGGGTTTGGAGGGTTTGCGTAGAATCAACAACCCCATCGACAGCCAGCGCCCCTTGTCCTCGATAATCGCTTTTCTAAAACTTTCCGGGATCCGTTCAGGGGGAGCGTTCTTGAGCCACTCATTCCAGAGATCCCATGTACCGTGGATGTATTCAGCGGTCACAATGTGGAAACCTTCCCTTGAGAAATGAAGCGCCGACCATGCCGGGGTTTTAATAAACATTCCCGGATTATCCACGTGTGCTTGTTCCATGTAAGGAGGAGTTGAATTTTTAAAACTTGCAGGACCGGCAAATCCCACGAGTCCATCGGGGATAAGGACCCTGTGAATTTCAGCCGCCATTTCAGGGGTAATTTTGGGGAAGAAAGGATTACCAAGGCAGAAGACCCGGTCGAACTCTTCGGACGGTACCGGCAGACTGGTTCGTTCGCCGGGGATCACATTGACGAGCTCCGAGACATCAAGTTTCGAAACAGCGTCCTCAAGCCTGATCTCGCAGCGTGGATCCTGGATAAGGCTGGTCACTCTCATGCCGTATTCCTTAGCCAGAACCGGGGCGAGGATTTCAGGGCCGGGGCAGAAATCGAGCCAGTGATGCCGGGGTGCGGGTTCGAGAGCTTTAATTAACTCTGCCGCGAGTGAAGTCCCACCAGGCATAGCTGCAAGATTTCTCAGCAAGTCCGGGTCAAAGTTACCCCAGTTAATTTCATGTTTCCGCAACATATATTATTTCAAACTCAGCGCCGCTATTATCCCAGAATATATTTCAGTTGTTCTTTAAAGACCGAATGTTATTTCAAGAAGGTTTCCGAACTGCCATTGTTCATTTTTAGCAAGATAAAACACGTGCAGGATGTCATCCGAAGTCATCACCGGGTATGGCTGCGTGTGGTGCCAGCCGAGGGGAAGCGGTCCGGTGTACGGGCTGTCCGGTTCGCTCCACAACACGCCGTCCTCAGATGTGACCATGTAAAGATAGAGATCCCAGGCAAAAATTATGTATATATTATCAGATGAGTTTGTGACGATTCCGACCTGGTTACCCTGGATGCCATAGTAAGATTCCGGCACTTTGAAAACAGTCATCGCTTCCGACCATGTCGTGCCCCCGTCTGAAGAGTTCGCGTAATCGATCCGGTACAGATCATCGTCATACACTCTCCAGGCTGCGTGCAGATTACCCGAAGAGTCCATATCAAGTGCGACAGAGTCTATTTCTTCGTTATTTACACCGTCATATATTGAGAATTCCCCGTGAACAGTGACGCTTGATTTCGAAATCCTGGCGATCCGCGCGGACTGTCCACCAAGCACCCTCCGGTAAGCAATGTAATGGAAATACTCATCACGTTCCGCGGCCTTGCAGTTTGAAATTGTGCAGCTCCAGGAATCGTAAGTCGGGAGGAGGAACGGATCGTGCACAGTCTGTCCCCAGAATGCCCGATCGCTTCCACGTAACTCTGGTCCCGGATCGCCCATAAATGTGAAATTGTAAACATTCAGGTAGGAACCGTCGTCATCGGGGAGCATAAGCGTTGCCTGTTCAGCCATTCCCCAAAGGTAAGTGTAATCCCATGCACCAGTATCGCCGTTCCACCTGATCGCATGGCGGTCAATTTCCATGGTGCTCATCTCATCCTCTCCCCAGCCGCTAAAAGATCCGTAAACTGTCTTGCCGGATTCACCACGGGTTATCGAGAGGCAGGTTGGCGCGGTTTCCTTGTCGCCTCCATCGGTCCAGTAGTATGCGGTTTCGGGAACGGACCATTCACCGGTATTCACAGCGTACATGATTCCGGTATGCTGTTTGTGGTAAATCAGGACAAGGTCGTTATCCCAGTTTTCCACGGCACGCGGCATGCAGGAGGAATAGTCAATGAGCAACGGTTCGGTCCATTCCGGAACTGATCCTTTAATTACAGTAATGTCGTAAGGCCCGCTCTGGACCGCATCGTACCCGTCATCGACCATTACGTAGATGTCATAATCCTTAAGTTCGTAATTCGACCAGTCAACTGGCATCTCGACAATCCCCGATGGAAGCGGCCATGCAAGCTTATTCACAATCCACCAGGTGATTTCCCAGGTCTGGTCGATATCGGGATCGGTGAAAATCGGCGAATAGGTGACCGATTTATCGTCATCCGTGATTGGATTTTGATAAGCCCCGGGACCGATAATATCGTCCTCTATTCCGGTGATATCGGGAGGCGTATTTACCCACGGCGCTTCCGGTGAAATCCAGATTGATTCTCTTTTGTACGTCGAACGCCTGACATTTTCCGGGTACAAGGACGGAAGTCCCTGGTAGTAACTGTCACCCCTAAGTCCGGAGCTTTCAACGATAACCCAATATTCAATTTCCCCGGCTTCTTGTGGAGTACAGTCGTAAAATTCGACATGAACAACGGAAGAATTTTCGGTTCCCGGCATCGACATAAATTTAAGATCGGGATGAGTTATCTGCACAATTCCACTAAAATGAATAAAGTCGGTTTCGATTACAACACGTTCGATTTCATTCAGTACGCCGTTACCTTCCACCTGGCCGCCCTGCCAGTCGAAAATTTCGATATCAATTATGAAGTTTCCGCCGAATTCGGGAACGGGCCCGGTTGAATCAAAATAAAGGGAACTCGCGACAGTCGATACATTCACAAAAAACGGTTCCTCGCGGTTCGCGCTGGAAGGGAAATCACCCGGTTCATAGACATTCGGATTTCCAGTCAGGGTCGGATCTCCCGGTTCCCAGTTAGCAATCACGGCGAACTGGAAATTCAGTACCGGGACACTATCGATCATGGGAAACTGGAAATCATACCTTCTCGAATTACTCATCCCCGCACGGAAGATATTCCTGAAATTCGAATAGCCGGGTGTGGTAATCCATGTGTAATAATCGGTTTCTTCCCCAAGGCTGTCGGCGAAAATTTTATATGGATTCAACACCGCGGTCGGTAACGGCAGGTTCGAAAATCCCATGGGCGTATATTCAAGGATCGGGGGCCCGTCGCCATCGAATTCCGGCTGGTTGAACCATCGCGTATATCCGTCGGGATTGAGAAGCAATGCTTCATTCTCACCGGCATCGGGACCACCGGAGTAGGTAGGCGCGGACGGATCGAACTCAAGGATCGATGCCCCGTTATGGAGAAAAACGCCGAGGACATCGAAGATGTGAAACTGGTCCATATCGTCCAACGGGTGTTTGATCGTGATAGTACATCCCAGACGTCCGGTATCGAAATTTGAAAGGTCGAGATCGCCAATCGTAAAAGTACCGGGGCTGTTAGATAGCAGATTATTGATATTAAGGGTTATTTCCGCTGTTCTAAGGGGAGTGATATCGATTTGGGTTTCACCGGGTTCCATCGAACAGTACCAGAGACCAAGCATGAACGTGCCTGATTGATCGCGATGTGTGATTATATCTCCCAAGCCATCGGAATTTCCAACTTCCGCAGCTACAGGATTATTTACTCCTGAAGAACATCCTGTCAGAATGATGGAAATTACAGCTATTACAGAAAGTCTGAAGAATTTAATCCGGGTCATTTCAATCACCGGCCTTTAATGCCAGGGTAGAAAAAACTTTGAGACTTCATCGAGACGCTTTCCTGACCAAACTGGATTTATTTACCTGGCTTTCCAACACTGTTAATATTGTAACATTCAAAGTTAATATATCACAGTGTCATGTCCTTCCGATTTCGGTATTTGGATTGGCGTGCGGTCGAACCGTGGATTCAATCACGATACTTCGCCCATGAGAAGAAGTCGCGAAGGTCCATATCCATGATGACCATCAAACCACCCTCATTCAGTCGATCCCTCGACTCAAGATCGGTAATTCCCTCATGCATCCAGACAAGCGGTGGGATGAAGTCCGCGTTAAAAATTTCGTTTACCACAACAGGAAGTTGATCGATGTGAATGAATAGAAGCAGGATGTCATAATCGTCCGGAATTAAACGAATGTCGCGGTAGCAGGGGAAATCGAGGATACGTTCTTCGGTCTCGTGTATCGGATAAATAATCCAGCCCTCTTCCTCGAAAAACCGGGCGATCTGGTAGGAGTCATGCATGGGGTTACTATCTACAGGCCAGATCGCAAGTGAATGTGAATCAAGGACTTTCTGAAGTATTTCATCCGGGATATCTGAAAAATCTTTCATAGGCTTCTCTTCCTGCGCGCACCTTTCAGGGTCAGTTTTACACTGGCCAGCGCGGACCGTCCCGCATCCCGATTAATCCTCAACCTGATTCCCTCTGCCCTGATCTGGAATTCCTGCACCGCGACCGGCTCGGTGCACTGGATAACAAGCACATTGCCTTCGAGCCAGACAGCACGGATAAAATCCGCCATGTCAGGGTCGATGTGCCGATAGACAAGAACCTTGACCTCATCGTCGGTAAGGCGCCGTTCGAGTCCGTAATCCTTCTGAAATCGTTTCAGAATATCTCCAAGGGATTCCATAGTTTTTATATTATCAGGCACTGCTGCCCAAGACAATCTGAAAATGGACAGGATATCCCATAGGATAGGGCATCCAAATCATTAAATCATGTTATCCGAGCAGAGATCTGCACGTTTAGTCTGTTTTTCGATTGAAGCTGGAGCTAATGGCACATGAAGAACCCAACAGCAGGATGCAGTCGGCACTTGCTATCCGATAGCTGGAAGCTAACGGCACATAGGGGTAATCCTTACTTTAAACCATTTGAGGAAATTTTATATTGGACAAGAGTGATTATCAGGAAATTTACTAAGGGCAAAATCCAACTCGCAAACTCCTCATATAATAACATTATGAATGCTCGAGGATTTCCTCTCCCCTGATGAACGCCTGGACTTCAGGTTTCTCACAGGACAGTAATTCATCCGGTGTGCCGATAAATGCTAATTTCTTGTATACCAGGACCCCGACGCGATCGGATACTTTAAGCACGGAATCCATATCATGGCTGATCACAAGGCTGGTGGCGTCATAACGGTCGCGGGTACGAACGATCAGGCCATTGATGTTGTTGGTGATCACCGGATCAAGCCCGGTCGTCGGTTCATCGTAAAGAATCAGCCTGGGGTTTTCGGCAAGGGCACGGGCGAGTCCGACACGTTTCTGCATTCCGCCCGAGAGTTCATCCGGCATCAGCATGCCGGTGCCTTCCATGTCGACATCCTCAAGTTTTTCATGCACTATCCGGTTGATCTTCTTCGCAGGAATTTCTCTTCGATACACCAGTGGAAACGCGACATTATCGTAAACTGAAAGGCTGTCAAAAAGCGCGGCATGCTGGAAAAGCATTCCCATACCCCTGCGGATACGGTTCATCTGCCGTTCCGACATGCGGGTGATATTTTTTCCGTTTACACGTACCAATCCCGATTTGGGCTTGAGAAACCCGATTATCAATTTGAGGAGTGTCGATTTGCCGCTGCCGGAAAGCCCGATAATCGTAAAAATCTCCCCATGGTTAACTTCCAGGTTAATTCCATCGAGGATGATCTTGTCGCCATAGCCCGCGACAATATCGATCAACTCGATCGCGGGGACATTCAGATCTATTTCACCGAAACCTTTGGACATAAGCCTGTCAGGATTATATCGGCAGAACCCGGTTCCCGCAAATTCGATTTCAATTTAAAAGGCGCTCCGAGCTAATATAATGCAAAAATGCTATAATGATTTATAGCGTGGCAGGAATTGGATTGTGAAATCGTTCTCTTATGCAGGGCACTATTCTCGGCAAACATACTTAGAACCTTCAATAGAATGGTAGGGAAACCCGCATGAAATCAAGGTTTTCATCTTCAAATTTATTTATATTGTTGTCAGAAGGGGGTTTGGGCCTTTTCCGCTGCACGAAAATGACAAAATCACTATCAGTAGATAAATGAGTCGTTTGTACATTGTTTCTCCTCCAGAGATCAATTTTTATTCACGATCAATAACCAATTCAAAAATATCAAATGCCTGGTGGGGCTGTACCTCACCAGGATTGTAGTCATACCATGAAGCATATCCAATGCATTGGTAAGTACCATCGGGAACGAACCCAAGGTTAAGCTGATTCCCGCACCTGATATATTCCGGATCCGGAGAATTACAGGCACTAAAGACACCGCCTGGTGGATTCATCCAAAATGAATCAGTCATTGTCCCGCCGTTCGGCTGATCCAACGCATCAGGCAGCAGGTACCAGTAATTCATCTCGACACGGCCTTCTTCTATTTTGTGATCATACATGTTGCAGCAGAAGTAATCGGTGATTACTTCGCCGTTGTTGTAGATCACCTTGAACTCGAACATCTCGGGCTGGTTCGCGGTGATCGGAAAATCGTCGGCCGGATTAGTAACCGGAATGTTGACCGGCGGCTCCCAGCATACGTCAAGCGCGTATCCCGCCATCGAGGGACCGTCCGGCAGCGAGATATGGAATGTCCTTTCGACATTCTTCCCGCTTTCCAGCATATGCCTGTCCTCGTTTGAGTAGAAGTTGAGAAACGCGTTCAGATTCGCGGTCGGCGTCCCACCGAACGCGTATTTTCCCTCCCAGTACTGAAATAGCGGAAGATCGATCCCGGAATCGTAATCGGGGCTCCAGAAGCAGGTGTAACCGTCGGCGTTCAGTACCTCCGGATCGCCCATCAGGCGCCACGACAACCGCCAGTCGATCGGGTAAAGCGGGAATTTGTGGATTAGCACGGGTATCACGTGCGATCCCTTGAACATCAAAATCAGCTTTGGATCGAAAACGGTCAATTCAGGATGCCCGGGGAACGGATGAGTGATTTCAATTGAGAGGTTGAAAGTGCCGTCGCCGTTATTCGCGATCCCTGTAATCAACACACAGTTGTCGCACGACGTCTCGAAAAACCTGAGCACATTTAGGTGTGTCCCCCCAAATCGCAACGGAACTATCTCTACTTTCTCATGGTCGGGATCGAAATACAGATTTCCCGCGGCCCAGAGCTTGTGCGGATTGTGAAATGAAGCTTCACGTCCGGCTGTGGTTTCCAACCCTCCCACACCTGCGGCAGGATCGTCCGAAACTCCCGGCAAGGCGGGATTCCCGGTATTCCGCGCGCAACCGAGAGCCAGTAACGCCAATAAACATATCAGAATATAAGTCCTCAAAAAAACACCTCCGATTGTTTGAATTGAATCGATTTCTCAGGGAAATTCCCGTTTTATAAGCTAATTCTACCACCTTCTAACCCGGCACGAGGTAATTACTACTAAATAATTAACATATAACTTGCAAAGAGTCAAGTAGCAGGTTTGAGACCAATTCCGATAAACAAAAATTGATTGGACATATTTAGTATTGATTTACGTCGACAAGCACGTTCGACCCGGAGAATTTCCAGGCTTGCGGGATGGAGATGTCTCACTCAGCGTGACGACGCCACGCGTTTGGGGGTGTTAAATAGATTAAAAAATATTGATTGGACATATTGAGAATTTAGGGGGACACCTGCTTTTCGACGGGCGAAAAGAGGGAGGTTGTCCCTTTTATAGTTGAAAATAGTGGGGTTCCAGGATCGCATTATCACG
>CBDURU010000076.1:0-17987 GCA_965369865.1 uncultured bacterium | reverse complement strand
CCAGTTAATGTGCGAATTTCGTCTCCCGTCTCGATATCCCAAAGCTTGAGTGTATCATCCAGACTCCCTGAAAGCGCGTAACGGCCGTCCGGGCTGAATGCAACGGATAATACATAACCAGTATGCCCGGTGAACGCGCGAATCTCTTCTCCCGTCTCGATATCCCAAAGCTTGAGTGTATAATCACCACTCCCTGAGAGCACGTAACAGCCGTCCGGGCTGATTGCAACTGATGTTACATAATCGGTATGCCCAGTTAATGTGCGAATTTCGTCTCCCGTCTCGATATCCCAAAGCTTGAGTGTATCATCCAGACTCCCTGAAAGCGCGTAACGGCCGTCCGGGCTGTATGCAACGGACCTTACAGAACCAGTATGCCCGGTGAATGTGCGTATAAGGCCAGTGATATCAGGTTCTATGGGCTGCTCAGAGCCATTGTCTGTGTCAGTACCGGATGACTCTGTAGACTGGTCAGTGCCTGTGGATGTGTTAATGTCAGATGACTCTGTGGATTTTTCATTCGATGTGCAGGCAACCAACAGTAACAGAGCAAGTACCGCAATGATGACACTACATTTGAATACTTTGACTACTGGCATTTCTTTTCCTCCTACGAATCTTAAACTCCCTGCCGTAGTAACTGTCCCGAATTTCTACTCCGTTTCTTCTTCGGGTAACGGAATTATATGTGTAATATTAACAGTTATCAGACATTGTGATTCAGCCGGGCCGCCCTTAACCGTAATTGTTTTGTGCCATGTCTCATCCGGACTTGAATACTGGAAAATGTTAAGTATTACTCCCGTACCCATGACCCGCTCACGTTCCTCAACACCGGACTCCAGGTTGTCACGATACCAGTCGGTAACAACCTCGATCGGCGTTAGAACACCAAATTCGAGCACATATAATTCCGAACCCTCCGAAAATACCTGGTGAATTGAACCTTCCGGCTTCAGTACGGCATCGGGGAACATGAATTTTCCAAAGCCTGAAATATTTTCAACTTCTTCCTGCGTTAATTCAAACTGATCTCCATACCCTTCAAACAGCCATGCTGGCGGCTCGGGTTCAATAATTTCGGGTTCTTCATTTTCCAACTGCGATTCATCCGGGACAGTTCCGGCCTGGATTTCATCATCTGACTGGACATTCCCATTGTCAACTGTGGAATCCCCGGGTGCCGGGCAACCGGTTACCGCAAAAATAGAAAACACAAGAAATATTCCCAAAGTTATTATGCCGGCATTGAACCGATTCGTCATGCATTGGCTCCTTCAATTACGTTCAAAATACTGTTATTTGAAATAAGACTGCGTGCTGCGCTGTAAGGGTTCAGACAGGATTCGTCTGCCTTACTAGTGATTATAAATTATTATACCTCATTTAAAACAACATGGATACTCCACTTAAATTTGAGCTTCTTCACCCGTTGTGGCATCTTATCTGGGTCAGAAAAGCGACCCGCCTTACAGGATAACGATATGACCTCCTGGAACGAAAAACAATCCGGCCCAACCAACTGGATCGATTACAGTCCCGGACGATGCCGTTGCCGCAACGTGGTTCTGCCCCACGAGGTTAAATGTTCCAAATGCGGTAGAGACCAATCACTCCTTTTCGCCGGACTCGACCGGTTGTACGAGGAAGACCTCGACGGATTACTCGATTACCACCTGTCTGAAGTAAAAAAATTCCCCGACGATCCGGTCAGGATCAATCAGCTTGCCGGAGCATACCTTTTGAAAGGAGATTATGAAAAAGCGCGGGACCTTTACTTTCGTGTTGCGGAACTGGCGCCTGATTTCGCGGAAGCACACCTCAACCTTGGCGGGGTGCTTGCATACCTTGGCGATTCAGAAAGCGCGATCAGGGAATTAAATGAATTCGTAAAACTCGATCTCCATTCGCCTCGTGTCGAAAGGGCCATAAGAGCAATTTCCAGACTGAAAGATGATCCCTATGAGGACAGTGTTCAAAAGCAGGACAGAAAACCACTCCCCGCGCCGGGGACATTGTCGAGAAGGCTGTCAACCGGTTACCGACCGCCGCAAAGCCCGAAACCAATTGTAAAAAAGAAAAAATCATGGGGACCGATCGACATTATCCTCCTGGTGCTCATCCTTCTCTGTGTCGCAGGCTGGTATTTACTCCCCCTGGAATCCAGATCGATCCTGGACGCCGCGGTTCAGAATATCGAATCAAGGTACGAATTCACGGTGTCAAACAGTGAACTCATGGAATTCGAGGGTACATCGGACGATGAAAACGGAACCGGTGCGAATCGCGAGGGTGAAGAATCGGAAGATGATGAACATGGAATTATTAATTCAAATCCAGCGACCTCGAGCTACCTCCCGCTCGCGCACGGTAACAGGTGGGAATATGTTATCTACGACACACGCGACCCATCGGGTTCCGGCACGCGTCGGAATGAAACCGTGCTTGTAATGACCGTCCGCGGTTACGCCAACCAGGCGGAAGGTGTCTGGGAGGTCAGGAACGGCGATATCACCGTTTATTTCATGGAAAAGCCAAATGGAATATTCAGTGTGATCAATACAAGGACTCCCTGGGCGAGTAAAATAATCCAGGTCCCCTTGCCGCCCGATATCGGCGCGGCCAGGACAAGCGAAGGCCAGACCGTGACTATCATCGCGGAGGAAGTTATCGAGACGCCGGCGGGACTCGTGGACACAATCAAGTTGAAATACACTGTTGGCCTGCCCCGTGGGACCGAATGGTTCATCTGGTACGGCAGGGGGATCGGGATTGTCAAATACGTGGGCGGGGGTCGCGATGGGATGTATCATGTACGTGAGCTAAGAGAGTACGAGTTGAATTGAGAAACTTTAATTCTGGGAGGGCGGAGATAAAAGCCTTGTCCCCGAAATTCGAATAAACACTTCTAACTGGATTACTAATGGTGCCGCCAACATGCGACGTTTGGCATCCTGCCGAACAAGCTTGTTGGTGCTTCTTCTCTAACTAAAGCCACCTATTCTGATACTGTCGGATTCGCAGGAGGGGGGGGACTGTCACTTTCAACAAAAGACTGACCAGATAAACCCTCGTCATCATCCCCGACCAGACCGGAAATATCCTCATCCGACTGAATCTCCCGCTCGATCATCTCGAGAAGGTCGCGCGCTTCGGACGCGCACCGGTTCCAGAGGCCGTCCAGGATGATCGGATATGGACCGCCGGAGTTTTCGATTATGAGTTTCGAGAAAAACATACCCCGGTAAATCTGGATACTCGCGAGTTTGCTTAAGGGGATACTTTCCTCCCGCACCTGCCAGAACGCTGGAAAACTCCGTTTGCGCGAGAGAACGTGATATTTATCGATTATCAGTTCCTGTGGGAAGATCAGTTGTTTAAGTCGGCTCGCCCGGTACTTTCTCATGTTAAATCCCTCCGTGGTATGGGTAACATAATAATATCGGTTGAAAATGATGCTTGGTTATAAAAGGGATTGAAAAAAGAATAATAAATTAAATCTGATTAACCGTCCAGCGAAATGTCATTTTGTCGGGCTATGGGCTAAGAACAATATCCCATGTTAAAACATCGGGATCTTCCATTTCCCGGTGAATTCTCCTGAATTGTTAAAATAATTATACCGTATGAATTGATTTTCGGAAATTTAATTTTTATCGGGACGCAGCAAGCGGCGCCCCTACGGTGGGTTTTTTTGGAACTCGGTAAGGGGACACCTGCATTCGGGTACGAATGAGGTGTCCCCTATATTCCCAGAATTGTGTTTTAGGGGACACCAAATCTGGTGTCACCTTTTTATCGGTGTATTACTGGTCCCCAGCAAACTCAACCATGCAATCCTCTCAATCAGCAGCTAAAATATCCCGTTTCCTTCCCGTAACGCAGCCCGTCCCGGCTGCAGTATCGCGGACTTCCAGTCCGCACCATCATGCAATCCTCTCATCTTTACGCTATTATTTCCCGACCTTCCCTACCCAAAGGAGCACATCATGACAACTCCGGCAGTTTCACCCGACCTCGACGCACTCCGTACCGATATCGCGAAATTCCTGAGAGAAATCATCCTCGAAAATTACCGTTTCTCATCCGGACAGAAAGAAACGTACGAGATAACCCCGATCTATGAACGCTACGGCCATCTCGCAAGTAAGGACCTCGCGAAAAATATCCTCGAACGCTGGGACGCGGCAATTACTCCCGAAGAAAAGAAAAGCTACAAGCACTTCTTCCATATCGCTTTTTTCGGATACCTCGGAAACCTCACGAAGGAAATCTCGGAAGCCATGATGAAAAGGCAGAACGAGATGAAAATCACGCTGGATGGAGAAGTGATCCCATACCAGGGCATTTTCCCGCGCCTTATGAACGAACCTGACAGGGACAAACGTAAGGCAATCGATGACCTTACGATTGAACTTGAGATCGAGTTAAACGAATTTCGCACCGACGCCTGGCGGGTTACGAACGAAGTTTTCCAGGATTTCGGGTTTGAGAATTATAAAGCTGGATGCCGGAAAGCGTTTGAAATTGATTACGAGTGGCTGGCGAGTGAACTACGGACATTTCTTAATGAAACCGAAGACGAATATGTCGGGGAATTCAATAAATTCGCCATTGAACGTCTCGGGTATCCCATCGGGGAAGCCCATAAGTGCGATCTTGGCTACCTTATGCGCGGTGAGAAATTCGATCATCTTTTCCAAAAGGACGGGATGGTGGAAAAAGCGTTAAAATTCGCGTCCGAAATGGGAATGCCGATCGACAGGGTAGAAGCGATCACGCTGGATGTTGAGGATCGGGAGAAAAAACGTCCGAGGGCATTCTGTGCACCGGCACAACCCGGCAGGGAGGTCTATGTCTGCCTTCGTCCGATGGGTGGCATGACCGATTACTCCACATTCCTGCACGAACTCGGACACGCCTACCATTTCGCGCATACCGACCCCACCCTCCCATCCGAATTAATAATGCTCGGCGACAGTGCTACGAGCGAAATTTACGCGTTCAATTTCCAGTACCTCCTCACCGATCCCGACTGGCTCAAATCGTATATCGGTATCGATGACCCGTCGGAGATTATCGAGTCGGAACGAATCCGTAAACTTTATTTTCTCAGGCGATACGCGAGCAAATTCCTCTACGAGATCGAACTCCTCAGCGACTATAACATGGACGGGAAATCACACCTCTACACAAAATACCTCGATGCCGGCCTGAAAGCGAAACACAGGCCCGAAAACTGGCTGTTCGATCTCGATGATGAACTTTACTCCGCCGGATATTTGAGGGCATGGATTTTCGAGGTCCAGTTAAGGGAGTATTTGAAAAATGAGTATGGCGTCGACTGGTGGCGGAATCCGAAAGCGGGTGAAAGGCTCAAGGAGTTCTGGACAACCGGACGTATGTACATGCCTGAAGAACTGTGCGAGATGATTATCGGAGAAAAAATCAGCCTTGAGCCAATCAAACGGGAATTAAGAGGTAAATAACCTTCTGGGGACACCAAATCTGGTGTCCCCAGACTTCATTAATACAACAGATTATGCCCCCCACATCGGTGTAAAGGGTTGAATAGTCGGATTCCAGGATGCATTGACATTCGACGTCGTAATGTGTATACTACCTCCGATCGTTATGCATACTTGTGCATAACGGTTATGGGTTTTGAAACCATCAGAGATGGATTCCGCCCGAAGACAAACAACACAACCTGAGAATTCAAACTTATCCAGAATGGAGGAGATTCTAATGAGGAAATATACTGGAGCCGTAGTTTTACTTTTACTTTTGGGAATTACGGCGATCGGGTGTACGGGTTTTGCATCCGGTGACGATGTACCGGTTCCATCGAGTACCGCATACAAGGGCCATGAAAATGACGTGGACATGAATATTTTCATATTCGCTAATCCGGTCGCACTTGGTACGCGTCTGGATGACTGCCAGGTCTGCCACAGGGCAGGCGAGCTGGATTACGGAAATGATGATTTGGAGATGTTGAATCCATGTTCCTACTGTCATTTGATTGCTTACCCGGATCACGATGTGGTGTCGGGAGGGCCTGCAAATTACAGGGATACACTGAATCAGTACGGCCTCGATTACCTGAATGCCGGACGAACACAGTCGGCAGTGAACCAGATCGGGAACATGGATTCGGATAACGACAGCTACACAAATGCGTTCGAAATCAACAACCTGTTTTATCCGGGTGATGCAACCAGTGTTCCGGGTCAACCGACTGCTCCGATTTATACATATACACGGGAAGCTATCGAAGCTCTTCCATCGCATACGCAGTTGACATTGATGAATGCGCACAGGCAGGAATTCGATGACTACGCCTGGTATACGGGAGTGAAGATAAGGGACCTGCTCGATGCAGCTGGAGTTGACCTTACCGATGCTGCCGGGATTACAATTATAGCGCCTGATGGGTTCGCCAGGGATTTTACGATCGAAGAAGTGTACATGCGGTATCCCGATGGCTTGTTTTATGAAGGCCTTGATCCGGAAAGTTTTATCACACTTGAGCAGGGATTCGTTAATTATCCCCCGATTGATCTTCTTGAAACGCTTGGACTTGTTGATGGTGGAGTGATTCCCCATGAGCAATGGATGATATTTGCATATGAGCGCGATGAGCTGCATATAGAACAATCATTACTGAATCCTGAAAACGGTAAGATCGACGGTGAGGGGCCATACAGGCACGTAGTCCCTCAAAGTGAACCAGGTTCACCGGACAGGGGTTCGAAGTATTCTCCAACCGAGTTCGATGATGGCTGGGATTACGATGAAAACAAGGATCACAACGCCGGATCATGCGTCAAGGGTGTGGTCGCGATCAGGATAAATCCGATGCCTTCGGGATACGAAGAATTCGACTGGAAGAATGGAGGTTGGTCGCTTATAACGAATGAAGTAATAATTATCTACGGTATGGGAGTTACTCCAAACTGAGAAAACCTTTGACTTTAGTCATGTGCATCAAGTCACCGCTCCTCAAGTCAGGAGCGGTGATTTTTTTCAGAATTTTGTGTTGATATCGAGCAGCACAATATCAGTCTGGCCGTAGTCTCGAGAGATTCGTTCGAGATTCAGATACATGATTACAAGGTCCGTATTACGCATCAGGCGGTAAGCCCATTCAATTCCCCAGAACTCATTATCACCGCTCCCCCTTGTCGAGTCAGTCAGCCAGCTCAGCACTGAGTTAGCCTGGATACGTCCCCACTCTCCTCTTAATCGCCAGTCGCCAACCCGGGAGGGAGACCCATTCAACGATAGCCGCAGCCATGCCGCCTGCTGCCAACCGGAGCCTTCAACCATAGGATTTGTCCCCTCAAGATTCCTGAGGAAATTCGCTTCTACTGAAACAGGCAGGGAATCAACTGAGCCTGCCCACCTGATATAGCCCTCGATTGCGCGATATTCATCGGGACTTTCAAGGTGATCGAATTCCCATCTGCTTTTCAGGATCCCATACTGCATCTGATCCCGTATGTGCTGCCAGGCTTCTTCGTTAATGTAATGATAGGTCGCGTACGCGTCTAACCCATCAATAAGAAGGTCGTCCATGCCAACTTGCGCGACCAGGTAGAATCCCTCTTCGGCCGGGACGAGTTCACCGAGGTAAAGATTGAAATTTTCGTAATTAAAATGTTGCGCGATACCCTCGACTGTTACGTCACTGTCCCACACCATGGGAGTCTGCTTCCAGGGTGGCCTGAATTTTCCTGCCCAGAAGGTGAATCCGCGTGCCCAGGATGGCAGGTATCGAAGGTAAGCCGTGTCCACGTCTAAATTATCTGTTGCGAAGGCATCGTCAATTATTTCATTAGCGCTTGTGATACTGTCTCTCGGGCCGGTTACAAATCGAGCACCGAGTACAAGCTCTTCGTTTATTTCGGTGGTGAATCCAACCCTGAAGCGATATATCGCACGTTGCGACCGGAGACCGGTGTCGGGATATCGTCCATCGAACCTTACTCTCATGTCGCCGTACAGCCTGATGGGATCTTCCATGGAATTGATTAAATCCGCCAAATCGGTGAGTCGAGAATCGAAGTCTGTAAATTCACCTTCGAGGTTTTCGATACGTTCGGTATTTTCGATCACCAGGCTCATTAATTCTTCGATTTCAGGTTTGAATTCACTCATCAAGCCGTCAAGGACAAGCTGTACATCTATTGATGGCTCGGATTGCATTCCGTCGTTGACCATACCCAGTAACTGGTTGTGAAGCCGGAATATAACCAGTGCGAATTCGTGCCGGCTTAGCCCAATATCACCCTTGAACGTACCGTCAGGATAACCGGTTATGAGCCCGTTTTCTTCGAGAAATATGACAGCATCGTATGCCCAGTGGTCGATTGGTACGTCCTCGAATGACGCATGCGCTGAGAATGCACTATTATGGATAAAAACCAGGTTAAGAAGGATCAGGATTAAAACACGGTTAAACATTTTATCAACTCCTGGAGACCCCCATGCGTTATGCAGGGTTATACATAACGGTCAATGCTAGCACAATGATGAGTAATTTACAATTTGCGCAGGAGTTAAAAGAGGTTTATATAATTCCAGCTACACAATTCAGAACACTTGGGCTGAACAGTAAAATTCAGGTGGTTCTATATCGGGTTCGAAATAGTGAATTGCCATTTCCTAATCCACCCTTGCCTCAATCTCCTCCCTCGTTGGCAGACCATTTATACCGCCCATTTTTGTGACACTTTGCGACGCGACCCTGTTAGCAAATTCAGCCGCTTCCCTAGGATCCATCCCTTCCGCGATCCCGACTCCAAATCCCCCGGTGAAACTGTCCCCTGCCCCGGTCGAATCAATCGCGTTAACTTTTATCCCCGGCACAGGATACAAACCGTTTGAATCGATTACCGCCGCTCCAAGGCTTCCAAGCGTCACCACCCATACCTGCGAACCATCGATTACGGGTTTATGTTCGGTAATCGGCAGGCAGTCTTCGGCGGTTTTAATATCGCACCCGAAAAATTGACCCGCTTCTATCTCGTTCACCGACCAGTAATCGACCATATCCTGGAATGGACCGGGTAACGGACGGTATGGTGCCGCGTTGAGAATTGTTGCTACGCCAGCGTCTTTAGCAATAGTCAGGCACGCCAGAACAACATCGTCCGGGGTTTCGAGCTGCAAGGAAACTAAAGAGGATTCCTTAATCGCGGATCGAATAGTTTCGTCGATCTCGCTTAGCGGGAAATTGATATTTGCAGCACGATATCCACCGATCATGTTACGTCCGTCGGGCGCGACAAAAATCATCCCTATTGCAGTATGCTCACCGGGAACGACCCTGATTCCAACGGTCGGAAAATTCTGCCTTTCGAGTTCCTCAATCACCTCGGCTCCGTATTTATCCTGCCCGATTCGCCCGAAAAATTTGAGAGGGTGATCGAGACGCTGGATTTGAATCGCCTGGTTAAGCCCTTTCCCTCCAATGAATGTGTTGAAACCGGCACCAGGCACGGTCTCTCCCACCGATGGCAGGTGCTTAAGGGGCATGACGAGGTCATAAACAATACTTCCGATCACGCAAATGGGTTTGTTTTCGTTCAAGGTCATGGCAATGCTCACTGTTTTTACCGCATTGGTTAATAATATAAAAAAGTAATGTTTATCTGGATTCGTTGACCCTTGTAACCAGATATGTAAGATAATAATATAGAAATGAAAGTAAATTGAAGATAAGCACCGCAACCTTCGATAAAATTATGATCCGGGAAAACCGTGGCCCAGAAAAAAAAATACTCGAAAATTATCATATCACATCCGGGTACGGATTTTGACTCACTTGCCAGCATGTGGGCCGCGCACCTGCTCGACCCGGATACCCCTGTCGTACTGATTGCCAGAACCGACTCAAACGTACGCGAATTCCTTGCGCTCTACCGCAGTGAATTCCCTATGTCGAAACTGAGGGAAATTGATATTTCCGCTGTGGAGCATCTTACGGTGGTCGATTGCTCGTCCCGAACCCAGCTTGGGAGAATCGAAGGTTTACTGGACAGGGAAAATGTGCATGTTGAAGTCTGGGACCACCATAGAAAGAAGGGTCCCGAATTTAAAATCGACCGGATGCATTACAACCAGGTCGGTGCAAACGTTACTCTCCTTATCCAGGAACTCGCGAAACGCGGAATATCGCCTTCTCTGGCTGAAGCGACTCTACTACTTCTTGGGATATACGAGGATACCGGAAGCCTCAGGTTTCCTTCGACTACCCCTCATGACCTCGATGCTGCATCGTGGCTTTTAAAACAAGGTGCTTCCCTCAAGATTGTCGATCGTTTCATGGGTATAAAGCTAAACCGCAAGCAGAAGGACCTCCTGACTGATTTGAGTCTGAACGTACAGGTGATCGATATCAGGGGAATCCCGATCGCTATTACACTGGGTACCGCAACTGATTTTGTCGACGAGATAGCATTTCTCACACGTAAAGTGCAGGAGGCTGAAAACGCGGATGTAATCTTCTCACTCGTCCTGATAAATGACAGGGTGTTTATAGTCGGCCGAAGCCGTCTGCCCGCGGTCAATGTCGGACGTATCCTATCCAGTTTTGGGGGTGGTGGACATTCCCAGGCCGCTAGTTGCCTTCTCACAGTCTCAACTCATCCTGTTGCGGTTCAGCGATTAGTGGACGCAATACGCGAGGATGTCAAGCCGAGTATCATGGCTCGCGATATCATGTCAACCCAGGTCCGGACAATTGGTAAGAGCATTCATATCGATGAGGCCCATACGATTATTACCCATACGGGTTATTCGGGATTGCCGGTAGTTGATAGTGAGAATCATGTGGTTGGTGTTATCACCAGGTCCGACATTGATAAAGCCCTGCAGCATGGACTCGGTCACGCTCCTGTGAAAGGTTACATGGCCAGGGAACCGGTTACGATCAATGAGGAGTCGAGCATTGATGAAATTCAGAATATCATTATTGAAAAACGGGCCGGTTTCCTCCCTGTCGTTTTCGGCGGGAAGTTAAGCGGAGTGGTCACGAGGACCGATGTACTTGGCGCCTTGCACAACCTGAAAGCCCCATTCATGAGTGGGGGCGTTAAGGGAGAGAAATCCAATCGGGAATTCGGGAGGGACCTGATTGCGAAACTCCCCGACCAATACACTGATATCCTCGCCAGGGCGGGAGAATTAGCCGATAAGATCGGCGTTTCCTGCTATCTCGTGGGTGGAATTATCCGCGACCTTGTGCTCCAGGTTGAAACTATCGATATCGACCTCCTTATCGAAGGGGATGGGATTAACTTCGCCCATGAATTTGTCGCTTCCTTCGATGCCAGGGTAATCGAGAATCCAAGGTTTAGAACAGCCAAGGTGGTAATTGATGATACTCTGACCATAGATATCGCAACTGCCCGGGAGGAATTCTATCCACAGCCCGGTGCGCTTCCCGAGGTTGCGGCGGCGGGGATTCGTGACGACCTTGTACGGCGGGATTTCACGATCAACACACTTGCCATTCAGCTTAACACGCGTAACTGGGGTCTTTTAATCGACCATTTCGGAGGCATGCGGGACATCGAGAACGGCACGATTAAGGTCCTCCACACTTTCAGCTTTGTCGAGGACCCGACTCGGATTTTACGTGCACTTAGGTTTGCGGGACGTTTCGGGATGAAAATGGAAAACCAGACCCGGGAGCTTCTCATGCGCGCCTTGAAGGAAGGGCGTCTTGACCATGTCAGCCCTGAAAGGATAAGGGACGAAATCCTCCATTGTCTCAGGGAGAAAAACCCTTGGCCCCTCTTAAAACGTCTGGCTGATGAGGGAATCCTGGGGATACTGTACCAGTCGCTTTATTTGCCGGATATCCTGAATCTGGACGAGGACCCCATCCGGCCGGCTTATGACTGGATTATAAATTACCTTGACAAGGATGAGCTCCCTGAACTTGAGCATTGCTACGCAGCTATTCTTCTTACTGATTCAGAACCCGAACTGGCTCTCGGGTTCGTGAGGAAATACAAGCTGGACCAGAATTTCATCGCCCTGGCTAATAACATTCCGGAGTTCCGAAAAGCACAAGATCTGCTTAATGACATAAACGCCACACCCAGCGAAATCGCGCTCAAGCTTGAAGGTATTCCAACAGCATACTGGGTTCTACTGGCGGCTTTAACCGGCGATGAAGGTCCCGGACGTGAACACCTTGTTAAATACCTGGCTGAAAATAAAAATATCCATCCGCTGATCGACGGGAATGACCTTAAAAAGGCCGGTTATAAGCCTGGTCCGGGATTCAAAAAGGCGCTCGAGGAGGTTCGTGCCGCACTGATAAACGGTCTTGAATTAACCAAAGAAGAAGAAATGGAAATCGCGCGGAAAACCCTGGGGGGATGACATAGATCTGTTTTCCCGGTCGGTAAAATATTGATTAATACCAATCTTAGATTCAGGGACGCCTTTCCATGCTTCCAGCATTGAAGGTGTCCCCATGAATTCAAAGTCTCTAATGCACCAGACCCCTTTCAAAAAGGTAACAATCCCAGGTTTCACTATCGAAATAATCCTCCGCTCCATCCCTTTCAAAATGAAGGAGACCCTGGACCGAATCCTTCACACGCACGAGATCATATCCCTTAATTTGTGATATATAGGCAGCGTGCCTGATGCGTTTGTAGCGGAAGATTATGATCGCCGGAAGTCCGGTTTCCATGAATTCATCGAAAGTAAGGCGCTCATGCGTGACGTTGAAGCCGAAATATTCACCCGTTTTAATGATCCCCCTGCCCCCTGTACCTCGAATATCGGTCCCTGAAATTTCAGCAATTTCATAGAGGGTCGGACTGAAACCCTGCTCGGTTAAGAGCATTACCATTGCCGCCGGCACGCATGTATAGTCGGTCGGTTGCTCAAGGATCCCATCGTCGCCCCATTGATCCTCGTACTTCTGGAGGTCCCTGAGAGCGGTCGCGCGTGCCCATGCGCCTACACCAGACCACGCCGCCATGAACAATACCACGGCTATACACCATACCGCCCACTGCGGCAGGTTCCCTTTCACATGAAAACTCTTCAGATTGTTATCGACGATGCTCATTTATTCTTCCGACATTATTACGATAACACATTTCATTAATCATACGACTCTCCCGACCTGGAAGAAGATCAATAACAACCGGGGAATACTAAACTGCGCATGGTGAAAATATGTTTTTTATTTGTCATGTTTTTTATATTGTAGGGGCGCTGCTTGCCGCGCCCGGAGGGGGGAGGGCGAGGTTCCATCCGAGCCGCTAAGGTTCCATCTAACACGGCTCAGCCGGAGCTTGTGGACGAACGACGATCCCAAATTCCAGCGTTTATCATCCAAAAGTAACTCACCAGCCTTTGTTTCAGTACGAATTTTATGGTTTTATGTCCCTATCTCGTAAAAATGAACTGGCAACTTAAATCATTTATTCAGAGGATTTGCGCATCGATCCCCGGAGGTCACAAACTGTACTTCCTGCTCCAAAGCTCATTTGGCGGGTTCAGAAATTACAATTATCTGGATCGGTTCAGACAACAGGCCAGGATAGCAAGGTTCCTCATTGACCACGGGAAAAAAATTGAAGGAGCGACTGTATTTGAAGTCGGTACGGGATATATACCCCTTATCCCTGTCGGTTTCTGGTTCTGCAATTCGGGGGAAATTCATTCTTATGATCTGTACAGAAACTTAACAATGGAGAAGGTTTCCGCAGTGCTCAGGTGGATAAGCGCGAACGGGGAATCATTGTCAAAATTATATTCTGATTTCAGCTCTGAGAATCAACTGGTGTCTAAAATCAAACTCGTAAAAGATCATGTTGGGCGACCAGAAAGGTTCATGCGGGAAGCCGGGATTATATATACGGCACCGGGAGATGCCGCGAGAACGAACATCGCGGATAGTACGATCGATTTCCATGTGTCAACCAGTGTCTTCGAGCATATCCCTGAAAATATTCTTGCGGACATCCTGATTGAGGCTGACCGGATACTCAAACCGGATGGTGCGGCGATTCATGTGGTCGACCCTACCGACCATTTCGCGCACGGCGATAAAAATATCTCCCCGGTAAATTTCCTTCAATTCACGAACGATCAATGGAGGAAACCTGGGGGTAATCGGTTTGCGTACTGTAATCGCCTGTTCGATTCAGATTATATTAGACTCTTCAACGAGAGCCCTTTAAATTTAAAAGACAGTTCTTCTGTTCTTGATAAAAACTCCCTGGCCGTAATTGAAAGGGGATTCAAGCTTGCGGAGGAATTCAGGGGCAGGGATCGAGAAGACCTTTCCCGCAGAGATTTATGGTATTTTGCTGAATCAACCTGAGATTATTTTTTTCCATGGATTCCGGAATTCCGGGTAATGGAAGGAAAAGGTAAAATCCTCCGCATCGAGAAGCGGGAAATCAACGTCGCTAAGGTATAATAATCCCGTGCCCGTATATGTTACAGACGCGATTGTCATACATGCCCGCCGCTATGGCGAAGCGGATCGACTGGTAACTCTTTTCACGATCGATAAAGGGAAAATCTCAGCTATCGCGAAAAGCGCGCGCAAGCCAAAAAGCCGTCTCAGAGGCGCTTCAGAACCATTTGTGGTGGCGAGATTTGAAATGGCAGAGGGAAAATCGCTCGATATTGTCCGATCGGCGGAGATAATCGATCCCAATCTGAAACTACGGGAATCGTGGAAAGATCTCCAGCTTGCGGGCCACGTTGCCGAAATCGCGAATAAAATTACGGTCGAGAGGTTCCCCGATCCGGATTTATACGGTTTACTCATCGGGGCGATTAAGAGCATATGTGAAGGGGAAAAAAACGCTGTCATTCAATTCAAGGCGGATATTCTCAACCATATGGGAGTGTTTCCGGACCTTACAGGATGCGCAAGCTGCGGGTCGGGAAAGGTGAAAGGCAATGTGCATCTCGAAATCAGGGGTTCCGGATTCCTATGCGATAAATGCGCGGATGAAAAACATATTTACCACCCGGTCAGTATGGAAGTTCTTTACATCCTCGATTCAATCAGGGATGGCAAAATCCCGGCTAAATCATACGATCGGGAGGCCTGGGATAAGGCTGAAGATATCCTGACCATTCTTATTCAGGGCTTCATGCAGTCGAACCTTAAAACCGCGACCGCCGCAAGACATGTCCGCTCGATCGAATCCCGTCCCGAAAACAAACCCGATCGCGACATTAATTCGGGACATGCCAATGCTGAACCGGAGGTCCCTTAAAACTGTCTCCAAAATGTGGTTAGATAATACACCATCCCCCCGCAGGGGGGATTACAGGGGGGGAAGTAATTGATTTTTTTCAGATTGAATACACCATCCCCCCGCAGGGGGGATTACAGGGGGGGTCTTTAGAGGTTAATATACACACCAATGTTGAATAGAACAAAAAACCATCCCCCCGCAGGGGGGATTACAGGGGGGGGAAGTAATTGATTTTTTTCAGATTGAACACACCGTCCCCCCGCAAGGGGGATTACAGGGGGGGGAAGTAATTGATTTTTTTCAGATTGAATACGCCATCCCCCCGCAGGGGGGATTACAGGGGGGGAAGTAATCAAAATTATGTTTAAAGGTTCTACAGGTATAATTCTTTCAATATTATCAGTCCTTATCGCTTTTTCCGCGTGCTCCAAGGAATCGAATCCCGCGGTCCCCGGAGCGCCCGAAGAGGACGTTATTACAATCGTTGACAGGAACGCTGTAGTCCGAATCGGGCTTCTTTCTTTCACCCCGCAGAAACATCTCTATATTTCCTCGACCATTGGATCATTTAAATGTTTCCTGGGTGAATCAATCGACTCATTTGAAGAGGCATTTTCCGGGGAAATTCTGAAATTTACGGGCGAAGAGGACACTCTCGAATTTACACCGCCCGGAGAGGATGAATCCAGCGAACTTGATATAAAAAAGGTGCGGATCGAGGTGGCCGATGCCAATATTGGCGGCCACCTTTTGGTAGGGCCCGGCAAAAAGTCTATGCGTCCGTATCGCGGAACTTTGACGTTGATTCTTGAAGGGGAAAATGTGCTCGCGGTTAATACACTTCCCTTGGAGGATTACCTGCTTGGTGTAGTTCCAGCCGAGATGGACCCGTCCTGGCCGGAGGAAGCTTTGCTGACCCAGGCGCTGGTCTCCAGGACCTACGCGATTTTCAATATCAACCGCTATGACGGTCGGGGATTTGACCTTTCCGATGATGATCGAAGCCAGCGATATGGGGGAGTTTCAGTCGAATCACCTGAGACCACTGAGGTTGTTCTCGATACGGTAAACAAAATCATCACGTTCGAAAACCGTCTCGCGGTCGTTGTTTTTCACAGCGAAACAAGTGGACAGACCGCCGGCAATCTTGATATCTGGCCGCATTCAGGCGATATCCCGTACCTTGCGGGAACATCGGAAATTATGGGTGTAATGGATTTTTCCGATGGCGGCCATTACAACGAATGGTCGAACAGCGCCACTTTCGAGGAACTAAGGGAAGCGTTGAACTGTGACGGGGAGACCTTTGTCGGGGATTACCTTTCGAGCATTACTGTCCTTGGAAAGAGCGAGAACGGACGAGTGCAGACTGTCGATATCCTCGGTGAGAAAAATCCGGTTGTTGACGCGATGACATTTATCAGTGTTCTGAACCGTAGAATTGAAGAGGATTTCGCGCCATCAAACCAATTCATCATCACTCTTTACGATGATGGATACAGGTTCACCGGCTCGGGTAAGGGACATGGGGTCGGTTTAAACCAGTGGGGAACGTACCAGAGAGCGTCGAACACCCAGGGATACGAATTCATACTCCAGCAGTATTTCCCGGGAACCGAAATATCGGAAATCCCGACAACCGGAATTGAAGTGGTGCACAACCCAAAACTTGATACAATACGGTAACAGTTTAGATCTTCCAAAAATCAATGTTCGAATTTTTTGACAGGCTAATCAATAACATCCCGCAAAACGGCGGGGAATGCCTCCTGTTCAAATGGTGGCGGAGAAGTGTCGGCGGTCGACATCGTAAAAAACTCTATTTTCTTTTCTTTCTCTGCATTGCCAGTATGCTGTTATTCTTTATATTTTTAAGGTCTATCGGTGAGGATTCTTACAGTAGCAGGCACCAATATTTAATCGGGACATGGATGGTTGTCAATATTGTAATGCTTCTGATTGGGAGGTTTCAGCTACCTACAATTCCCGCGCTTATATCTCTTAGCGATTTATACCCCCTGCGCTTCGATTCTCTCAGGGTGACCCCGGTGTCCTCATGGGAGATTCTTGTCGGGATGTTCAGGATCTCCCTGTTCGCGTCAGTTATCCCGTTCACCATTCTGATGTTTATCGAGATCGTGGTGGTCCTGAATCTCCCTGACATGTTCTTTACCAGCCGCGGTGAAATTCCTTTTCTGTACTGGTTGCTGACTTTTTTGGGGTTGATGGCTGTCGGCTTTTCGCTCGCGGGACTTGGTTATATCGGTGTCCTGCTGATTCGGAAACCCATCGGGGCTGTGGTCGGGGCATTCCTGCCTGTGATTATCCTGTTCACTAGCGTGATCTTTCCAATCGCAGGTTATTATGATTTATTTACTGATGAAGGACCGCTCACATGGCTCTTTACGCAATTTTTGTTCCTTGCATTACCTGATCTGTTTTTCATTTTCGGCCTTGATCAGGGATCGATCGATACTCCTGTCGGGGATATTTCGTTTGGGTTTTTCCTGGTCAATCTGGTTTTCCAGGCTGTTTTGATATGGGGAATTCTATTCAGGATTTTACAGATTAGAAGGGCATGATGGATTCAACATCGGGGACAGGCACTCAAATTTACCGGGCTACACAAACAAAGGATTGACCTATAACATAGCCGGTAAATTTGTGAGCCAGTCCCCAATGGCACTAACTTAAGGTTTCAACTGCAATACTAATCGGGCATTGCTG
>CBDURU010000075.1:0-18078 GCA_965369865.1 uncultured bacterium | reverse complement strand
AGGCGGAAAGCCTTGCGCTTGATGAGTTAGGAAGCCTTGACCGGCAGATCAGCTCAATCGCTAACAGTCTCGAGGATACGACGCTCGCACTGGAACGCAAACGCACCCAGGTCGAAATGCTTAACGCATCAAACGAGCATGCGCGTGCAGACCTTGAAGATGCACGGCAGCGGTTCGCGGACCGCCTTGTTGAGTGGTACAAAGAGGGTGCGGGAAGTATGCTTGGAAGTATCATCAACACCGGCGATCTTTCAAGCTTTTTCCTTGTGGCTTCCTATATGGAAGCAATCATGGAGAACGACCAGGGGATAATTGATTTCATACGCGACCAGCAGGGCCGGCTTTATGAACAGACAACACAGCTTGGATCGGAAATATCCGAATTTGAGGAATTGGTGGTCGAAATGCGGGTGGATGAGGAACGCTACCAGGAACTTCGAGAGGAACGTTACTCAAGGGTTTCGGCACTATCCAGCGATATGGCAATTGTCGAGCAGTCGATGAGGGACCTCCAAGCGGCAAGTTACGAATTCGCGATGCTTTTACAGGCTTCCACTTACACCGGTGGCGTATCCGGAGCGTTGATCAAGCCTGTCGACTATCCAATTAATTCTCCATTCGGGAACAGGATTCATCCGATTTTCGGTGACCAGAGGATGCATACCGGAGTTGATATGGCCGCACCGTACGGAACCCTGATACATGCCGCCCAGGCCGGGATAATTGTGTATTCGGGCTGGAAACGCGGGTACGGCAATACGGTGATAATCGACCACGGAAACGGCCTGGCAACTCTCTACGCCCATGCATCCTCGGTCGAGGTCAGGGTCGGTGAAATGGTGAGTCGCGGGCAGGTTGTAGCAAAAGTCGGATCCACTGGGTATTCAACCGGTAATCATCTTCATTTTGAGGTTCGTGTAAATGGTGAACCCGTCAACCCGGAGAACTATATTTAGTGTTAATTTCAGTAAAACCAAACTTGGAAAGAACTCATGAAAAACGAACATAGAGCACGACGGATATTCAATATCTCGCTGGTGCTGACCCTGGTACTCGCGTTTCTCTTCGGATTCCAGATTCGCGGAGTTTTCCAGCTTCTCGAAGAGCATGACAGGCTTCCCCAATGGCTGTCGAAAGCATCGTCTGTGGTTTCATACGGACTGCATGCAAATCCGCAGGGATTTACAGACAGGGATCTCTGGGTTTTTAACGATGTGCTGGCTTACATATCGGCAACATACCTTTACAGGGACGATATAGTCACGGAAAATGTTGTTCACGGGGCGGCAATGGGGGCTGTTGCCGCACTCGGCGATCGTTACTCACGCTTTATTCCACCTCCCGACCAGGAGGTTTTAACCGAAGAGATTGAAGGCTCATATGCCGGTGTCGGGATCAGTATTATCGATCGTCCAGGTGTGCTGCCGCATTACGCGCTCGATTGCGAAATCGAGAACGGCGCCGATGAATACGATCCGGCTTTTTATGGTGAAACCCGTGGAGTGGTAGTGGTCCAGGTGTTTGAAACCGGCCCGGCTTATGAATCGGGACTCAAAACTGACGATGTCATTCTCTGCGTGGACGGCATCAATCTCAGAGGCGGAATCGCTGATGACGCAGTGGCGGTAATAAAGGGACCGGAAGATACTCAGGTGACAATTACGATCTGGCGTGGAAGTATTCAAACCACCGAAACGTTCGAAATAACACGCAAGGTGGTCCAGGTGCCGACTGTTGGCGCGGTCGAAATGCTTGACGACAAGATCGGCTATATTCGTCTGGATTCATTCAACAATTTTTCTCCCGTCGATGTCAGGGAGGCTGCCAACGAGCTTAGATTCCAGGGGATGGAAGGCCTTATCTTCGATCTCAGAAATAATACCGGCGGCCCGATGACCGCGGCTCAGCATATCGCGGACATTTTTATTTCCGACGGAGTTATGGTCTATTACGAGGACTCATCCGGACATCAAGAAGAACTAAGAAGCGAAGATAATGGCGATGCCCTGAATATTCCCCTGATTGTCCTGGTTAACCGAAACTCCGCCAGCGCATCCGAGATTGTCGCCGGAGCGGTAAGGGATACCCACATGGGGATTTTACTTGGTGAAACCACTTTCGGTAAGGGAGTCGTGCAAAATGTTTACACGCTCCGGGACGGTTCCGGCCTTATACTCACAACTGGACATTATCTGACGCCAGACCGTCATGAGATTACCGCCGACGGGATCGTTCCGGACATCGAATACACTCTGGAACCCGAGGCCCTTCGCGAACTGGATCCGGAGGTCGGAGTATTTCTCGACCGGTTGGAGGAATTAAATATTGAATTCCTTGAACTCCGGAATGCCATGTACGAATACATGCAGGAGCACGATTACCAGCGTAACAGCGCCCAGGAAATCATGACGGAATGGCTGGCCACCGGTGAACCTCCGGATGTCCCGGACGATTCCGAGTCAGATGAAGTTGATGAAATAACGTCTGATGAATAGCTGCCAAATATTGCTAATTAATGCTAATATTTAAAAGGATGAATTGAAATGGCTGAATTTGAACAAAGATGTGCGATTTTCGTTGATGTACAGAACATGTTTTATTCCGCGAAACATTTATTCGGTGGAAAAATAAATTACGATCACCTGCTGGAAACCACTTCGCGCAGGAGGAAGATAGTGCGCGCATTGGCTTACGCGGTGAAAACTCCCGAAATCGACCAGAACAAATTCATCAAGTTGTTGTACGAGCTTGGATTCGAGGTGCGGATGAAAGATCTCAAGATCCGCACGGACGGTACTGCCAAGGGTGACTGGGACATGGGTCTGGCTATCGACGCTATCAGCCTGGTCGATAAAGTTGACTGCGTAATCCTCGTCTCCGGAGATGGAGATTATGTGCCGCTTGTGGAACACCTGCAGGCGCGTGGAGTCAGGGTGGAGGTTTACTCATTCAGGTCCAACACAGCGCAGGAGCTTGTTAACGCGGCTACCGAGTATTTCGAGATGGATGAAAAATTTATTTTCCGAACCGGAAGAGACCGTAAGAATTAGATAATGCGCGACGAACTGACAAGAATAACGGGATGATGTTAAGGTCTAAAATGCGAGATCGGGGACACCTCTTTTCGCCCGTCGAAAAGCAGCCCTAATTTCTAAATATGTCCAATCAATTTTTATTTTTCAGGATTGGTCTGACAAGAGTACCGGGATGATGTTAAGGTCTAAAATGAAATCCTGTATAAAATTCTTGCTCGCAGTCGGCCTCCTGTGCATCATCGGTTCTGTTTCTCCGCTTCCCGTTAAATCGCAGGAAAATATCCCGGAAAGCTCCCCACGGCATTATTCAATCGATGGAGATGAAGTTACATTCGATGTGGATGATCAGCATAATGCTACTTTCCGGGCTACCGGTAACGTGCTGCTGACATTTGAGCTGGGTGGCGATCTGTGGGTGCTGGAAGCCGAAGCGGTAGAATTCAGCGGTGAACTGAATGAGAATGATAACCTGATTCCCCGTTATGCACATGCACGGGGAGATATAAACCTGACAGGTCCGGCTTTAACTCTGACCGCACCGGGAAGTATCGACATTGATATAACATCAATTTCAGTTTCCGGCGAACCCACCGATTTTATTATCACAGCACTGTCAGTTACCACCCATTCCACTGACATACATGTAATATTTGCGGATGGAGAGTTAATTACGGATTCTCTGGTGCTCAAAGAAAATTTGGAAAATAATGTCCCTCAGACAATTGTAGACACAGATATCCAGACTGTCGCGACCCTTCGCCTGACCGAAACAACGACGGCTGAGGAGAATGGAGGATCGGTAGGAAATATATTCGCGTCGCTCGTGTTTGATTTTACCAATATTACTGTCGAAACTGTCAGGACACAGTTCATTCTGATCGATCACCAGGCGGTGAGTCTCGACTGCCCTGACCCGACAATCGTCAGGACCGATCAGAACACTCTCAGTATGCCGAGAGCACACATCACATTCGATCCCGACACACTTGAAGGTCCTGACGGGGTGGAGCTTCGTGTCGGCGAGGATACTCATGTTAATGCCGCGTACTTATACCTTGAGTACCCTCCCGAGGGTGGAATGAATCTCGAGTTCACCGGTTATCCGCCAGGATTTCCCCTGCCCGTCGATCCTGAGTATTCATTCCTTGTAACCATCACCAACCCGGCGGGTACATTTTCAGCGGAATCAATTAACGTTACGGTTAACCTGGACGGGACTCTCAAAATCAATGCTATTGGTCAGGCATGTTTCGAAATTCCGGTCGACCTGAGATCGGAAGCAGTTTAATAATCTTTTTAACAAACAGTCCTTCATGCTGCGGAGGTTTCTCCTTTCTTCGCTTTTTAATTTACTTCGGAATTATATTATAAAGGTATTGTTGGATACCTTAATAATTATAAGCGCAGCAATCCATACGTTGACACCTACAATTATTCTTGATACCATACTGGCAGAGGCAGTTCTGGAGGATGCAGGTATGACTATTCTGTTTTATTTTATTAAAACAAATTTAATAAAAGACAGGTGCTTAATGATGCATGTATACCTATGCAATCGATTAATTCCCCTGCTGGTGATCGGCGTCATCTTTTTGCTCGGATGTTCATCAGGAGGAAATCATACAAACACGGTTCTGCCGGATGAAACACAGCCTTCGATTGACTTGACATCCGAAAACCGCACGGTATCAGGAGTCGAGAACAACCGTTTCCTGTGGCATTTCCAAATGATCTACATCGACCCGACTAACCCGGACGACGTCACCTATGAGGTTATACCGGTCCGGACCGCGCCAATACACCTCAACATACTGAAGTTCATGGAGGTCGGACCGTGCACCGATTGCTTTAAAATAACCGGGATAACAAATCTTGGCCCGGGACATTTCACGATTGATATCGAAATAACGCACCCGCTGGCGGAGCCTGTTTTTACGGCGTTCGATGCACGTGTGATTATCATGTTCAACGGCAGTTATAATTTCCCGACATCCGGGCTTACCTGCTCTGATTTTTCGATGGGAGATACCGAGTTCGTTGATCCCGACGGCTATACGGCCCTGTACAACGCATCAACAATAGGTGTTGCGCCCAATGATTTCTTTGGATATTTCCAGGGGAAAATTGCCACCCCCGCGCTGCCTAGTGCCGATCTGAACGGTTACAGGCGTTACATCACCAACGATTCTGCAAACACTCGAAACGCCCTTTATGACGGCGATACAATCACGCAAACCATCGAGCTGATGTTCGGTCCCAATCCGTTCGCACTCGGTTACGCGGTAGACGCTTGCTGGGCCATGCCTACAGCCGACCCGGTAACCGATCCCATGACGGATTTCCCCCCGGAAGCCAATTGCGAGGAACCATGGAAAATCGAGATTGCAGAAACCGGGCCCGGTCTGACCGATCAGGACGGCTCCGCAATCCTGAAAATAGATGTATATGACTGGCAGGGTAAGGCAACCCATGGAGAGCCGGTGATTGAGTGCCCTGAATTATTCAACGGTGCCAAAACCGCGACCTGGGTTGAGGATGGGATTGATTACTCCCGGTATGAGGTGAGCCTGACAAATGAAAATCTTGCCGCTGCCGGTCAGTACAAAATCCTTATCAAGGTTGTTGACAACGAAAACGATCCTATAGGAAAACCCTGGCTGGACCTGACGGCATACCAGATTTATACAATTGAGGTTGCTTCGGATACTGTTGTTACCTTCCCGGATCCCGGACTTGAACTGGCGGTCCGCGACGCCATCAGTAAACCAACCGGCGATATTTACCTTTCAGATCTGATTGGTCTGACAATCCTTGACGCTGAAAGT
Source organism: uncultured bacterium (assembly GCA_965369865.1). Lineage (GTDB taxonomy): Bacteria > JAJVIF01 > JAJVIF01 > JAPKYR01 > JAPKYR01 > JAPKYR01. The sequence goes on along the minus strand of CBDURU010000075.1, from coordinate 12,218 downwards.
AGTTCAATCTCTGACATTGAGGGAATACAGTATTGCACTGACCTGGAAGAGCTCTGGCTGCTTTCTAATACAATAATTGATATATCACCACTCGCCGGCCTGGTTAACCTGACAATATTAGATCTGAGCGATAATAATATTGTTGATATATCACCACTTGCCGGCCTGGTTAACCTGACATATTTAGAGCTGAGCAGTAATAATATTGTTGATATATCACCACTCGATGGCCTTGTTAACCTGGCTACTTTATATCTGCTCGATAATAATATTGTTGATATATCACCACTCGATGGCCTTGTTAACCTGACAACTTTATATCTGGGTGATAACAATATTGTTGATATTTCACCACTCGATGGCCTTGTTAACCTGACAAAATTACATCTGCGCGATAATAATATTGTTGATATATCATCACTCGATGGCCTTGTTAACCTGACATTTTTAAATCTGAACGATAATTATATTGTTGTTATTGATGCTCTTGTTCTTAATGCTGCTGCAGGTGGTCTGGGCAGTGGAGATACAGTGTGGCTTGAGAATAACCCATTAAACTGCGAATCCCTTACAACTCACATCAATACTCTCATAGGTAATGGAGTAACGGTTCATTATTCAGATCCCGTTATCAACTTCCCCGACGCGAATCTCATCGCGGCAATTATCGCAGACTGGGGTTTGCCGGGTCCCGATATTCACCAGTCAGAGGTGTGTGGTCAGACAATCCTTTGCGCTGAATTCCAGTCCATCTCCGACATTGAGGGAATACAGTATTGCACTGACCTGGAACAACTCCTTCTCTACAATAATTCAATAATAGATATATCACCACTCGATGGCCTTGTTAACCTGAAAACTTTGGATCTGGGCGAAAATGAAATTGTTGATATGTCACCACTCGCCGGCCTTGTTAACCTGACAACTTTATATCTGGGTGATAACAATATTGTTGATATATCACCACTCGATGGCCTTGTTAACCTGACAATTTTAATTCTGAACGATAATTATATTGTTGTTATTGATGCTCTTGTTCTTAATGCTGCTGCTGGTGGTCTGGGCAGTGGGGATAAAGTGTATATTCAATATAACCCACTCGGTCCTGATGCCCTTAACAACGATATCCCAACACTGATAAACACTTATGGTGTGACTGTATATTTTTAATACGAGCAATATCGGCTATCAAGCCAAAGCATAATTAAAAATCAATAAACTGGACATCTCCTCATCAAACCGGGGAGATGTTTTTTTTAACCTCAGACTTTAAATGCATTGCAGATATTTTTATTCACAAAGGATGACTATCTCTTCCCCTTTCTGTAGAATATACACACACAATATCTCCAAATGATTGAGCAGTTTAAAAATCTCTATAAGTACCGCGACATGATCTGGAACCTTGTCGTGCGCGACCTGAAGGTCAAGTACAAGGGCTCCGCTCTCGGGTTCCTGTGGAGTTTCCTTAACCCGCTCATACTCATGGGACTCTACTGGATCATCTTCACCAAGCTCGCGCCGGATATGAAGCGTGACATCCCAACACTGTCCGGCAAGGAATTGAATTACGGGATTTTCCTGATCTCGAGCATGTGGCCGTGGATGGCGTTCCAGGGGGCAGTCGCAAAATCGGCCCCGACTTTCATCCTGAACGATTCACTGATCAAAAAAGTGTACTTCCCGCGCGAGGTACTGCCGATCGCGACAGTGCTGTCTGAATTCGTCAACTTCCTGTTCGGGATCGGGATATTTTTCATAATACTTCTGTTTACCGGTTATCAGCCGAATATTTCGATCGTGTGGTTCCCGGTGATGCTCTGGATCCTGTTCGCGTTCACACTCGGATGCTCGCTGTTGATCAGTGTTATCGATGTTTTCTTCCGCGACGCCGAACAGATTCTGAACAGTTTCCTGACAATCCTGTTTTTCGGGTCGCCTATAATTTATTCCGTGACGCTTGTCAGGCAGAAATTGCTCGGAACTTATGAGGACCTGGGACAATTTGAGATCGCACGTAACCAGTTATTATCGAAATTATATTTTTCCAACCCGCTCGCTTGGATCATCCCTTACACAAGATACTCAATGCTTGGAGGGTGGGAATTGATCGTGCCGTACGTGGTATTAATAATGTTCGTAGTCTCCACGGCATTCCTGGCATTTGCTTACTGGCGGTTCAAGGCGATCGAGCATCGGATTGTCGAGGAAGTGTAACTACTGTAACAGAACCACGACCGTAACAGAGCCACGACCGTCAGGGAGTGCACTGCTACAATGTTAAATACATGCATCTCGATGTGCACTCCCTTACGGTCGTGGCTCTGTTGAATACATGCATCTCGATGTGCACTCCCTGACGGTCGTGGCTCTGTTAAATACATCCATCTCGATGTGCACTCCCTGACGGTCGTGGCTCTGTTGAATACAAAAAAACCGACCCCCATTTTCATGAGGGCCGGTAGAATTATTCGATCCAAGATTATTGGCTAATTTGGGTTGGTTAGAACCGCACCAGGAATTCACCCCGCAACTTGGCGAGCGTGAGGTTGTCAATACCGCTGTGGATGTACTCGAGGGCAATATCCGAAGCATCCGAAAGCGGGTAGCGGACATTAAGCCGGATCACAACTGGGAGATCCTGCTCTGCCTGATTGGTCCCGTCATAGAAGGTGAGAACTGTGTTAAGAACATCCCACCATGTGTGGTCGATCTGGACACCGACACCAACGAAGTTGTTGGGGAACGGGTTCAGACCGGATTCGTAACCGTAGAAGGTGTTATCACCAATACGGCCCGAAGGAGTTGTTACAAAGGTTGACATGTCATACTCTTCGAACGGGTTATTGTCGATCGAAGAGAAACCGGGTGTAAGCCCGACATCGGCATAAGCCGCGGAAACGCGGGTGTTGCCGTTATTGTACAAATCAACCCAGGCAATCAAGCTGCCTTCGAAATCGTCGCCATACTCGTCAGAGACGTTATAGCCCACCTGATCCTGGCTCATCTGGAAATACTCAACACGAAGACGGTTGAGATATACCGAGCCAAGCAGTTCGGTGTTGACGTCGAGACCCATACCCTGCTCGTTTCCAACACCTGTTGCCAGGTAATTGAAACCGATTCGGGCGAACTCATTGCCGGGCTCGACAATAGAACGGCTCTCACCGAATCCATAGCTTACACGGGCGATACCAAGCCCTTCCTGGCCATCCTGATTTGTGTAGATATAGGTATCAGTTACAGGATTGTAGGAAGCCAGCAAGCCTGTACGGTGACTTCTAGCGAGGAAAGCGGCAAGCTCCAAATTGTCTCCACCGAGATCGATGAGGACACCGGGGTGGGTTTCCCAACCGTTGTCAAACGCCATTCCGAACTCGCCGAAGCGAGCGTACTGGCGACCGACAACAAGGTTGAATCGGTTAAAGAGCTCTGATGGTTCCCATCCCATGAGTTTCATCATGTCTGCACGTGCCCAGGCTTCATCAAGAAACAGTGGCATCATACCAACTGCATCAAGATAGCTGAGTACCTGCAGAAAACTGATGTGAACATCGAGGTAGTCTGAAGGCATCGCATCAAGTGCAAGCCATACTTGTCCCTCGACTTCAAACATCTCTCCGGGATTGGCACCAGGTGTGCCCCTGAAGAAACCACCGCCGAATCCGGCGCCTCCGGCATATTCATTGGTGATTATGTCCTCGATCCGGGTTCGAAGAACACCGGAAATCTGGACCTGGCTGAGTGCGTCTTCGAGATTTCTGAGTCGTCCGTCAACATCGCCTCGCCAATCTTCGATATCGGTAAGGCGTCGGTCGATCATGTCAAGCTCATCGTAGAACTCGTCGCGGAGATCTTCGAGCATGTCAATGACATCTTCTAGATCGGCCTGAGTGGCCCAGTCCCCTTCGAGGTCTCCGATCGATTCCAGTTCAAAGACCAAACGATCCCAGATCCTGGCAACGACCATGGCCATCTCGTAACGAGTAAATGAGCGATTCCCACGGAAGGTCCCGTCGGGATAACCTTCGACAAAGCCCTCAGCCTGGAGCTTGTCGATAGCGTCGTACGCCCAGTGGTCGGTCGGCACGTCCGTAAACGGACCCGCGAACGCCGGAAGGGCGTTAAGCAGCATTGCCATTGCAAGTACTGCTAAAATAATAATTCTGCGCATTACTTCCTCCTTGGTTTTGGGAAGATGCTTTCAGGCTGACTCAGTTTCTTGTTTTGGAGGGTATTCGCGTAAATAAGAATACTGGAGGAAGTTTCCTAGTTTCCTTCTCCCGATCCTCGTCTACACGTCGCCACTCTTCCACAATGGACTGTATCAGCCCTTTATCTTTCAAGACAATCGCCAGTGGGGTCAAACCAAGGTTCCTCCTTTCTCTCATCCCATAGGCTTTGACTGTCTTATATACAAGGTTCAGGTTACAGAAAAAATACCTGCATCACTCTTATATGGGTAATACAAGGGATTTTGGAAACATTTATAATATCAATTCTTATAGTCCCTTTGTAAACCCAAAAACAGGACTTCTACTATAAATCTTACTAAATACGATAAACCCCGGTTAATACTTTTTTTACCGCCGGGATTATGCAGAAATAATATCACGTTAAATAAATAAAATCAATACCCCGGCTGGTCAGTACAATAAATTACAGTTACCCAAAACTTGCCAGATAATGTAAAATCCTGTACCCATGAATCGAAATCCGGCTTTCAATAACATTAACGACTACAGGCCAATGAAAATGGTTCACAACCATCCCGGTTGAAATAAAAAATCACCATCCGGGTTCTTACGATTTATCCAGGTGATTTTAATTCAAAATAATTTCAGCATCCTGAACCTTCGGGCCATGCTCCGAATCATAAGATCAGTGCCAAATCAGGAAATAGAGAGAGACTGAAAATCGTTTTATCGTTTGACACAAAATCCGGAGATGTGCTATACATTAGAGGTTCGGCGTCCAAGGCTGGCGTCCGAAGTATTTTTTAATGCCTAAAAAATTATGGCTGATTTAAGCTTTACCTTTATTATTAAACCTGGTAATAACCGCACCGATAATAAAGTGTGTGTTGAAAGTGAATATAAATGGGACCGAAACTCCCGTTTGGAAAATATTGACAACAACTGTGCGCCACCCCAGCGACTGTGGTCGTGGTGTTTGGCGTATACTCCGGTCCACGGGTATGGTTTACCCGTCGGTAGCCGGAGGAGGTGAGTTTTATGGGTAGACCGGGCATGAAGCGCCTGGGCGACTTGCTTATTGAAGAGGGAATTCTTTCACCTGCGAAACTGGAAGAAGCCCTGGCGAAATCTCGATCATCGGGTAAAAGGATTGGAGAAGTCCTCCAGGAGATGGAGGCTGTTCTTGAGACCCAGATTCTGGACGCTCTTTCAAAGCAACTGGGAATCCCCAAGATTGACCTTAGTGAAATTGCGCCGGATCCCGAGCTGGCCTCGCTTATTGACCCTGAAATAATTAAGCGTCACCAGGCTCTCCCTGTTAGTCTTGAAGGAAACGATCTTATTGTCGCGATGGTCGATCCATTAAACCTGATGGCTATCGATGATATAAGGCTTGCCACAGGGTATGACGTCAGGCCCTACATCTGCAGCAAGAAAGCTCTCGAAATGCGTTTCCAGGAAATGTTTGGCGTATCGCACGAAGCAACGAAGCATCTGGACGAATGGCGCAGGGAAATGATGAAAGATGGTAACACCATCAAGGAGATGCTGAAACAAACCGCAACGCTGACCGAACTCGAGGACGCGCCAATCGTCCGTTTCGTAGAGGCTATCCTGGAAGGAGCGGTTGACCAGGGTGCATCCGATGTCCACCTTGAACCGAAGGAGGACAAGCTGTATGTAAGGTACCGTGTCGATGGCATGCTTCACAGGGTCATGACCGTCCCCAAGGCCGCGCAGGCAGCGGTTATCGCCCGTCTCAAGATCCTGGCGGGACTGGACACATCCGAAAGAAGACGTCCGATGGATGGTCGTATCGACCTCAAGGTCCAAAACGCAACATTCGATATTCGCTTCTCGACTCTTCCCACTATGTATGGTGAGAAGATCGTTATGAGGTTATTAAGTAAAGAGATGGCCCATGCAACTCTGGAGCAACTGGGTTTCGAAAAAATGCACCTCGAAGTATGGAAAGATATCATCACTCAACCCCACGGGATTATTTACCTCACAGGTCCTACCGGTTCAGGAAAATCCACGACACTGATCGCCTCACTCGCCACAATCGCTAACGAAAGAATCAACGTTGTGACTATTGAGGATCCGATCGAGTACCAGCTCAACTCAATTAACCAGGTGCAGGTCAACAGGAAAGTGGACTTCTCGTTCGCCGAAGCCCTGAGAACAATCCTGCGCCAGGACCCGGACGTCATAATGGTCGGTGAAACCCGAGACCGTGAGACCGCTGACCTTGCGATTAACGCGGCACTGACCGGTCACCTCGTATTCTCAACCCTCCACACGAACGACGCAGCCGGGGGCCTTATTCGACTCCACAATATGGGTGTAGATCGATTCCTGATCGTCGCATCGGTCAACGCGATGGTCGCCCAGCGATTGATCAGAACGCTCTGCAAGAACTGCCGCAAACTGTATACTCCACCTGACCATGAGATTGAGCTTATCACCCAATACCTTGGAGCTGACAAGGACCCGGCTAAGGTTAAACTCTACAAGACCGGTGGATGCGAGCTTTGCCATAATTACGGATATTCCGGCCGAACGGCTATCTCTGAGATTTTACAGATGAGCCGGGAGATTCGTAACATGATTATGGCGAATGCCTCAGTTCAGGACATCAAACGTGCCGCTCGTCAGGAAGGTATGAACACTTTGTTTGAGGCCGGCGTGATGAAAGTGTTCCGTGGCATCACGAGCCTCGAAGAATTGTTCCGAGTAGCAAGGCCGGAAGAGGATGAGGACTCAGCATCATTGACTAAGGAAGGGGAAGAACGGCCGGGTCTTCTGGACGAACTGCCCGAAGAACTATATGCTATCTAAGTTTCGAAATGAAATATCGAGATACCATTTCATCAATAAGAATTCACATCCCGCGGGCAATCGCGGGATTTTTCTTTAACCATACGCCAAAGTTCTGTAGGTTTGAAAACTCATTTCCTTTAAAATATTTGACCTTCCCGCTCATTTTTGCCACAATTCTTTAATTAATTCACGGACAGGAGTGGGAAGGATTACTTTATGGATGGGAAACCGGACCGTTCGATAGCTCTTTACCTTCATATTCCTTTCTGCAGAGCGCGATGTCTCTACTGCGCCTTTCCTACCCGACCCGCCGGTCATACCACCCAAACCAGGTATATCGAAAATTTATGCCGCGAAACAAAGAGCTTTTTTTTAATTAATCCAAAATACACAATTGATACGGTTTATGTGGGCGGTGGCACGCCGTCAATTCTTTTCGAGGGAGATATCCGGCTTCTCCTGGATATGATCCATGACCTGGCCCCGGATGTAACCGAGATCACTTTTGAGGTGAACCCGCATGTGGACGATCTGCCGAAAATTCCCGTCCTTCTGGAAAATGGGGTTAATCGTTTTTCGGTCGGTGTGCAGTCATTCAACGATCATGAACTTGACATTATCGGACGCCTTCATACCGCGGACGACGCTCGGGAATTCCTTAATGCTGCCCGGTCCTTAGGCTGTGAAAATATAAGCATCGATTTAATTCATGGCTTACCCAAACAGGACACTGCAATTTTTGAAAAATCGCTCAATGAAACCCTTGAATTCAATCCCGAACATATCAGCCTGTATGGCCTGACCATCGAACCGGATAGTCGCATGGGCTGCCTTTCGAATGCTCAGTTACGCGAGCTTGAAACCCCGGATGGCGATTCACAGGCGGAGGTGTACGATTTTGCCCGTCAGAAATTTACGGACGCCGGATTCGAGCAGTACGAGATAAGCAATTTCGCAAAGCCGGGATTTCAATGCCGCCATAATATATCTTACTGGTCCGGCAGGGAATATGTCGGATTCGGGCCGGGTGCGACCAGTTACATCAATGGTGCGCGGTACAAGCGGATCACAGATGTCGACAGATACCTGGACACGCTGCAGGAAAGAAAAAATACAATCCAGTTTGTGGAGAACCTTTCGACAAATCGAGCCGCGGCTGAAGCGCTTGTGATGGGCTTGAGATTATCGGGAGGGATCAAGCGAAGTGGAATCGAGAACCGGTTCGGCATAAAAATCACCGACCTCGTCGGGGAAGCCCTGATTAAATACAAGGAGCAGGGATATCTTGAAGTTGACGATGACACCATCCGGCTCACCAACAGAGCTTATTTTGTATCGAATACAATATTCAGCGACATGATCCTTTAGTCTGGATACACCCGGAATGCTTAAATCCCCTCATTTTTTTGCAGCAGTGTTAACAATCGTAGCGGTAGTGTTATTTCTCATATTGAAATTCGCGATGGGTTTCCAGTTTGGGATAAGGACGTACTGGCCCGGTTTTGTGTGTCTTTACTTAATAGCCTGGTATTATTTAAAAACGATTAGAGCGGTTAAAGAACCAGACCGAAATTAAGGGATTACGATTAGACAGGTTCTTATATGCCAAGGGAGGGCCTGGGGCTGCTGATGATATCCCTCGAAAAAATCAATCCGGTACTCCTGCAAAAGCGCAGGGTGGGAGTGTGGTTATGATTAACCAGAAAGGATAAATGATATAGTCCCGCTAAGAAATTGCCACATCTTATTTTTCTTACATCGTTCTTTTTTCTTTCCTTCTTTCATTCCTCCTCGATTATTTTTTTTGTGGATCCCGGCGCGTGAAAAGATCATACGAAGCTGGTTACGATCCACAAGGGATCGTGGGACTGCCCGGCATCGACTGAGAAGACAGCCTTTCTCTGTGTGCAGAGCACTATCCGCCGTTGATAAAGCCATGGCGGATGTCGAGCCGGTAACTGCGCTCAGCTTCAACGAGCTGGTTAATCCAAGCGCCGGGATCCGATGGAGGTTGTTCCCCGCAGTGGTGGATAATTACCTCCGAGCATAATATAGCACAAAGTTGGTAATTTGTCAAGAGTAGACATAGAAAAAAGGGGATTTTTTTGGGGGTGATGAGAATGTACGGAGGCTGGCAGACCGCTCAGTTACATTCGCGGCTCTGATACATTCGCGGCTCTGATACAGCTACCTACATCAAATAGATGTGGGTCTATTAGAAGATCAGATACAGGTAATTGAGGGAATATCGTTCGTCCACAAGCTCCGCTTTAGGCTCCGCTTGTGAACGGCACCCAGGGAATATTGAACCTGTAAAAGATGTGATTGATTGGTCCCGGCAAATGTTTCCTACGGCGCGTACCGCGCGATGAATATGTCCCAAAATCCATTAGTTTCCAGAACTGTTTCATTTGATTCACCCTGGCCAAAAGTAATCGTATCTGTGAACAGTCCGGTTGCGACAGTTGAATCATCAGAAAGTACTGCAATACCATGACTAACGTCTGCCAGATTGCTATCGACCTGCTTCACCCATGCCAAGGTTCCATCAGAATTGTACCTTGATATGAATACACCTCCACTTTCAAGAGGGATGAAATTTTCACTCCCTGTCACGACTGTTGAATTATCAGAAAGTGCAACGATGCCAAAAGCAGAATCCCGCACTATGCCACCCGCACGTTTTGCCCATGCAAGTATTCCATCAGAATTGTATCGAGCGATGAAAACATCGCGATTTCCAGCCGATTCCAGAATGGTCTCGTTTGATTCACCCAGACCGAATATGGCAGTAGTGCTGAAATATCCAACCATGACTGTCGAATTATCAGCAAGGGTAGTGATACTATCACCGGCATCCCTGTCTTCACCACCTGCCTGCTTCGCCCATACCAGGCTTCCGTCCGGATTGTAGCGTACGATAAAGATATCAAGATCTCCTGCCGAATTCAGAATTGTCTCGTTTGATTCACCCTTGCCAAATGTGGCTGAACCCTCAAAGGACCCAGTCACGACAGTTGAATCATTTGTAAGTGCAGTGATACCGTAGCCTTGATCAATTAATATACCACCAGCTTGTTTTGCCCATACCAGGCTCCCATCAGGATTGTACCGAGCGATGAAGATATCACAATCTCCTGCAGAAATCAGGACAGTTTCGTTTGTTTCACCCAGACCGAATATGGCAGTAGTGCCGAAATATCCAGTAACCACCGGTGAATCATCTGAAAGTACTGTGACACTCATCCCAGAGTTAGCAGTTTCTCCACTAGCTTGTTTTGCCCATACCAGGCTCCCATCAGGATTGTACCGAGCGATGAATATATCACTTGCTCCGTTAGAAATCAGGACAGTTTCGTTTGGTTCACCTTGACCGAATATGGTAGAAGTGTAGAAGAATCCGGTAACCACAGTTGAATTATCAGAAAGTGCAGTGACGTCCAGGGGTCTATCGTAAGATGAACCTCCTGCTCCCCTCACCCAAACAAGACTCCCGTCAGGATTATACCGTGCGATGAAAATATCTTCCGATCCCATTGAATTCAAAACTGTCTCATTTGGCTCACTCTGCCCGAATGAACATGAATTTGAGAAACCTCCAACCACAACCGTTGAATCATCGGAAAGCGCCGTGACTCCATGTCCATAATCTCCCTCAGTACTCCCAGCTCGCTTCACCCAGATGAGCTCCCCAGCTGTTGATGTAACTACCAGACTGAATATCTGATACGCAGTCAAGTCCAGCCATGGAGTCTCCACTGGATTATTTTCAATCGCTATGACTCCGGCCAGGCATATGTAATCCCCGACCGGTGCCTTGTTATCGTTCGAAACAGATACTTCATATCGAGTGTAATCAGCCCCGTCGCTGACCCAAGTTCCGATAAGAAAACCACTAAAAATTTCAGGGCACTCAATTATCGGAGCATGATGTGTCGATTTCCCCTGCCAGTCATAGATGTCGATGAGAAGCTTCGTTTGTCCGCCAAATACGGTAAGACCCGGGCCAATCTTTTGCTCAGTTACAACAACTTTCCATGGCTCGGTGCAGTTTGCGTTTAGATCAAAATCTGTCAGAGGGTCATCGACCGGTGTCGATACAGGCGGCTCCCAGCTCGCGTCGACCGCGTAGCCGATCACCCAGGTTATGGGTGGAAGTTGCAGTGAAAAAGTCTGTACATCGGAAGAGCCGGCATAAAACGCGTTACGATAATTCGATGGGTCATTTGATTTGAAATATTTATAGCCATTGATATCAGAATCCGGGATTAACCATGTAGCCAGTTCTCCCTGGAAATATTTTTGATAATCACCAGTTGGCGCTTCCAGAGTTGATCCGTTATACAAGGCTGTGTAGCCGTCAGGATCGAGCAGAATGCCATCGCCGAGAGCCGGATCGGAAATTGTCTTTCCGGATGTTGGAAACTCATGGCTCCCGTTGAACATCATAATGCATCGAACATCGAAAACTGAATATTCCAAGCCTGTCATCGGGTGTTCAATTAAAATATCGACATTCAGAATGCCAGGTTCGGGGAAATCGAATCCTACGACTATGAAGCAATCATCACAAGGGGCAATTTCAAGTAACTTCAGAATATTGAGATGAATTTCTCCCTGACGTACCGGGATAACCTCAAACTGTGGACCATCAGGATGGTCCAGGTCGATGAAAATGTAACCGTACTGCAAGAGGTAATGAGTGGTGCCGGAAGAACTTGCTGCCCTTGCATCACTGAGTGTCGGTCCAGATGAAGATTCATGATTATCCGGAGATGTTGGTTGAGAGGAATTTGAGGAGCAACCGCATATGAATATCCCTATGAACGAAATCAAAAACAAACTGCGCAGTGATAAAATCATTAGTATTACCTCCCTGAATTTCCCGTTGTTAAACGAAAATTATATTTCTGAATTACCATGCTTTGATAATAAGTATACCTTATATTGGGAAAATAGGAAGTAGACCCCGGGAATGCATTTCCGGGCTACCTAATGGGGATTTGAGAAAGAGTCACCATAAGATCAGGCAGTGGTGGATCGATCGACGGCTGGAAGCGGTCGGCACGGGTGATCCGATAGCTGGAAGCTAACGGCACGGGATGGAAGCTAAGGGCAGGTTTGTCACGGGGAACGAAAAAAATTAGAAACCCTCCAAACTCGCTTCCGAGTACGTTAAAGCTTTGCGAGATCATCGTT
>CBDURU010000074.1:0-18130 GCA_965369865.1 uncultured bacterium | reverse complement strand
TCCCCATGATCCGAAAAAAAGAATTAATTTATAAATTTGGTCTAAGGAGTCTTACATAGATGGGCCTTCCATACAAATGGCTTATCCATCTGAATAAAGGACATTTCCATTTTCAACCTCCGCCCGATGACCCGGTCAATTTCGCGCGATGGGAATTTACCGAAGGCAAAAAAGTATGGGAACGATGGTTCTACGACCGGGTTAATATTGAATCGAAAGACGTCATCGATCTGGGATGCGGTCCCGGCGGGAAAACATGCTATTTTGCCACCCACAAGCCCAATAAGATTGTCGGTGTTGATAACGCGCCGAAACTTATACGGCAGGCCGAGCTTGCGAGATCGGTCCTGATTCCCCCCGGTGATCGTTACCGGGCTGAATTCGCGGTTGCCGATGTATCGGATCTCCCGTTTCCAGAGCATTATTTCGATATCGCCTTATGCCTCGAAGCATTTAATCATTTCCCCGAACCTGCGAAAGTGCTGTCTGAGTCGGTGCGTGTATTAAAACCAGGCGGGATTTTATGCATCGACTTCGCGCAGTTTTATTCCCATAACGGCCATCATCTTGGTGATTTTTTCCGAACGCCATGGTTGCATGTTTTCTGGTCGAAAGACGACATCGAAAAAGCGGTTGGAATGTTCAGCGGAAGTGAACGCAAAAAAGCCCTGGGTCTCCAATATCCCGATCTTCTCGATGATCTTGTTGAGAGTAAAATGGATTTATGGCGTAACGGGCTGAACAGGTTAAGTATCCAGAGGTTTGAAAGATTGTTACGTGAAGAGCCGGGATTAAAATTACAATGGAAAGCGAGAACGGTGATTAATGCCTTTGTATGGCTGTGGATTTTTGTTCCCAGTCTGCGCGAACTTGCCGTTAAAAAGAATGTCTATATTCTTGAGAAGGTATAGAAAGCCAACCAGAATGGTAGAGAAACCCGCATGAAATCAAGGTTTTCATCATCAATTATAGGAAAATTTAATCATTTTTTACCATCGAAAAAACGACAAACCGTAGAACAGCACGGCAGTGCGTCTTCCACCTTAAACCAATTCATTCGACGCACGGCAGTGCGTCTTCCACCTTAAAACAATCCTTTCGACGTACTGCCATTCGACGCACTGCCGTGCTGTTCTACGGTTTTTTCAATTCTCACTTTAATCATAATCATCGGGAAACCTGTAAATCAATCCGCGGTGGCTAAAAATGGTTAATACCCGGCATAGATATTTCTTTTCGACCTCTCATTTGTGGTATCTTCTTACACTGATTTTATGTCCCCGATAAAGGAAACATTCAGCACTCTCCCGGTTCTCATCTCCGGGTATTACGGATTCGATAACCTTGGCGATGAGGCGATACTCGAATCCATTCTCCAGTGGTTTGAGAATCGTGACGATGTCCATCCGGTTGTGCTGTCGGCCGATCCCAGCGCTACGAGTGAAGCGTACGGTGTTGACTCGATCAGCCGCACAAACCTATGGAAGATTCTTACCCGGCTTGGTGGGGCGCCGGTAATCCTGCAGGGTGGGGGAGGGCTGCTCCAGGACAAGACGTCGACGAGAAGCCTGATGTACTACCTTGGAATTATGCTGCTTGGTTTTATTTCCGGACGGCGTATGGTGGCGTTCGGGCAGGGGATCGGACCGCTGGAAGGTGAATTCTCCCCCTTGTTTGTCGGCGAATTCCTCAGCCAGTGCGACCTTGTATGTGTCCGTGATTTCAAGAGTTTCGCTTTCTGCCAGCAAAGGCTTCCGGTCAATGCCCCGTTAAAATTAATGGCCGACACCGCACTCCTTCTCGACCCGGCCGATTCGGACACGGTCGAGGATATTTTTTTACAGGAAAATATCGATCTAGTCGGGAAGCCCCTTGTTGCGTTTTGTGTACGGGGTTCAAAGAGGAACCGCCATCAGATTACAGCTATCGCAAGGGCGATCGACCTCGTTAACTCTGAAATTGGAGGGGGTGTGGCGCTGCTGCCGTTCCATCATCCCGACGATGTCGAGTATGCCGGGCTGATCATGGGGATGGTTAAAGACAAGGATTCTGTCGCAATTCTGAAAGGAAAATATCCGCCGCGTGAAGTTCTCGGCCTGACTGGGAAATTCGATCTCATTGTCGGGATGCGCCTTCATTCGCTCATATTCGCCGCATCACAGGGTGTCCCGTTCGTGGCCATGAGTTACGATCCGAAAATCGATGAATTTGTCGGTGAGTTCGGGATGAGACCGGCGGTGCATGTACCGCTTGTGGGGCCTGAAATGTTATTTGACGCGATCGCGGACTCACTCGAGCAGAAAGGAAAAATGCGAACAAGGATCACTGAGACTACTACACGTCTCAGGCAGCGCACGAGGGAAGGGTTCAACGCGCTTGGTGAATTTCTCGATTCCCTGGAGTTAAGAAAGATCGGACTCGCGAAACTCCAGCGTCAGAAAAGAAAAGAAGCTGGTTAGGATAATTAAAAATCCCTCCCGGTTCAAATCGGGGGTTTTATTTTAACCACTTTATTTACATGATGAATTAATACACATTTGCGTTATTTATAGATACCTAGTATGTTGTATTTGTATTACATTACCCTTTTCAGGAAAGGCCAGACAGGGAAGCACGTATGTAAGAGGAGACGGTCATGAACAGATGGGTAACTCTATTATCGGTTTTAATTTTAGCTGGTTTTATTGCAATAGGTTGCTCCAGTAGCGGCGGTGGAAGCCCGGTAACACCAACCGCCGATCAGGAGCAAACGCCGGAACTTACGACAGAATCAAATCGCGCTGGATCAGGAGCCCGGACCAATCTTCTGGGCTACTGGGATGTTTACATCGATGCCGGGACCGGGACTGTGGAATTGGTACAGAACCGGCATGCGATGTTCACGGTTAATCTCACGAACATCCTGAGTAAACAGGTAACCGGCCTGAATTTCAAACTAATTAATATCATCTTCGGACCAGAATATATCGACGTCGATATCGATATCATCGTTACACATCCATTTCCAGGATATCCGGGATTCAATGGGTACGATCTCCGGGGGATTTTCATGGGGGACGGTTCGCTCACATTGGAGAAGGGAAGTTTGAAATACCCGGAATTGGGAGTCGACCAGTACATGCTGCCGGATCCCATCGATGGTGCAGGTGGTCCTGACGGGTACACGCGATGGTTCAATTTCACAGAATTCTCCGAGGCTGATTTCCCGCTATTTTCATTTACGGCGGGGAAAATAACAACACCGGATTTCGCGGGAACAGCGACATTGTGTCCTTACCGGTATTACGCGGACGGCCTTCAACCGGAGGAAGACCTGTGGACCTGGTTGAATACACACGCGGATCAGAACGGCGTATTTTCGCAAAGTGTTACTAATACCCGAAATTTTTATATAAGGTTTCCAACACCCGAGCCCGGGCTTCAATTCAGTGTCGCGGTAATTGTGAGCTGGGAGGGACTCGAACCGGAATATCATCCGGCTAACTGTCCTGAGGCGATCGCGTGTGAGGTGGCCGACAACAGCTATGTTTACTATGTTGACCCCACGGAGAATGGCGGGAACCTGAATCTGGATATCAGCCTGTTTGGGTGGGAGTACCAGCCATCGAAGATATATATCGAATCGACGGTATTATCCGGTGTGGCGAGCTTTGATCCTGCTGCGATTGCTACCGGCGGAGGTGACCACTACTCGACATATCAAGTCGAGATTCCCGCGGATAATGTAACCGGTATCGAAGGGCAGGAATATTGGGTGATCGCGGAGTATGAAGGGTTTGACTACACAAACGATTTCGGAGTCCCCAACTTAGCCGGAAACGATCCAATGGCGGCGTTCTTCCGTTATGACCTTACGGTCCTGGATGAGATTCCTGCGTGGATTGAGGTTCTGGTCCCCAATGGTGGCGAGGAATGGGTGGTTGGAACTGACGAGGAAATCACCTGGGACTCCATGAATGTTTCCGGTACCGTTTTCATCGATTACTCCAAAGACAATTTCGTCGACGACATTAATCCTGTCGGAATCAATGAAATGAACGACGGCAGCTTCACCTGGGAAATTCCGGTTGACCCTTCCGACACCGTCCGCGTGAGGATTTCATCAACCGGCATTCCCGGGTTATACGACATATCCGATGAGGATTTCAGTATTGTTGGCCCGTGTGACCCGGATCTGGACCCGCCGGATACTTTTATCGATTACGGTTGCGAAGACCAACCGCCGGACACAACCGAAATTACACTCGGCGTATCGGGCATTGATCCGAACGATTGCACGAAGCCCGAGGATCTTACCTATGAATGGCGGAAGGCTATCGACGGCGGTGATTTTGATGAATGGCATCCCGACCCCGGACCGGAGTTGACGATCACGGAGCTCTCCCTCGGTGACTGGGCTATCGAAGTACGCACCGTGGATGAGGCAGACAATAAGGACCCATCACCCGCAGAGTGCTTTTTCAGCATTTTCGACCCGTGCGATCCGGACTTGGATCCACCTGATACTTTTATCGATTACGGTTGCGAAGACCAGCCTGCGGATACCACTGAAATCACCCTCGGCGTATCGGGCATTGATCCGAACGATTGCACGAAGCCCGAGGATCTTACCTACGAATGGCGGAAGGCTTACGACGGCGGTGATTTTGATGAATGGCAGCCTGGCCCCGGACCGGAGTTGACGATCACGGAGCTCTTCCCCGGTGACTGGGCTATCGAAGTACGCGCAGTGGATGAGGCAGACAATAAGGACCCATCACCCGCAGAGTGCTTTTTCAACATTTTCGACCCGTGCGATCCGGACTTGGATCCGCCTGATACCTTTATCGATTATGGTTGCGAAGACCAACCGCCGGGCACAGGTTATATCATCCTCGGCGTTTCGGGCATTGATCCAAACGATTGCACATCGCCAGAGGATCTTACCTATGAGTGGCGGAAAGCTCTCAACGGAGGCGGGTTTGACCCCTGGCACGCCCCCGACACCGGCCCGGAAATAATCATCCCCAGCCTTATCCATGGCGACTGGGCGGTTGAGGTACGTGCGGTCGACTTGGCCTTCAACAGGGACCCATCACCCGCGGAGTGCTTTTTCAACATACCACCCCCGGTACTCGAGGGCTGGGCGCGCACCTGGGGCGGCTATGGGGAGGATCGAGTCCAGGGATTGGCGGTGGACAGTTCCGGCAACGCCTATGTCACCGGCCGTTTCGATGAGTACACCGACTTCGACCCCGGCCCCGGGGAGGATTGGCATTTCTCGGATGGTATGGCTGATGCTTTCTTGAGCAAATTCGATGCGAACGGGGATTTCCAGTGGGCACGTACCTGGGGAACATGGGTTTACATGAGATGCCCCGGAGTCGCAGCGGATGATTACGGCAATGTCTATGTGGTGGGTTCATTCTATGGAATCGTTGACTTCGACCCTGGCCCGGGGGTCGAGGAACGCGAATCGGAAGATTATGACGCGTTTTTGTGCAAATATAACTCGACCGGGGATTTCATTTGGGTTCGCACCTGGGGTCATTACATAAATCAGGACTCTTACACGCGCTGCAAGGATGTAGCTTTGGATAGTTATGGAAATATTTACACAGTCGGGACGTTCACACAAAAAGTTGACTTCGACCCCGGCCCAGAGGGTGATGTCCATGAAGCGCATAGTAAATCGGACAGATTCCTGAGCAAATTCAACCCTGACGGAGATTTTCAGTGGGCTCGCACCTGGGGCGAGTATCAATTTGGTAGCATAGATGGGTATTCAATGGCCATCACTGTGGATAGCTCAGACTATATCTACGTCGCGGGCGATTTTGATCATACTGTTGATTTTGATCCCGGCCCGGGAATTGACGAGCAAGAAGCTGTCCATAAATTAGATGTTTTCCTGAGTAAATTTAACACAAACGGTGATTACCAATGGGCCCGTACCTGGGGCGGGACGGATTGGGATAGGGGCAATGGAGTCGCTACTGATGCAACAGGGAACGTTTATGTCACTGGCAGTTTCGAGCTTACCGTCGACTTCGACCCAGGTTCGGGTGTAGACGAGCGTACGTCGAATGGTGAAAATGACATCTTTTTAAGCAAGTTCGACACAGATGGCCTTCACCAGGGAGTTATGACGTGGGGAGGGAACAGTTCGGATACGGGGCGTGATACAGATCTTTACGTTTCCGAGGCAATCTATGTTACAGGTAACTTTGCCGGCACCGTGGACTTCGATCCCAGTCAAGGAACCGATGAGTTTCCCTCATATGGTTCTGGTGATATGTTCTTGAGTAAATTTGATTCGAGTGATGATTATCTTTGGGCCAGACATGTGGGGGCGCCTGAAGCGTCTGTGAACCCGTATGGTTTAAGCGTGGATAGTCTTGGCTATATCTATATAGCAGGCTATTTCGAGGGAACCATCGATTTTAACCCTGGCCCGGGAGAGGATTACCATACCTCGAATGGTGGTGACGATTGCTTCCTGATGAGGTTGCCGCCATACGGCTATTGGTAATACGCATAATATGTTTCAGGTTCTTTCCGGGGAACTGTTGATTTTGATCTAAGCGCTGGGACCGATTATCATACTTCGAATGGAGATCATGATGCTTTCCTTATGAAGCTCCTGCCGAACGGCTACTGGTATTAACTTTGTAATATTTAATGGGATTGAACTTAATTAATCAACTGGATAAGCATGATTTTGAAAGTGTGTTCTTTAAAATCATTCGCGCTGTCTGAATTGTCGTCGAAATTCACTAAATTAAACGATGTCTCGAGCGACAGGTCTGAGCCGAGATTCCACCTCATTCCAAACTGAAGGGTTTCCCGACTGGAGTTGTAGGTCGCCTGGTTTCCTGAAGAATCAACCATCTCCCAACGTGACCATGCGTTGAAAACCCTCTGCGGATCGGCATAACTCAGCCGTACCGAGTAGCGGTCGACTTCCGTGAATGTGCTGCGTCCGGTGTAATCGTTGTCCGTGTTTCCGTACTGGACATCGATTGAGAATCCACGCTGCCATCGCGAGACAAGGCTCACTGTAATAATATCCTGGGTGGTGTTGCCGGATGGATTCGCGATGTTATCGCGCTTGACCGTGCGCCAGTTGACTCTCAGGTCGTGACGTGAGTCGGGCATGATGAATGACTGCTGAAGGCCAAGAATAATCGAATTGGACGACTCATCGAGCCAGCCTGTATCACCTTGATTTGCGGTGTTGGAACGGTCCGTCCGGTCAAGCCCAAGGGTTATCGTAGGGCCTTGCAAGCCGAACCGGTAACGGAGCTGACCGCCATACCGTGTTGAATTCGTTGTATATGTCAGCGTGTCATCGAGATTGTTATGATATTTTTCGTAGTACAGCCGTCCGGTAAGAATCCCGCGACTGATATTAAACCTGTCATCGAATGACCACTGCTCCCGGTCTTTCTGGAGTGAGGAGCGTCCAATCGATCTGAATCCCGGGTCGATTAACTGCCATCGCAGTTTCAACGCGTGTCCTGAGATGTTATACGCGGCCTCAAGTTCCCTTGCTACCTCACCGGACAGGTCGGCCATCGCAGGATCGTCAAAATTGTAGTCGGATTCCGCCCATGCACCCCTGATCGCACCATCATCGAATTCCCATAAAAAATCAACGCTTCTTACAGTGTTGGATCCGGGATTACCGGACGTGCCTGTGTCGGATGCATTTTCGTCGCCGCTCAGATAGCTGAATCCCAGGGAAAATGGACTGTCCTCGAATAGCCCGACCCGTGTTGCCCACAACCTCTGAGATCCCTGTCCGCGCTGTCGAATGTTGCCATCTATGTCGTACTTCGATTCAGTTCCTCGACGTACCTCGCCTTCGACAATTCGCACTGTAAACGCGCCGTATTTCCCCCAACCCCCTAATCCTCTTACCCTGAGACCGTCGAGAAGCAAAGTTCCCAGACGGGTGGTTGTGTCGCCGACCGAAATGCCATATTTGTCTGTTGCCGCGTTGAAGGAATAACGGTTACGGGGTTGCTGGTACCTGGTTTCATCGGTGGTCAGATAGAACCTGAAATCGAAATCCGTACCCTCCGACCGGCCTGTCCCATTTAGGTTGAAGATTGTCGTGTTTTCCGGTTCCTGTCTCAGCCTGGCGCCTAGTCCATCAAGCTCGGTAAACCCGGCATCCATGCTAGCACGGCCGTTGAGCCGGAAGAAATCCGTTGAATATCTCGATACGGATGTGGGAGGCGTGGGAGGTGGTGTTGGCGCGGTTCCAAGGTCGAACAGCGAACTGGGTTCCTGGGGGATCGGGCCTGGTGCTCCTCCGGCCACGATAAAAGTTCCTTCGGCTACCAACTGGCGTTCGGGACCATCGACTACCGTCATGTAAACCTCGATGTAATGTTCGCCGGTGGTAAGCATTCGATCGGGGTAATAGCTGAACGAAAGCGCATCCGGGTCCCAACGGGCGGTAACAGGTTTGTTATCGAGGAGGATAAGATAGTAGTAATCGGAACCGACGTAAAATTCATCTATTTTGATCAGGATCAGGGTATCGAGTGGTGCAACAGGCTCTTCGAGTGAAGGGTGCAGTATTTCAGCGATGACAAGCGGGGCGTCGGGACTCTCATCCTGGGCATTTATTACTCCTGGCGATGACACCAGCATTATCAGAATTGTGATAAATAGAAGTTTCCTGAAATATCCTGCGAAAATACGCATAACGACTCCCGGCTTGATCTCTGAAATATTAATTCTTTCCAAAATTTTTATAATCAAACCCGGCTGGCTGGTTTTTATATACCAGTAATGCCCCCCGGGGATTATATCGGTTTAAATAACAATTTCACTAGCTCTTAATGCCCGAGCTCTTCCGCTTCGGCACGTAATGCATCCAGGTCATCCATGACTTCCTGGATACTTGAATTGTTTTCACTCAACGTTTTGGAAGCCGTATCAACCAGCTCATTTAACATGCCGGAATATTCGGTTAACGATTCGACCATTGACGACGATCCCGCGACAAGCCCGATTCCATGATTATAAGCCTCGAGCGAATTACTCAGGCCGTCGATCGCGTTCGCCAGATCGACAGGCATGAATTCTGCGGGTTTCGCAAACTCCTCAAGTTCGTCCTCATATTCGATCAGCCAGGTTTCGATCTCAGCTTCAGAACCGGACGGATAATAGATGAACAATGATCCATGTTCCATAACTTCATAATCGGAATCCGGTACAGCGTTAACCGTCAGGATCCAGGAGCTGTCAGGCATCGAACTGACCAGGGCTTCGGTTGCCATGGCTTTCTCTCCAGCTTCAACAATCGCTTCTTCGAGTTCCGCGAAAACCTCATCGAGTTTTTGTCTTGCATCAATTACATCCGCCATTAACTGATCTACCATGAGCACTTGCTCAGCCAGGTCCTGTGTTGTTTGCCATAATAAAGTGTCAAAATCCCGAATCAATTCGTCCAGAGAATAAGGCTGCACCGGTTCTTCTTCTTCTTCTTCCTCATCATCATCTCCAGGATCGGGTTGTTTATGATTCTGATTTCCGGATGCACTCTTGCCGTCAGAACCTCCGCTTCCAGATGATCCGCCCGGTTCGAGAGATTCACCGGCACATTCTTCTGGATATTGCTCCAGACACGCTGCACGGTCCGCCAGGCATAACATGTAATCGACCAGCGCGTCGATGTAGAAATCATTCGCGTTCTCGTATGCCTCCCAGGCTTCCTGCTCACGAGCCTCGGCTTCAGCCTCGGCTGCTTCTGCAGCTTCAAGGCGTTCACGTGCGGATTCGAGCGATTCCTGTACAGCTTCCAGGTCCGCCTTAGCTTCAGCAAGGCTGTTTGCCAGTTTGTCAATCCCTTCTTTAATGAGGTCGAAGACATTCATAAGCATGTTGGCGTCGGAGAAATACATGTGGACGCCCTTGTAAACAACATGGTTTGGACCAGCAGACGGATCTCCCCCGACTCCGTTCACGAAAACGTGCTTTTCCATGAATTCGTCGAGTTTTTCCTGGAGCTCATCCACTGCTTCCTGTGCGCCTTCTTCCTGGGCTTCCAGAGATTCAAGATCGCCTTTGGCAGCAGCGGTTTCTTCCATAGCGGTAATTAAAGCATCCAGGGCATTATGCCAGTCCGCTTGTGCCATCTCCATAAATTCCTCTGCCATCTTCAGCATTTCAAGTTCCCAGGCACAGTCATCGCATGGGCATTCACCCAGTTCACCGGAACTTGTATCGTCCGGAACATCGCCGCCAAACGGCTCGCCCGGAGTGGTTCCGTCACCCGGGGTCCCACCATCGCCAGGGATTGTACCGCCTGGTTGATCATCATCACCACCCCACGGTCCAGGCCATTCAGGATCACTCGGGATTGGAATTGATGGATCCTCAGGTCGACTTTCGGAACCTTCATCTTCACAATCATGTCGCCTTCTGCAGTTTTCCAGAGCTTCGAGGCAGTCGAAATATGCCTGTTCCGCGGCTTTGACATTCTCCAATGCCTGTTCGAACTGGTTCCAGGCTGTATCGGAATGGTCGGCGGCGACATCTACCTGGTGTAATGCTTCATCAAATGCAATTTGGGCAATCCTATAATTCATTCCAGACATAATCACGATGTCTAATGCGATATCAACAGCATTTTGGTAAATTTCTTTTTCAAGCGGCGTTTCAGCATTTTCCAGAAGCGCGTATGTATTCTGCAACACTTCCTCTGCAGTTTTAAATGCCTGTTCAGCATCCTGCATTTTTTCAGTTGCATTCATCAGCGAGGTCATTGCATCCACATATGCTTTGGTGGCTAGTGCATTAGCATCTTCAGCATTGGCAAGTGCAACATGAGCCTGCACCAAGGCTTCCAATTCGTCCTCACAATCACCGCACGGACATGGTCGATCGCCCTCTTCGGTACCGTCACCGGTTCCCTGTCCCGGAGGTATACCCGGGACATCCTCACCATCAGTTGGGCCTTCAGTGTCACCCGGTTGTTCGGTTTCACCTTCTTCAACACCCGGTTGTTCGGTTTCACTTTCGTCATCCCCAGGCTGATCACCATCACTGGGTTCTTCTCCTCCACCGGGCAGACCGCCCTGATCGGTTTCGTGTGGCGCGACAAATGGCGGGCAACCGAAAATCTCGTGGCATAGCCGCGCGAAATCTACACAATCGAGATATGCCAGCAGGGCGTCGATATATTCCTGCTCCGCCTGCACAACTGCATTTTGTGCCGCGGTGACATCGTTCTGCAACCGGGCGACATTGGCCATTGCATCGAGGAGTTTCACATCTGCCGCCAGTAGATTAGCGTCGGCTTCAATCAACGCTTCCTGTGCTGCTTCATTTGCTGCCGCAGCTTCATCAATCCATTCCTGAAGTATCTTGAAGATTGTGTGAAAAATATCGAAATCGCTGAAGTAAAAGTCCACTCCTTTGTATTTGACATGTCCCGAACCGTGGTCGGGTGTGCCCCCAACGACATCTGAAAAAACATGGTTATCGACAAAATTATCCAGTTTGTCCTGAGTTTCCTCTGCGGCTTCCTCTGCGGCATCGTATGCTTCCTGAGCCTCATCCAGTTCATCCTGCGCCTGATCTAATTCAGCCAGGGCATCATCAAATTGGTTGAGCAGGTCATCCAGATCCTGTTCCGCAAGTTCGAGGAACAGTTCAGCGATCAGTAGATCGGCGTATTCATCATCACAGTCATCGCATGGACAATCCCCGGTGCCTCTACCTATACCGGTATCCGTTCCGGGTTGTGTGTCGGTTCCACTGTCTTCAGTAACGCCACCGGGCTGGGTGCCCTCATCTATCGGCGGACCCTGCGCTCCACCCTCGAGTCCCGGCGTACCAACACCGGAGCTTGTGCCACCGGGTAACGATCTGAAACAATCTTCATAGAACCACTCCAGCCATGCGACATATTCTGCGAGGTAGTTCATATACGCCAGGCAATTGTTCAGATCGGCAAGCAGGACATTGTATTCGTCGTTAGCGTCCTCTAATGCCTGTTGTGCGGCGTCACGTGCATCACTCGCGTCATCAAACGCATTTTCAGCATCTTCTAAATTTTCGTCGGCTTCGTCTTTGGTATCCTGAGCTTCACGAAGTTGATCCCACAGTGCGTTGTACTCACTGCCGTATTCATCCATGAAGAAATTCAGAAGTTCGGCGCCCTCATCACCAAGGAACCAGATTCCTACCTGCCCGCCGAACGCTTCGAAGTAACTCCAGCCCTCCCCGCCGGGATCTGAGAAATTGATAACATTGGAAAATATGTGATTTGCGAAAAAGTCTTCGCAGGCTTCCTGGGCGGATTCAAGCGCGAGATCGGCCTGCATGCTTTCGATTAATTTATCAAGGTACGCATCCAGGGCTTCGTCAAGGGCCTCATTGGCCTCATTAAGTGCGTCCTGGAATTCTTGCACCAAATCTTCGGCTTCCTCAAGGGCATCCCATTCATCCTCACAATCTTCATCCAGCTCAGTTTTAGCAAGCCACCAATCGAGCCAGACCTCCCAGCACGGATCTTCCCACGGCCAGATGATTGTCAGGTCGAAAGTCGAAACGGACCCGCCTATATCAGCCATACCGGTTAACTGTCCCGAAGGACTCAATCCCAGATCGGTTCCGCAAATCAGGCTCCCGCCATTCCAGAACTGTATAACGAAATCCTCCGGGCCCATCTCCGGGCCGACATTGCCGATCGGTGCAAGGTTCACACCGAACGGAATTGTTACAGGTCCGAAATCCGGTACGGGGCTTTCATACGACAATTGAAGAACCGCGACATTGCCTAACCAGGTTACAAGCGTGTCTCCGGTTTCAGCATCCTGCCATGAGATTGAGATCGGGTCTGTTCCAAGGTTCGAAATTATTTCGTGCGAGAGTACAAGGTTCCCCTCAACCATCCCGGCGCCGTTGAGTACGAGCGACTGCGGGAACCACATGATGTCGCCTTCGATAATGAATTCAGGAATTTCCTGGAATTCATCTGTCTCGACACAGAACGCCCGGATTTCAGACATCACAGGGGTTTCATTGTAAACATTGATTGCCAGTCCCGGCATGGGTTCGGGAACGGCTTCCACCTGCCAGAGATAGAGTCCGGATAATGGCTCTGCCGCCGGGGAATACTGGATGAATTCCTCATTGATTCCATCGGCCCTCCATACGGGATTATTCGATACAGCCGATTCCGGTGACTGGCTCGGGTAGATCGGGTAAACACTGATTGTGAAGGATGGTAACCAGGTTTCCATGTAACCATCGCAGCCGCTTCCATATGCTGTCCATTGGAATAGCGGGAATGGGTCGGTGCAGCCTCCAAGATACTCTACCAGGCTGGATGGGAATTCTTCCGATATGTCAAAAATGCCGGGAACCTGACCCGCCGGTACACCGGGACCAAGCAGGTCGACCTGCAGGCATAATGGATCGATCTCGATAACCTGCGTCCCGGTTGT
This sequence comes from uncultured bacterium, assembly GCA_965369865.1. Taxonomy (GTDB): domain Bacteria; phylum JAJVIF01; class JAJVIF01; order JAPKYR01; family JAPKYR01; genus JAPKYR01. The sequence goes on along the minus strand of CBDURU010000074.1, from coordinate 4,679 downwards.
GATTATAGTTACACTCACCGGGAGTGACGCTGTCATACCGGTCTCATTGTCGCGGGCGACAAGGCTCCCCATGAACACCCCACCCCCGAATAGAACCAGTTCCTCGTCCATGGGTATTGAGAAACGTACCTGGATGACCTCACTTTGACCGGTGCCCATCTCACCGACAGGTGATGGGAAAATCTCAATATTTTCAGATCTGATTTCACCCCCGTCAGCGGAAACCAGTCCCGTCATTCCGACCACTATATCGTTGAAGCTAACCTCCCCGGCATTTTGTAACGTAGCCGATGTAGTGGACTCGACAACAACGCCGGCAGGACCATCGTATTGAATCAGAATATCAAGCAGGCCTTCCTCCCAGAGTAGAAGCCCCTCTCCACACTCGATAACTTCGATTTGGGGTCCATATGCATATGTACTGTCAGGATTTTCAACCCTGAGATCGAAAAAGTCCAGCGGTGCATCATCTGTAACTTCAATAAGAACATAGACCAGCGTCGAATTGACATAATTAACCGACTGTACCAGGACATAATCTGTCGGGAATCCAGAATATTCGACAGTAAATTCAGATCCCGGTTCGAATGCCTGCCCGAGAACTGTCACTTCTGTAAATTGCCTGCGGCATAGCTGGTACGGGTTAATGGATTCAATTGCTAATTCCAGTACAAGCTCGTAAACCGTGAATCCGTTAAACAGCGATCCATAAAGCATGTCGGGATTGGTAATCCTGACATCGTAACTGCCCGGAGTGGCAGTCGGGTCGATTGTCATTGTGCCGCTGATTAATGTTCCTGAATCAACCTGGTATATCAGGCTGAGGAAACTGTCAAGCCCTGGAAATTCAAGTGTCGCGCCCGTCTGGAAATTACCTCCGCTTATCTGGAAATTGATCGTGTCTCCCTGGAATGCTCCGGTTGGGTCCATCCAATCTACGACGGGACTTTCGGGTGAAAAATCAAGTACCTCAAAACCATTGTACAGCGATGCTGTATTGCTATCAGGATTTTCAACAAAGAGATCGACATATCCAATCGGGCAGAGAGGATCTATTTCGATTGTCCCTGAAATTTGAGTTGGCGAGTCGACCTGGTATGTGATATCGAAGAAACTCCCGACCGGTTCGACATAGAATGTAGCCCCGGCCTGGAAATTACCACCGTTCAACTGGAAGCCGAATGTGTCGTCCGGGTAAGCATTCACTGGAATGATCGAGTCAATGTGGGGGAGTGGAACGGTGGTCTCAAGGACTTCGAAACTGTTCAACATTGACGCCGTATGTCCATCCGGATTTTCAACAAAGAGATCGACAAGTCCAATCGGGCAGAGAGGATCGATTGTAATTGTTCCGGAAATAAGTGTCGGTGAATCAACCTGGTATGTGATGTCGAAGAAACTCGCGACCGGTTCAACATAGAATGTAGCTCCGGTCTGGAAATTACCGCCGTTCAACTGGAATCCGATCGTGTCTCCCTGGTAAGCGCTCGAAGGGATAATCGAGTCAATATATGGGAGAGGAACAGTGGTCTCAAGGACTTCGAAACTGTTCAGCATTGAGGCCGTATGTCCGGATGGGTTCTCAACAAAAAGATCGATAAATCCAATCGGGCAGAGAGGATCGATTGTAATCGTTCCTGAAATAAGTATGGGTGAATCAACCTGGAATGTGATATCGAAGAAACTCGCGACCGGTGCGACATGAAATGTTGCCCCGGCCTCGAAATTACCGCCGTTCAACTGGAACCCGAATGTGTCTCCCTGGTAAGCGCTCGAAGGAATGATCGATTCGATATAAGGGACAGGAACAGTGGTCTCAAGGACTTCGAATCCCCCGGGCAGCTCCACCGTTTTGCCATCGGGATTTTGTACGAATATATCCACAAAGCCGATCGGGCAGAGAGGGTCGATTACAAACGTGCCTGTTATAAGCGTCGCTGAATCGACCTGGTATGTAATGCCAAAGTAGCTTGCGACCGGTTCGACATAGAATGTCGCACCAATCTGGAAACCGGTGCCATAAACGCTGAATGGGATCGTATCTCCCTGGTATGCCTGGGTCGGGTCAATGGATTCGATCATCGGGAGTTCACGAATCTCGAAACCGTTGACCAGTACGTCCGCTCCCCCGTCAGGATTATCAACCGTGACGTTGTTTAAACCCGGTACCGCTCCCGGGGTGATGTCGATAGTGACCGAAATAGTTGTTGTATCGATCAGGAATACGGTTTGAACGGTGATATCGCTGGTGTTGAAATTGACATTAACACCGTCCATGAAGTCTGAACCGGTTATTGTTACTCCAAGGCCGGTGTCTGACTGGTACCCGAAATCCGGGTTTAGACCAAGGATCTCTGGCTGGCTGACAGGTTTTTCGGTGACCGTAAAACCACCCAGAAGAACATCGCTCTGAAACTTGATGTTAGTGACGGTGACATTTCTCGGGCCAAGTGTGGCCAGCGCTTCTATATTCAGTAAAACATCTATGGCTGTATCGGTAATGCCGACTATCGCCTCGGTAATTCCCGCACCGAAATCCACACTGTTTACATCAACGAAATTTTGCCCCGTTAAGGTCACAGGCAGATCGATTGACCCCTGTTGGCCCTGGTCCGGGACCACAAACTCAATTAAAGGGGTTGTGGATATCACTTCGAATCCATTTGTCAGTGAGTCATCACCTGTAGAGCCGGAAACCGTTACATTCCTGAACCCCGGTACCGCGTCAAGATCGATATCCAGATAGACATCGACCTGACCCGTATATGCACCGAGGAATGTCACTGAAATACCGGGTCCGAAATCCACCGCTGTAACATTTTCAAGGTTCTGTCCGAATATTGTTACCGGTAGCGCGATATCATTCTGGTAACCTATGTCGGGATCTACACTCGTTATCTGCGGTGGGTTGACGATATCGGTAATTTCAAACCCATTTGGAAGGATACCGAGTCCGTATTTAGTCGTTACCCATATATCCCTGAAACCGGGTATTGCCAGCGGGTCGATATCGATTGTTACATCGATCTGGTATTCATTGATCGGAGTGAAATTCTGGACCGTTATGTCAGCGCCGAAACTTACATCGGTCGCACCGAAAAGATATGAACCTGAAATTGAGACCGCTATGCCGGTATCGCCTGGATTGCCCTGGGTCGGAAAGGCACTGTCCACGACAGGCGAACAATCCCGCACCTCGAATGCGTCATTATGGGTGGTGAACTGGTTATCGATGTTTGTACATGTCAGATCGTACAATCCAATGGGCGCCAATGGCCCAATATCGATATTGAGAGTAACAAGGGAGCTCGATCCGTAAATTACCTGGTTGATTGTAATGCCCGGGGGTGAAAAATCGAATGTTATACCGGGTATGAATCCCGATCCGTTGACCGTAAGCCAGATGTTGGTTTCACTCTGGCATCCAAAGTCCGGCAGGACACCGGAAACCATTGGCGGATTGTACGCGAGAACCTCAAAACCGTTTGGGAAGGTTACACTTGTTGATTCCGTGTAGATAGTTACATCCCTGAATCCCGGGGTTGCCAGCCAATCGATTGAAATTTTGCATTCAACTATATTCGGACTGACACTATCGATTGAATCGAGTGTGATTCCGGATCCAAAATCGATATCGTAGGTCGTCGCGAGGAGGGTTCCGTTGATTGTGATTGCCAGTCCCAAATCACCGGTGTAGCCCTGGCCGGGATTTATGCTTTCAATCGTTGGGGCTTCCAGCACGGTAAATCCATCGACAAGAAATCCCTGCTGCATATCGCTCTGGTTGACGACGAATACCGTGTAAGACTGGAGAGGCGTTGTGATTTCGATGTCTATAAAACACGTGAGATTGAACTCGTCAATGAACAGGACCGGACCAATGACTGTGATCCCATCGCTCCCGGTCCCAAAGACCACTACCGGCGGCTCACCGCCACCGCCAAGTTCGAAACCCGCTCCCATAATATCCACTTGTAAACCAACGGCTCCCTGTACCCCTATATCGGGCATCACGACCGATACCACTGGCGCTGCAGCCGCCGGCAAACCAAGTATCGTAAATAGGACCAGACTAAACCCTGCGAGAATGATATTCTTTGTAAGTGTGGTAAATTGGTGCATCGAAATTTTCTCCTTGTAATGGAAATCGTGAATGCATATATCCTCTTAGCCGGAGAATAAAAATTCCCGGACCTGGATTTATACAGGTATTGATTATTAATGATCGTAAAATATTAAAAGACAAAAGCCGGAATGCACTTGTGGACAGGCATTTTAGCCATCCTGACCCAGGCAGACAGTATATCAGAATAAATCAGAATTTAACAACAATACATAATCGACCTTATCAGGATTAACCTGATACGTTTAACAGGCACGGCAATACAATTTGTGATCGGGGACATCTCTTTTCGCCCGTCGAAAAGCAGGTGTCCCCCAAAATTCTAAATACATCCAATCAATTTTTATTTACCATGATTGCTTAAGACCAACTGAGATCGGGGACATCTCTTTTCGCCCGTCGAAAAGCAGGTGTCCCCCTAAATTCTAAATACATCCAATCAATTTTTATTTACCATGATTGCTTAAGACCAACTGAGATCGGGGACATCTCTTTTCGCCCGTCGAAAAGCAGGTGTCCCCCTAAATTCTAAATACATCCAATCAATTTTTATTTA
>CBDURU010000073.1:0-18195 GCA_965369865.1 uncultured bacterium | reverse complement strand
GCCGCCGCCGCCGCCACCGGCGCCGTGTTCACCGAGTTCCCCGTTGGTTCCCGGAGAACCGAACCAGACACCCAGAAAAATGGAACCTATGCCGTCGCCGCCATCGCCACCACCACCTTCAGCGCCGTCAGCGCCATCCGAACCCGGTTCGCCATCCATATTCATTGATGGGCCTCCCGCACCTCCAGGGGTATAACCGTCTGGGGCGACGCCAGGATCTCCATCATCTCCTGCATCATCAGGTGCGGAATTGCCATGACCTGGATGTCCGCCCAATCCTCCCACCATGCCACAAGAACTGGAGCCTGGAAGGCCCGGCGCGGGCTCGGAGCATGTGCCACAATAAGGGGGGTTCACGTCATTTTCACAGCCATCCTCCCCGTAACCACCGACCCCACCATTCGAGCCTGTTGTCCCAGTCCCGCCGTAATCGCCAACTGCCCCGTCTCCCGCGTCAAACCTGCAGCGCTCAAATCTCAGGTCCTCATCGCAGAAATAGAGAAAAACAGGCGTAGAGTTCAACTGGTTAAATATGCCTGGGTTGCCGTTGGCAGAAATTATATTCAGCTTCCTGATCGTAGTAGGAGAAACTATAGTATGGCCGCGAACAGCCTGGTGGGGTCCGTGAAGATTGCCATAGTTTGTTCCACCCGGCTCAGCCCAGTAGTCATCATCGTCACGACCACCCATGATGTTGATACCGTCCACCAGGTCCAGTCTCTCAGTTTCGTAGTAGTCCCCGATAGCCACAAACACGCTGGTACAGCCGAGTGTTTCTGCCTTATCCAAACCCACGGAAATGTTCCTTACAGGCTGATCCCATGAGCCGGGCCAGACATCGAACCCTGATTCAGAAACGTAGATCACATTCTCAGTGGTAATACCGACGGTAACTTCGAGTGGGTTCGAGGTGGATGTCAGAAGACCGTCGGTTGCCTTCTGCCACACATACCATGTGCCGGGGCCGAAATTCTGCCACCCTATTGCAATCACGGTTTGAGCGGTCGGGAATAAATTCCAGGTGCCATTCGGAGTTGACGGACTGTCGCCAACGCACCAATGGCGCTGCTCGACTATCTGATTCGGTCCGCAATCAGAGACGGTTCCCACGTTGTAATTTTGCACGGGATCAACTATAGCGAGGTTCACCAGCGTGGGTCCGGAAGGAGTGTCCGGCTTCGTAGGGGGAAGGTTCACAAGGTTAACGGACCTGTAGTCACTGTAGGCATGCACCAGTCCGTCAAAGTCGTTGACAAAGAGCGAACTGATTCCGAACGGGAAATCGTTGAAGTCCACTTCGAACTCATTTCCCGTGAACCAATGCCATTGCGCCACATCCTCGTGGTTGGTAGTGTCGCTTCTGCCCCAATAGCGATTGCTGCTTTGACCGACATCGCAGTCATTGTACGGGATCACCGTGTAATCCCAGATGAGTCCGTCTTCACAGTTCACCGACATGGGGCCGCTCATTATGTGGGGGACCGCCGGTGGCGAGTTATTCATCGTAACCTGCTTCGGTGTTAAGCAGAATCTCTCAACATGGCCGTCACTGACCTTTTGCCAAATATAGGCGGTGCCAAGATTCGTGCCTGTGAAATCGACCATTGCGGTTGGTCCTGCGAACACCACCCAGGCCGGGCCCGCTCCCGGTGGTTTTTCACTATCATAATTGATCGCATACCAGCGTGTGTGGGTATCGCCCGCATCACAGTCGTTAACTGCTCCGAAATCGAACTGATACGGCGCGGTACAACTGACCGTGGCCGGTCCGGTAGGAGTGGCGACGCTCGGCGCGGTGTTAGCATAGGTCACCTCAAGCGATAAACTGAATCTATGACTAATTCCGTCACCATGCTTTACAAACAGGTAATAGACATCGGGTGTGTAGTTGCCCCAGTCAACTCCGAACTGAGTGCCGGGATATGAATGCCATGGGGTTACTGTGACCGGGTTGTCGGATGTACTCACGCCCCAGTAAGTCAGTTCATCCTGCCCGTCATCGCAATCCGAAAAAGCGCTTGTTGAATATTGCTTAACCAATCCCGTGACGCAGTTGACGACGTGCGCTCCGGATGGTGTGGATGGCTTATCCGGAGGCGAGTTATACATTGATACCTTTAACGGTTTGCAGTAACTGGTTTCCCATCCGTCGGTAACCTTCTGCCACAGGTAGCCAGCACCGACCGGTATTCCGGTCCAGTTGACCGGCGTGCTTCCACCGACGAATTCATGCCAGTCGGGACCATCAGGCGGAGGAAAATCCCCATTCGTGTTGACAGCCCAATGACGGGTCAGATCCTCGTTGTAGTCGCAGTCAGAAACGGTGCCAAAGTCGTACATATACGGGCTTCCGGCGCAGGATACATTCTCCGGGCCAGAGGGTAATTCTGGCGATTCCGGCGCTGTATTTTGTCGATGAACCACAAACGCATCGCCATATATCCAGCCTTCCCCCTCATTTTCATCGGCCCGGACGAACATGTAATAATCCACATCGCCTGATGGGCCGTTCGGGAACTGACTCCAGTCAACGATGAAGGAATCGTCCGAGAAAACGTACCAGCCGATAGCTCCGCCGGGATCGTTTGTGAAGCTCAAACCCCACTCGCGATCGGGTTCAGGGCCGCCGTCGCAGTCCTCGATCTTAACGCCGTATCCTGCACCGGTATCTTCACAGTCGACAGGAGTCGGGCCATCCGGAATTCCAACCTCCAGATCGCCTTCCTCAACGTCAACTTCAAGGCTGTTCCAGGAAACATCGGTTCCATCATCAGCCTTCTGGATGACATACCATGTTCCTGTTTCAAATCCATCCCAGTCGACAGTGATTTTTTCATACGAAAATGGGAATTCAGTCCATGGTGCGCCGAGTGGGGGAAGAGTGTCTGTATCGGAAATAATCCAGTAGCGATGCACATCCGCATCGAGGTTGCAGTCGCTGCATAAGCCGACATCGTAATTTTCCTCGCCACCGCAGACTATTGTGGTCGGACCCTCCGGTGCATGTTCCAGCACAGGAGCGGCATTATTGTTAACAATCGCAAGAGGCGGATCGCAGATAGTTGTAGCATCTCCATCTTCTGCTTTTACGAAGAGATACCATGGCTTGACACCGTATTTTTCCCAGTTGATTTCAAATGAATTTCCGGTGAAACCATTCCAGTTACTGCCGGGGTCGTCGGGTTCCGTTGAGAGCGCCCAGGATTGCACAAGGTCATCGGGATCGCAGTCGGAGATGTCGACCGTGTACGTTTCCATCTCGGTGCAGTCCACATCGGTGTTGCCGGAAGGTGTCCCGACAACAGGAGGAGTGTTCTTTTTCAGTACTGCAAGCGATTGGGGACACACTACCCAGCCATAGCCGTCGTCAGCTCGTGCGAAGAGCCAGTATTCTCTATTTGGAGTGGATGAGAAATCCGGAGTGAAAGTGGTGCCGGTGAAAGTGATCCATTCTCCGCCAACCGGAGTGGGTTTTTCGATTGAAAGATAATATTGGGTTGTGAGAATATCACCGGTGTCGCAGTCCTTAACCTCGCAGGTGTAGTCAGTTACGGTATCACAGAAAACCGTATCAAGCCCTGACGGTGTCGGGACAGTGGGAGGGGTGTTGATCCGCTCAATATCGAGCGAATTTGCGCATGTGTATTCAACAAAACCATCATGTGCTTTTTGAAAGAGGTAATAGAGGCCGGATGGATAACCTGACCAGTCGATGACGAAATTATTGCTTGAAAATTCAGTCCAGTCCGCACCGGAGGGAGAGGGTGTCTCCGAGATTCCCCACCATCGGGCATGTACCTGACCTGCATCGCAGTCGTCCACAATGCCCGCATCGTATAATGCATCAGTGTCGGTGCAGTCTACTTCGTCAGGTCCATAAACCTTGTAGACATATGGAATTGAATTGATCCGCTCAACCGCAAGTGCGGGTGAGACATCCTCGATCGCATGATCGGCCGTTTCCCGCACGTGCGCCCAGATCAGCCAGTCGCCGATCTCGGTGTTGTCCCAATCGATTAACCATAATGGATCGGATTGCCAGTTAGTCCAGTCAGGATCAATAGAATCGGGAGGAGTTTCATCCGTTGTGAATTTGCGGATGAACCTGTACTCGAGAATCGCGTCCGGATTGCAGTCGCTTGCCTGAGCGGTATACTCGCCGGTAGTATCGCAGGTGACATCGCTGACATGTAAGGGATCGGCCAGGATCATCCCCGCGATAAGCTGTTCATCGGACTTGGTCACATCCAGGTGGTCCTTGACAAATGCGATGCCGTCCGAAACCTGCACCCAGACATCCCATTCACCGTATGGATATATATCGTTATCGGCCCAGTCGATAACACAGATATCGGCTGTGCTCAGCGGGTCGGTAAATGTTGGAAGCACTGCATCCGGAGTGACCTCCCACTTGTAGGTGAGCGTGTCGCCGGGATCGGGATCATGCGCCGTTACGGTGTATTCCTCTTCACCGATGAAACAGTTGACCATGGTTTCACCGTTGATTTCATCGATCACAGGCGCAATGTTCGGGATGTAATCCTTAATGTCGATAATGGCACGCTGGTATGCGGCTAGATGCGCGCTTTCCGGGTAGGGAGTGCCGAAACCCTGGTCATAGCTGGTTGGGTCGGTTGACCGAACGGTAATCAGGATTTCCTCAAAAAGACCTGTCGGCACAACATTCGGGATTTCGAGAATCGTCTGAGTGTGTGTCGGACCCGAGGATGCCTGCGCGTTCAGAATATCTGTAGTTGAGAATGAAACACCGCCTGCGATCATTCCCGATGGAGCTTCAACAATAAGTTCTACAATCTGTTCCGCGGCACCGCCGGGAGTTAACACCGCCTGCCAGTCGTAAATTGTCAAATCGAGAATCAGATTCCCACCTTTTTCGGTTTCACTAATGTAATAAGCCGTACTTGACGATGAATCCACGGCGATATGAACCGCTTCAGGCATATTCGCGTTGAGTGGGAAGTCCGCGAGTTTGGGGTCCGGGATGGGATCGCCATACTCATCCAGAGCAGGTTCCCAGCGGACAATAAATCCATACTGGAACCTGACCACTGTTTCCCCGTCTTCCTTTGGGAACTGGATCATAAAATTCCTGGGGACCGCGGAACCTGGCATCCATGCGCCACGTTTTACCAAATTTGGTAGTTCGGAGAAGAAGTCATGGACGGTTTCGGTCGCTTCGATACCCGTTGGATAGTATTTGTAGCCGTTTATAGTGGCTGTGAAACCGCCGTCCTTAGTACCGAAATTGCCCTCGAGAAACCCGAAGAGGTTGCCCGATGTAAACTCGACAGGATTCATCCAGCGGGTATAACCGTCGGCATTCAGGAGCCTTAAATCGTCGGTGCCCGGGTAGTTAACATCCGGGTCCTCAGCGCTCACGATCGAGCCGTCACTATACATGATCAGCATTGCATCGAATGCCGTATATTGCGCCATTTCGAATGGATGCCTGACAGTAATATCGACACCGATGATTCCATCCGCCAACTGGCTGAGGTCGGTGATTTCTATGAGGAAATTCGCCGGGTTACCCAGTGGAGTCTGGAGCAGATTCATGATATTAAGCGTTATATCGGTTGTGCGAAGCGGTGTGATTACAGCCTCGCCTGACTCCAGGTCCAGGGTCACATCGTAGAATCCCACCGGCATTAATCCACCCGTGCTGCCCATTTCATGAGTTGGCAGGCTGGTATCGGTCAACAGCGGGCTTTCATCCTGCTCCGATATGGGTGGTTGCGTTGGATTTAATCCACCGGATGTACAACCAACAATCAGGACCGTTATAAAAGAGAATATACAAATTAGTCGCGTAACCTTTATCAGATTATGCATGAGAAGACCTCCATGAATTTTCTTACTTGCCCTCACCGAAGTTACAGAATCTTTGGTAATAAATAAAGATTCAGTAAATGATTATATCAAAAAAATGGTTGCATGGCGAGTTATTTACTTATAATCAACTATAAAAAAAATGTTTAAGTTTGATTAATCGGACCTTAACAGGTTTTACCGGCAGTCGTCAGGCTGATAGTGAACGATCGATGCATCTCTGTATGTGCCAACCAGGATCTTGCAGTCGGATACTATCGGACTAAAGGACCATTCGACGCACTCCCTGATCGATGAAATTTTGTTTTGGACATCTGTGATTCACAAATGAGACTTAATCGACCCTGATATTGCGACACATTAAGGTATATTAAGACGATAATAATATTAATACAGGGAGATTAATCCCTCCCGAACTATGCCTGCGCATAGTATACTTTTATGTAATGGCAAAGATATTAGGAAAACGTAAAGCTGCGGTCATTATGGCTGCCCTCGGCAAGGATTCGGCGGCGGAAATTTACAAGTACCTGACCGATTCCGAGGTCGAGATAATCACGATGGAACTCGCGAACATCGGCAAGATCGATTCCGATCTTATCGATGATGTTTACCGGGATTTCCATGAGATCGGTGTAGCACAACAGTACATCACGATGGGTGGTGTGGATTATGCCCGTTCGGTCCTGGAGGAAGCTCTCGGATCGGCCCGTGCCGAGGAAGTGGTACAAAGGCTGTCGACATTTCTCCAGGTAAGCCCGTTCGATTTTGTAAGGCGTACCGACCCGCAGGCGATCACGAATTTTATTATCAACGAACATCCCCAGACGATCGCGCTCGTAATGGCCTATCTTGAAACAAACCAGGCTTCGATGCTTCTCAGTGCCCTGGATGCTGAGAAACAGGCCGAGGTGGCGATGCGGCTCGCGCTTCTGGATCGGACCAGCCCGGAAGTTATCCGCGAGATCGAAAGGGTCATGGAAAAAAACCTGTCGGCCATCCTGTCGCAGGAATTTTCATCTGCCGGAGGTGTCCAGTCCCTTGTTGAGGTTTTAAACAAGGTCGATCGCGGAACGGAGAAAGCGATCCTGGAGGCTCTCGGGGACCGGGACCCGGAACTCGCCGAGCAGGTCAAAAACATGATGTTCGTTTTCGAGGATATCATCCATCTCGATGACCGCTCGGTGCAGCAGGTCCTGAGGGAAGTTGACACCAAGGAACTCTCGCTGGCACTCAAGGGCGTATCCGAAGAGGTGGCGACAAAGGTATTCAAGAACATGTCGAAGCGGGCTGCAAGCATGCTCCAGGAGGAGATGGAATTCATGGGCCCGGTCCGTCTCAAGGACGTGGAAACAGCACAGCAGCGTATTGTTAACATAATCAGGCAGCTTGAGGATCAGGGTGACATCATTATCGTAAAGGGCGGCGAGGAGGAGCTGATCACCTGATTTTTTTTTTATGATTATGCGGGAAGAGATAAACATCGAATCGGCAAGTGAGGAACAACCCGATGTCTGATCCTGAAGCGAACAAAATTCACCCTCTTAATAAACCGGATGTTGTACTGGTCAAGGGAATACCGATCGCCGGGCAGGCCGAGCAACTTGTACGAGTACGCAGGGAGATTAACAAGACCGAGGAGATGACCAGGATCGAGCAGCTCGAGCATGCAGCGAATGAAAAGATCGCTGCTTTACTTAAAAATGCCCATACGGAAGCCGACAGCATTGTATCGGGCGCGAAAAACGAAGCTGAGTCGATCAGGTCGAAAGCCAGGAGTGACGGCGACCTTGCGGCAAAGCGAGAAGCCCTTGAAAAAATAAAGGGTCTTCTTACACAACTTGAAAATGAAATTCATATGATGAAGGAAAATCGTGCGGAGTTTCTCGATTCAAACCTTACAGGGATTATCGAACTTTCCTGTGATCTCGCGCGAAAAATTTTAATTAATGAACTCCATACCCGACCCCGTACGATTGCTGAAAGGGCGCGGGCCCTTCTCGAACGTATGCCACCCGGCGTTGAAGTGACATTATCGGTAAGCCCGGACGAGCTGGATGTTATCGAAACATATCTTCATGAAACCGGTGTGGCCGCTGAAAATATCGTTACGTCGTTAAGAAGCGATCCGACTTTGACTACCGGAAGCCTCCGCATTGAAAGCGATAACGGCATGATTGACGCAAAGTTCCTTGAGGCCCTCGAAGAAATCGGTTCGTTGCTTAAGGACCAGGCGAAAAACCGCGGCCTGCGATCCCGGACGGCAGGGGAGGAGCAGAATGGCTCTTGACCCTCCACCCGTTCAATCCCTCGATCTAACGCCTTTTTATCACACGCTCGATGCCGCGCCAGCATGCAAGGTCAAGGGTATTGTCACCAAGCTGGTCGGGATCGGCCTTGAAGCCAGCCTGCCCGATCCGGTCCAGGGACAGGTTGTGGAAGTCGAACGGCAGAACCTCGATCCCCTTTTGTGCGAGGTTATCGGTTTCGATACAAGGAAAGTGATCCTGCTTCCATACGGTGAATTGAGCGGGGTTCGTCCAGGTGCGTCTGTACGGACGATAGCGAACGGACTCAGAATAAATACAGGTGATTTTCTCATCGGCCGGGTGGTTGACGGTATTGGACGTCCGATAGATGAAGGCCCGCCATTTCCGAGGGGACAGTCGAACCCGATTTACCGGCTCGGCCCGAATCCGGTAACAAGGCCCCTGATCGATGAGGCCATGGTCACCGGTATAAAGGCTGTCGATTCATGTATGACACTCGGCAAAGGGCAGAGGGTCGGGATCTTCTCGGGCAGCGGCGTTGGAAAAAGCGTACTTCTTGGAATGATGGCACGGTATACCGGGGCCGATATAAATGTAATCGCGCTTGTGGGGGAACGTGGACGGGAGGTCCGTGAATTTATCGAACGCGATCTCGGTCCGGAAGGTCTCAAGAGGAGCGTGGTTGTCGTTGCGACTTCAAACCAGCCTGCACTGCTCCGTATGAGGGGCGCACTGACCGCTACAGCGATCGCCGAATATTTCAGGGATTCCGGCCGGGACGTTTTATTTATGATGGATTCACTTACAAGGTTCGCTCTAGCTGGCAGGGAGGTTGGGCTGGCTGCCGGTGAACCCCCAGCTACGAGGGGATACCCGCCGAGTGTTTTCGGGATTATTCCCAAGCTGCTCGAACGCGCCGGACGGTCGAATAATGGCAGCATCACCGGGCTGTACACGGTACTGGTCGAAGGCGATGACCTTGCGGAACCGATCAGCGACATATCAAGGGCTACCCTGGATGGACATATCATACTTACACGTGAGCTTTCCGATCGCGGGCACTTTCCCGCGGTGGATATGCTCACAAGCGTGTCCAGGGTCATGAGGCAGGTCGTCGACGCTGAGCACAATCAAATGGCACAGCAGTTGAAAGAACACATTGCAGCTTACCGTGATATGGAAGACCTGATTAACATCGGGGCTTACCAGCGCGGTACGAATCCCAAAACAGATGCTGCGATCGACCTGATGGACGGGATCATGGAATTCCTCAAGCAGGATATGGATGAAGGTTCGAATTTCGATGAAGCTTATTCAGGGCTGAAAGCCGCCATTGGGATTACCGGGACACCGGCTGCAGGCCAGGTGGAACCGCCACCCCCGCAGGCAAATGCCAGTGCCGGAGATACCCAGCCCGGAACAACATCCGGATTAATGCCGCCTGAAGCATACAGGGATTGATATCTTGCGTAAATTCAAATTCAGACTGGAACGAATCCTGAATTTTCGACGGTCACTGTCGGAACGGGAGCGGACGCGTTTTGCCCGAAAGGTGGGCAAGCAGGCTCATGCGGAAGAACGCGAGCAAAACCTAAGGGATATCCGTGATGAAACAATAGAATCGCGAATTAAAGCTATCCAGGAGGGCATGAGCGCCCGGGAGATCGGAAACCTCCACGAGCATCTTGTGCGCATCGATGAAACCATCGAACATGCGGGAGCAGAAATCGTGAAAGCAAGGGAAGAGACCGATAAGGCCCGGTTAGACCTTGTTGAAAAACGAAGGGATGAACGTGTGATAGAGCTTTATCGAAAACGGAAGCACAAGGTCTGGTTGAGAGACTATTACCGTGATGAGAACCGTACGCTGGACGATATCGGAACGATTCTCCATGTTCGCGGCAGTGGATTAAAAGATCAATGATTAAGGTAAGAAGATGATGCATCCCATGAAAAAACAGAACGGAAATGCCGGGTTATGGATATTCTGGATAATTGTCGTGATCGCGGTTGTGGTCTTTGGGTATCTTTTAGCTGTTAAGTCGGGAATTTTTCCCGCGCCGGATGCCTTGAAAGATATACCATTGATGGCCACATTCCTGCCGGAGGAGCCCGAAGAAGACATTGGGGACACCCAGGAAGTTACCGAGGTCGATAGTTTAAAACAGCAGCTTGTGTTCATTAATGGTGAAAAAATGGCGCTTGAAGCCCAGATCAGGACTCTTGAACAGCAGGCGGCTGACCTCCAAAGCCAGGTTACCGAACGGGAGGATGAGATCGCGCGACTTCTTAGCACCATTAACCTGGCAGGCGACCAGAATATTACAAACGTAGCACTGATTTTTGAGAACATGGACCCGACCGAAGCTTCCGATATACTCTCAAACCTCGGCGCCGACCGTGCCAGCCTCATCCTGTCAAATATGCGTGAAAGCAAGGCGGCGGATGTTTTAGAGGAGATGGATGAAATGCTGGCGACCGAGGTCACAGAACTTATGGCCGGGTTTGAATGATGGTTGGACCAATCACACTTAACAGGTATTTTTTAACTAACTGTATTTCCGGAGTTCCCATGGTGGCCCCTCGTAAAATCGGCCTGAGCGCCAGCGAAGGCAGGTTTTAGGAGGGTCTGATTCGAGTCGATATTTAATATTAATGGGATTAGTCTTAGACCGGCCCATGGAGAAGAAATGGTCGGGAATGGAATCGATCATCCTGCTTCAGGATGCGGACGAAAAAAAATCCCCATCCTTCAGGATGGGGCAATATTATTCAAAAATTCTTTTTTAATCTCAGCGGTTACGACTTCCCCGGTCTCCACGATACTTTTGATCACGGCCACCCTGACCCCGATCGCGTCCGCCGCCACCTGGTCTTCGATCGCGGCTTCCACGGCTATCTCTGGATCCGCCATAGCTCCCGCGATCACGCGGCGGGCGCTTGGGTGCATTCGCCAACCGTTCAAGGATCGGATCTCCATCGGGAAATTCCAGTCCTCTCCTGGTAAGTGAGATTTTTCCGTTTTCACGATCGATATCCTGGACCTTTACCCGTATGATATCGCCAACTTTCAGGCAATCCTCAACTTCTTCAACCCGCCTGTCGCAGATCTGGCTGACGTGCAGAAGTCCGTCAGTGGACGGGGTTAATTTCACGAAAGCTCCAAAAGACGCGATCTTTACGACCTTGCCTTCGTACTCCTCGTCTATTTCCGGTTCGTGGACGATAGCCATCACTAACTCGATAGCTTTCTGGCTCGATTCAGCATCCGTTGATGTAATGTAAACCTTGCCGTCATCCTCGATGTCGATCTCAACACCAGTCTCTTCAATAATACCCCGGACAATTTTTCCGCCGGGACCGATGAGATCGCCGATTTTTTCTGGGTTAATGCTAATAGTGATAATTCGTGGCGCATACGGGCTTAGTTCTGCCCTCGGTTCAGCGATCGTTTCAAGCATCAGATCGAGAATATGCAAACGTCCGACCCTGGCCTTCTCAAAAATTTCCACGATCATCTCATGCGTCAGTCCATTGATTTTCGTATCCATCTGGACAGCGGTGATGCCGTTTTTGCTTCCGGCGACTTTGAAATCCATGTCCCCATAAAAATCCTCGATCCCCATAAGGTCGGTTATAACAACAAACTCAGGTGAATCAGCATCAGTTATGAGTCCCATCGCGATTCCCGCGACAGGTTCATTTAATGGAACACCTGCGTCCATCAGCGAAAGCGTGCTTGCGCAGACGGAAGCCATGGAGGTTGAACCGTTCGATGAAAGGATTTCAGTCACCAGCCTGAGTGTGTATGGGAATTCTTCCTTTTCAGGAATCATTGGGCTGAGGGCTTTTTCAGCAAGCGCGCCATGACCGATTTCCCGCCGTCCCGGTCCGCGCATGAATCCGGTATCGCCGTAGCAAAACGGGGCTGCATAATAGTGATGCATGTACCGTTTTGATTCCTCGACACCGATGTCGTCCAGCCTCTGCTTGTCGCCGATCGCGCCTAGAGTGGTCACGGTCATCGCCTGGGTTTCACCCCTGGTGAAAATCGCCGAGCCGTGGGTGCGGGAGATTGTCGCGACCTCGCTCCAGATTTCTCTGATCTCATCGGGTTTACGATTGTCGATTCGAACGTTCTCGCTGAGAATCTGCTTTCGCATCCGACTCTTGATGCCTTTATCGATGAGGCTGATAATGAATTTCTGGTCGTGTATATCTTCCGGGGTCCACTCTTCCTTGTCTTCCCCGAATCGTTCGAGCATAAGAGCTTCCCGGAATGAATCGGTAACCGTATCCCGCTCTTTCTTCTTGTCGATTCCCTGGATTCTCGACCAGTTCTCATCGAGGTAACTCTCAACCATATTGACAAGATCTTCGGGTGGTTCCTTTGGTTCCGGGGTTTCGATCTTCTCTTTTCCTATTCTTGACCGGAGTTCCTCAACACCCTCGATAATCTTTCGGCAATGCTCTTGCCCGAACTCGATAGCGTCGATGATCATCTGCTCGGAGACTTCAGTTCCACCGGCTTCGAGCATCATGATACGTTCGGATGTAGCACAGACTGTGAGATCCAGGGCCGATTCCTCGAGTTCCTGGTAAGTTGGGTTTACAACGAATTCGCCATCGCGCAACCCGACACGCACTGCCGCCAGCGGTAATGGGAAAGGGATATCGGAAAGATACAGCGCTGTTGCGGTTCCGATGATTCCTAGGATGTCCGGTGGATGTTCCTGGTCCGCGCTGAGTGTCAGAATAACACACTGGACCTCGTTTCTCATACCGTCAGGGAATAAAGGTCGGATTGGGCGGTCGATTGCACGACAGGTGAGAATACTCTCATCGGTCGGGCGCCCTTCCTTTTTGATGAAGCCGCCCGGAATTTTACCGGCCGCATACATCTTTTCTTCGTAATTAACTATGAGAGGGAAAAAATCTATTCCTTCCCTTGGCTCCTTGCTCATTGTGACTGCTATGAGCACTTCGGTGTCGCCATACCTGCACATCAGGCTCTGGTTAGCAAGCCCGGCAAAAGGGCCGATCGTTATTACCAGGTCGTTATCGCCTAATGGGATTGTTATCTGGTCTTTGACCAGACGAGTAGAAGCTTCCATGTTATGGTTTACTTGCGGAGTTCGAGAGCCCCAATAACCGTCCGGTAACGTTCCACGTCCTTACGCTTGAGATACCCAAGCAGACGACGGCGTTTACCGATCATCTTGAACAGCCCCTGCCTAGAATGGAAGTCCTTTTTGTGAGTCTTGAGATGCTCTGCGAGGTGATTAATCCTTTTAGTCAGAAGTGCGATTTGTACCTCTGCAGATCCGGTATCTTTTTCGCCTCGTTTGAATTTCTCAACTACTTCGGTCTTGGAAGCTTTGTCGAAAACCACTCGCTTCCTCCAATTTCTTTAAATCTCTCTTTTTTTGACAATCGAGAATAATAACAATTTATCCTGCATGTGTCAAAGAAAACCCGGGATTTTGGTGCAATTCGCAACGCTATGAATGAGATCGAGGATTACATCTTTTGTTTCACGACATGCCTGTAGACGGAATTCATGAAGTTTTTCTTAAATCTTCCTTCTACCCTGGAGTGCCTTTATTAACGTGACCTGGTCCGCGTAATCGAGTTCTCCGCCGATCGGAAGCCCGGTCGCGATACGGGTAACGGTCAATTCCGGAAATCTCTCGTGCAGGACATCCGCTAAATATCCCGCGGTGGCATCCCCTTCGACATCTGTATTCGTCGCGAGGATAACTTCAGTTACGCCGGAATCGGGATCAAGGATTCTCTCTATCAGTTTATCAACTGAGAGGTCTTCCGGCAGGATTCCATCCAGCGGACTGATCCGTCCACCAAGAACATGGTAAACACCCTTGAAATCGTGAGCGCGTTCGATGGCGATCAGGTCGATTGGTTCTTCAACGACGCAAATCTGGGTCAGGTCGCGGATGGCATCGGTGCAGATCGCGCAGGGACCATCCTCCGACAGATTCCCACATACGGGACAGGGGATGACTTTCTCCCTGAGAGCGACTATTGATTCGCTCAGGGCACGGGCATCCTCCATCGGAGCGGCCAGTAGGTGGAGCATTAATCTCTGTGCGCTTTTCGGCCCGATAGTAGGGAGTTTTTGAAGTTCCTCGAGGAGGCGTCGGACGCTTTCTGGAAATAATCTGGACATTTATCTTTATCTGGTGCTCTGGTTCAGGGACACCATATTTTCTTGATTACATCATTCCCGGGATATTCATGCCGCCCGTTATCGACGACATTCGCTCCTGCTGGAGTTCTGTCGCTTTCACAAGTGCTTCACGTACCGCCATAAGCACCATATCCTCAAGCATTTCATGGCCCTCGGTCAGCGCTTCGGGATCGATTGTGATCGACAGCACTTCACCCTGTCCGTTTACAACGCATTTGACCATACCTCCACCGGTGGAATGCTCAATCGTCTCGTTCGAAAGTTCCTCCTGCACCTTTGCCATCTTCTCCTGCATTTTCTGCGCCTGGCGCATGATTGAATTCATGTCGAAACTCATTTTTATTTATCTCCTTCTGGCATTTCCTGTTTTCAACCCGGTTTTTAACAACCGGGAATTTAAATTCAATTTCCGATCTCCGATTCGAACCTGTAGTCCGGATATTCCTCGATCAGCAGATTGTGAATCCGTTTCAGCTCCGGATCGGTCGGTACCGCCCTTGCCGCACCTTTAAAGAGGGTTGGTCCGGAACGGCTTTTACTATTTATTTTGTTATTTTTTTTTTGCCCGTTTGCCTCACTATCACCTGCCGCGTCGTCACCCGATCCCCGTTCGCGCCCGATCTTCAGCATTATCGGCCTTTCGAGAACTCCTTCGAGCCTTGTGGTTATTTCATTATGCAGGGCAGGCTCATTCAGAAGCTTTACAAGAAGTCCACGGTTGTAGGGATACTTAATGGCCAGTTGTAATGTGCCTCTTGTTTGACTTTTTGCATCAGTCCACTCGGACGGGGAGGGCGACGGCTTTGATTCGGCAAGCAGTATATATTCAGCGATCGAGATCTCCCGGATGGTTTCAAGGGTATTTTTCCATAACGGTTCGATATCTTCGGGAATTTCGAGCAATTCGGAATCCGTGAATGTCCGGGAATCACCAGCCCCGGAAGTTTTAGCCGGAGCGGTAGATTCTGAAACAACCGATGACTCCCTCCGTCGCCTTGTCTTAAGCGATTTTCCACCGGTAAGGCTTGGACGTTCACCGGGAATCCTCTCAGGTTCAGTTACCTTTGTGGTGCCGGGGATTACACTTACAGGTTTTTCCCCGGACGGAGCCGGTTCCCGGACAGCCTGTCCCGCCGTTTCGAGGGGTTGTGTTTGTTTATCCAGCTTCCCGAATTTCGCAGCAAGCCGTAAAAGTGAAACCTCGACCAGTAATGCGGCCTCATCCTCCCACTTAATATCCCCTTCGCATTTCGCAAGGAAAGCGATTGTGTCGTGGATGATTTTCATGTCGAGTCCGTCGACCTGGCTTGCGACGATATTTTTTTCCTCGTCCGGAAGATCTTCAAGGTCCTTCACATTGAGTTCCAGCACTGCAAAGAGGAGGTCCCTGAAATGAAGGATCAGGTCTTTCAGTATGGAATCCGGTTCCCGTCCCGATTCCACCATTGCTGTAAAGGAAGGGCTCACTTTACCCGGATCACCGGAGATTATATGCCCGCCCAGTTCGCGAATATTCATGCGGTCCGGAATTCCGAGGACTTCCCTGACCCCTTCGAGCGTAAGGCCTTCGGGCTGGTATGCAATCGCCTGTTCAAGGACACTGATACTGTCGCGCACACTGCCGTCACCCGCTCTCGCGATCAGTCTCAACGCCCCGTCTTCAGCAGGAACGTTTTCTTTTCCGCAAAGACTTCTGATATGTTCGGCGACCATTGCCACGGGGAGCCGGTGAAACGCGAAATGCTGGCATCGGGAGTGGATCGTCGGAAGAAGTTTTCCGGGTTCGGTGGTTGCCAGGACAAAGACCGCATGAGGAGGGGGTTCCTCAAGGGTTTTCAGGAAAGCGTTAAATGCTTCCTTTGAGAGCATATGGACTTCATCTATGATATACACCATCATGCCGCCGGAAAGCGGCACCTGGCTCACCTGCGCGACAAGCTGGCGCATGTCATCGACAGAGCCGTGGCTCGCGGCATCGATCTCGATGACTCCGGTAACACCCTCCGAACCATGACACCTGCCGCACTTACCGCAAGGCTCACCGTTATCGGGCGATTCGCAGTTAATTACGCGGGCGAGAAGTCTCGCGACCGTGGTTTTCCCGGTTCCGCGCGGTCCGGAGAACAGGTACGCCTGCCCGACTTTATCCTGCTTAACACTGTTAATCAGGGTCTGGACGATATGATCCTGCCCGATAACCTCGCTGAAGGTTTTCGGGCGGTAAGTTCTGTATAGAGCCTGGTAACCCATGTGTTTTTTCAGGAACTGTAACAAACTACACCCCCCACATTCAGGCAGGGGCACAGGTGCGAGTATATCAGTCCGGGTTTAATCTAGTCAAAATTTCAATAAGGGTTAAGTTAATTTTTCTTACTGCCGATACGACATTATATATAGCGGGGACATTGAAACCCCCAAGCGGTCGCATGCGTCATAAGGTTGATAGCAATCGATTCCGCCTGTTGCCGTTTGACAGTATAGCTAAACATATTTATTATGGTTTTCCCCTGAATATGCCGGGGTTGAAGGAAACCTGAACACAAGGAGTACGCTATTATGGATGCCCAGGATTTTGCTTGGATTGTTATCATTACGCTATTCCTTGCATCGCTTGTTGCAATTCTCTGGATGCTTGCCGCCAGGGTTATCAAATTACTTGAAACCCTCAACGATAAAGTTACGTCTATAGAGAAGGAAGTCACGCCAATCCTCAGGGACGTTGAAATGAACATGCGCAATATCGAACCCCTCGTTAAAGAGCTTGGCGATAAAAATTTAGAAGTTGGCAGGATGCTCGAAAATATTGAGAAAATAACCGATGACGCGCAGGCGACCACCGGGGCGATCAGGAATGGAATCGTACCCATCGCGCATTCACTGGCAGGGATTTTCGCCGGACTGCAGGAAGGATCGAAAATCCTGGGCGCTTATACGAAATCGGATAAAGATTAACAAACTGAAAGAACAAGAGGAGAAGAAATATGACCGACAACAGAGATAATCGAGGCTATGACTACGCAGGAGACGCTTTCAGGTGGCTCTCGGCCGGATTCGGTCTGGGACTCCTTGTTGGAGGTGCACTCGGGTTGCTCCTGGCACCGAAAGCCGGGCACGAGACGCGCGAGCAACTGAAGGAATTCGCCACAGATTTCGGTGAACGAGCGAAAGTTGTCACAGATGACTTTAGCGATCGGGCAAAAACAGCCGCCAGCGGATTGGGCGAACAGGCGGTTTCGACATATCAGAACGTAACCGGGTCGGCATCGAGTGCCGCTGAAGATCTGAGCAAGACTGCCCAAGTTGTATCAACTACAATTACAGACGGAATAGCGATGTTCAAGGATGCTGGCACTAAATTCCAGGATGCTGTAAAGGAAGGGTACACGAAAAAAGTAGGTGAGCTTGCTAGTGATGAAGCTCCTGCAGAGGAAGAAAAACCGAAGAAACGTACCCGGAAAAAGAAGACCGAAGAAACGGCGGAAGAATAAAATTTCCATTCGGAATTATTTAAAAAAACAGCTACCCCGGGATTTCCGGGGTTTTTCATATCTTTAATATCTTGCCTGACGTTGAAATCCCGTTTATACTTTTAATTGCCGATCGGTTTGTTCGCAAGCGGACGCCGTGAATCCCGTCAGGTCCGGAAGGAAGCAGCGGTAAGCGGAATGTTTGTTGTGCGGGTCATGCCGGTCGGTATTTTTTTCGGGGACACGTGCTTTTTTCCCTAATCACCTTTTAGCATGATTCAACCGCGTAACTGGAAAAAAAGACATGTCCCCGGGGTCGTCATGTAAGGGGACACGTGCTTTTTTCCCTAATCACCACTTAGCATGATTCAACCGCGTAACTGGAGAAAAAAGACATGTC
>CBDURU010000072.1:0-18284 GCA_965369865.1 uncultured bacterium | reverse complement strand
AGTGGTCTAATCAGTACCGCGAACGTTAGTGAGCGGTCTGCCAACTGCAATTTTGGCGCCTGGTACACCGCTCACTAACGTTCGCGGTACTGATACTACTCTCCATCATCTTCCCCTACCCGTCGCCGTCACCGTCCTCAAAGCCATCCGAATGATCCATAGGCGCACCGCTACGGAACTGCACCTTGGGCGGAATTACACCTTCCCCGCCAAGTTCGCTGAACGCGATTTCCTTCGCGATATTTTCCGCGCCCAACTTTCGATCATATACAGTGGATTTAATATCACCCTCATCAGGGAACACCCTGTAGTCGGGATCATCTTTCGCCATGTAGATCGTCTGGGTCGGAAACGCGAATTCGATACCGAGTTCCTTCGCGAGGCGCAGGATGTCGAGAAACAGCCTGTGTTTTTCCCTAAGCTCGGTCGACCAGTCGGGTGTTTTAACAAAACAATAAAGCAATACGTCGAGCGAACTCCCGCCGAATTGATTTAACCATACGTGGAAATAGTCTTTCCTGGTGTAAGGATGTGCCCGTATCAGCTCCCGTATACCCTCACAGAACGCTTCTATTTTATCGGGTTGTGTGTTGTAGGTCAGGGAGAGCATTGCCTTGATACGCCTGTAACGCCTTTCACCAAGGTTATCGACCTGCACACTGATGAGTTTCGCGTTGGGTACTGTTATGATCGAATTGTAAAATGTCCTGATACGAGTTGAGCGGAAACCAAGCTCCTCAACGGTCCCTTCGATATCTCCCCCGATAACAACCCAGTCGCCGACCTGGAACGGCCGGTCGAAAAGCACGGTAAGCGATCCGAAAAGATTCGAAAGCGTGTCCTGCGCGGCAAGTGCGAGCGCGAGGCCGCCGATACCAAGTCCGGCAACCAGGCTGGTCACATCGATATTGATATTGCTGGCGACAAAAACGACGCCGAAAACCGTCACGAGAACCTTCAGGCTTTTCCGTACAAATGGCGCGAGAAGGTCATCCATTCGGGACGCGGTTTCGGTTGCTTTCCTTTCAATAAATTCGCTGACAACATCCACCGATCTGTACGCGCACCAGACGAATCCAGCGGCGGTCATGAATTTAACCGCTGTCAGAAGGACATTTAAAACTTTAAGTTCCAGTCCCGAGCTTCCAAGTACAATCCACCAGAATCCCGACATCGCGAGGAAACCGAACGGACGGCTGGTATTGAGGATCAGGTCGGGTTTGTCGCCGATGAATGTATGTCTGAACCAGAACCTGAGAGCTTTACTGAGAATAGCGGGAATCAGCCTGTCAAGTAACATGCCGATCAGGATTATGATTATCAGGTAAAACCATTGCCAGTCTTCGAGGATGAATGTTTTATCCCGCCATGATGCGGGTATAAACGACTGCACGTCCATCTCACTGATAACCTCGGCTCCGGATAATTCAATCCTTGCGAGGCCTGTTAACAACCGATCCTCGAAGTACCCGGAAATATCCATCTCGCGGTGAATTTCCGGGATCGCCGCGACAGTCGCCACGCTGAACCGCCACGCGTCATCTTCACTTTGCGCGATCTCGATAAGCCCTTCGTCATGTCTGTACAATACATAGGACGGACCAGATGGATCATTCGAAAGTTCTTCAGGATCGATGCGGTCGATATTGTCGAGGATTTTTCCAAGCTGCTTCGCTACCTGAACGCTATGTTCCTGCAGAACCGTTCCAGGCACTTCGGAAAGATCAAGGCATTCGATCGCATCATCAAGGGCTTCGGTTTCACCTTCAACCACACGGGTCATCGCGATGTAATAGGTCTGGTAAGCGTGCCTTGGGGTCGCGAGGCCTGAAGGAACACCCTGAGTAACCGTTTCATCAAGCGGTTCGAGGATATCGATTATCCCCGAGCCGATCATCGCGATATAGATCTCGGGGATCATCGGGATGGTATTCTGGCTGAAAAGCCACCGGCCTTCCTCATTCAGGGTAATCTCGATTTTTCCATGCTCATCGGGATATATAAGAAATGGAGGACCGGTAAGATCGTTTGAAATATTAACCGGATCAATCTCAGGAATCGCGGAAAGAATTTTTCCAAGCTGCCTGACAATATCGCTCGCCTGTTCATCCCTTCCTTCAACCGGTATCCTCGCGAGGTCCAAAGCCGAACGAGGGTTAAGCTCCGGGATTTCCGCTTCTTCATCCTCCCCTGCTTCTTCTGCTGCTATTGCTTCAACAAAGAATTCGTAGCATCCGCGAGGACTGCTGAATTGCGCTGGATATCCTTCAGGAAGATCGGGTGCCGGCAGTTCCTCAAATTCATACTGCCCGGATAATTCCATCTCGTGATAAATAATCGATATAGCCTTTATTGAACCGTAAGTGACATGCCACGGGTTGTCGTAGGTGTGATGAATTGCTATCGTTCCATCTGCATTGCTGAAAATTTTTGTCGAAGGTTCAATCACATCTCCATGGATTTCTATTCTGCCGGTAAATTCATCCGAGAATGTCTCAACATCCGGCCAGGTGGTTGTCGACATAATCGCGGAGAGTTTTCTCGCGATTTCCCTGCCGTACTCGATCCTGATAATTTCCGGCACCCATGACAGATCGAATGTCAGCAACGCGTCATCGAATCCGCTCTCCCGTCCCCTTTCGATATCAGCGATCGCATCACGGAGCGTCTCGTATACAGCTCTTGCCGATGCCAGCTCCTCAGGAACAACGATTTCGGTATTCTCATCCTGCGAGTAACCGGTAGCTACCAATGCGGCAGAGATGAAAATAGCAATAAAAAGTATCCAGGCAAAATGACGTGGAAGTTTCATCGGAGAATCCTTGAATTTGATTTACACATGCAAAACACGAGACACTAATAATTATTCGGAAAACCAGACATGCTCGATCTCAACGCTTGGAAGTACGGGTGGACGATCGAGTGCGGTTATGCCCAGATCCTGAACTTCGGGAGCCACTAAAATCGTGCATTCATTCCAGAACAGCAGGAGCCATGGAGCGTCCTTGAACGCGATTCGCTCAGCCTCGGCGTAAAGTTCCCATCGACGTGCCTGGTCGGTAATAACTCCGGCCTCGTCGATAAGACGATCGAACTCATCGTTTTTATAACGGGTCCCATTTCCGGGAGGGCCCCACTGATCGGAGTGCAGGAGAACCCACAGGAAATTTTCCGGGTCCGGGTAATCCGCGAGCCATGTAAGCTGAAAAAATGCCGGCTCGCCAACATCCACAGCCGAAAGGAACGCGTCCCATTCAAGCTGCTTGAGTACGATATTCACGCCGATACGGGCAAAGTCCTGCTGGACGGACTGGCAGATATCGGGACGCGGCGGCCGGTTGTCGAACCAGAGGGTAATTTCCGGAAGGCCATCACCGTTGGGATATCCAGCCTCGGCAAGAAGCTCCTTGGCAAGCTCCTCATTATATTCATATCCCGTTAAACCGGCGTCGTATCCGAAAATCCCGAGCGGAACAATGCTGGTCGCTTCAGTGCCGACACCGCTCAACACTGTATTGATCAGGAATTCCCGGTTAACCGCATGGCAGAAAGCGCGTCGTAAAGTTGGATTATCTTTGAACGGCGGTTTTTCGCAGTTGAACCCGAGATTATAAACATCCATCAAGGGACGGCTGACCATCAGAGCCGCTTCATCGGGATCGGCCATGACATCGGGAAGAAGGTCGGAGGGGATATCCGTATGGTGGAGGTTCTGCGCACGGAATTCCTGCAGACGACCGAGCGGTTCCTTGATTATCGAATACCTCAGTCCATCGACATATGGTTTTCCGGCAAAATATTCCGGATTGCTTTCAAGCAGGAGGAAATTATTATGCTCCCAAGTCCTTAGAATAAACGGACCGGTTCCCACCGTAGCATTCGGCTCACTTGCGAAAAGGTCTCCCCATTCGTCCGCGACCTCCCTCGGCACAACAAACGAGGATGACATCGACATTAAACCGAGAAACGGCGCGAACGGCTTCTCGAGTGTAATTTGAAGGGTAAAATCACCGAGTACGCTGATTCCCTCAACACCCTGCGCGTCACCATCCAGGAATTCATTCGCGCCTTTGATCTTATCGAGCACCCATGTACGCGGGCTTCCAAATTCCGGATTGAGCACGCGCAGGAATGAATACTCGAAATCTTCGGCTTTAACCTGGCGGCCGTTGTGAAAATATACATTTTCCTTGATGTAGAATGTCCAGACCGTCCCGTCCTCGTTCGCTTCCCAGCGTTCGGCAATCGCCGGAATGTAGGCACCTTCCGGGCTGATCTTTACAAGGCCGTCGAAAATCGACCGTATGACCTTGTCGGAGACAGTATCGGTCACCTTTGCCGGGTCGAGTGTCGGGGGATCGGTATCAAGCGGAAATTTATAAATTCCACCAAATTGAGGCTCTGCACCATTATCGACACCAGCATCCTCACCATCACCGGTTGTAACCCCCGTATCCGGCTCGGACGTGTCTCCCGGCTGTGGCTCTTCGGTTTGCGGGCATCCTAAAACGAAAATCGCAAGAATCATCAAAATCGCGGTAAGGGATTTAGTATTCATCTCTCTCTCCAGGGATTTGATAGTTAAAGAAACCAAAAACGCTTGAAAGGGATTTTAACACGTTTTGCACCGGAGGGTTAAGCGGAATGGATCAATGATCGGGAATAATCCGAATTAAAGCCGTTTCCCTTTCAAATTTATACTCTTCGCCTTCAACCTGAATTAATGTTAAAACCCCGCCATCCACAAACACCGGAAGGTGCAGCAGGTTCAAATCGATGAAATCCCTTACCGCTCCGGCTAAATCATTGAAATCAGTGCTATCCCAGAGTTCGACTTCAATGTCCGACCCGGTATTATTTTCGTAAAACCAGTTTGTAAGGATCCAGTACGGTGTCAGTACATCGATGTCGTCCCGTGGCCCGATAATTTCTCCTGAAAACGGATCGGGTACACCGCAAGTTATCCCATACATCAAGGAGAATAATTGCCCATCGGTATTTGTTATTACAATCGCGTCCTCTGGAAGGAGGGGAATTTCCCTTGCAGCGAAATTTGCAGCCGCGTTTCGTAACGGGTTCGATGCGTCTATTTCAATCCATCTCTGGTATGAATCGAACCCGATAAAAATTATTAAAATTGCCAGAAATACCCAGGGCAATAACTTGTTAACGCGTGCAAGCCGAATTACTACACTGGCGATTCCAGTCACAATTAGTAGTGCAATCGGAGCTATTAACGGGTACGTGAAAACCTCGTAATCCGATACATTGTAGCTTAAAGCAAATACCAAGACCCATATTAAAAATAAAACCATCCCAATCGAGAACGGGAGCAGTTTTCTTTTTCGATTAATTAAAAGTACCAGTAAACCTGCTATCGCGAGAACCAGGACCAGAATTCCCCAACCATCGACCAACTGAGAGCTCGTCAACCGCCTGATAAATTCCCCCATATCAACGCCAAACACATTGCCCCTGTACTGGAAAGCCGTCACATGCTTTACGAAATTCCCCCAGGATTCCGTGTTGCCCCAATCGAGACGCGGATTAGTCATCGATCTGATTGGTAAATAAAAGTAAAAAATCAGACCAGGAATAATTGAAAAAAGAAACCGGGTTATCGTTTTCCGGACATTTTTCGGTGGTATAAAAATGAAAATCAACAGGACGGGCAATATTATCGAAACACCAGCGACATGGTGCGCCAGTATCAATCCGGTAATCAGACCTATTGCGGTGAATTCGCCGCCATTTTCACTTCCACTACCGACATTCCTGGAAACCAGGTATTTAACTAAAAGAAACCAGACAATCGTCTGCAGGAGAAATGCCAAGGCATATACTTCGCACACAACCGCCTGCGACCATACAATCGGGTGAATCATAACGCTCATCGCTACAAGAAATCCGAACCATCCAGCCTGGGTTTCTGAAATTACCTCACGATTCCACAGTATTCTGATCGCAAGGGATGCAGTTCTGGCAATCACGCCAATCGCGACAGCAGCGCAAGCAACAGACAGGAGCACCATCGCGCGACCGGGATCGAGCCAGCCGAGAAGCTTGATTGTTACCCAGCCCAGTAATGTATACAGGGGGTACCCGGTAGGATGAGCGATTCCGAGGGTCGCGGCAACAGAAGCGAGTTCCCCGGAATCCTGGCTGTTATGGACCCAGGTAATAGTCGGGGCGCTTGTCAGAAAATAAACCAGTCCGGCTGTCAATCCGGCGATCCAGGAATGGAATGTCTGTCTGTTCCGGTCCATTCGATTTACAATGATCAATGTGTGGGATATTTCAAAAAATGACTCTCTGATCTTACCACTTCGCGGAGGGCATCGCGAAATCAAACATAATATGACGACCCAACAGCTTGACCGTTCAATTTATGATATGATACTTTTACGTTGTACCAGCAGTTCAATACCGCATCAAGAGGCTCAATTATGAACAGGTTTATGCGTCTAACATCGCTCCTGGCATTCTTTGCAGTAATTCTCCTTCTAACCGGAACAACTCCGACCCAGGGTAATTCCTACACGGTTTACTTCGAGTCAGATCGATCCGGCGAAACGGAAATTTACCGGATCGATGGCGACAATGTCACAGTAATCACCACAGGAGAATGTTCGCACCCATCGGTCACCGCAGATGGTTCCATACTCCTTTACTCAAAAATCACGGTGACCAGCGAATGGGGCACATTCTGGAATGTCTACATCCTGCAGGCCGGAGAGGAGTCAAGGCTCAGCTTTAACGAAATTTATGATGAATTCGAACCGGCAATAAACCGGGACGGAACATTCGCTGCGTATACATCGCTAAGAGCTGGAAGCCTTGAAATAATCACAGTCCCGATGGACCAGGCTGATCTCCAGTATAACGTCTCCAACAGTCCCAAGCCGGATGAGTCCCCTGCCCTGGGTGACGGTGACGACTGGGTGTACTGGACGGGCCGTACCGGGAACTATTCCTACATCTTCCGGGCGCCCGGCCGTGGGGGAGATGCGGAGAGAGTGACCAACGAAGCCATGATCTGGGAAGAACACCCAAGCGTCTCCGCCGATCAAAAATGGCTTGTATACACGTTCATCGCGGAAGAAGAAGAGCTCGAGGATGAAGATTTGGAAGTGTCCGGGGATGAAGACAAGAATCCCGACAGTCACAAATATCCGGGCATGCAACCCGGCGACACCGTACCGGATCCTTTCGACAGGCCCGAAACTGAGGACGAAGATGACGAGGAGAACGGAGATGGTGACGATGAAGATGATGATGGCAGGCCCGAAGGAAACTCGGATATCTGGCTCCTCGATTTAGAGTCCGGAGATCGATGGCACCTGACAACCGATACCGCCTGGGATGGCAATCCCACCATATCGGCCGATGGAGAGAAGATCGTCTTCACGTCCGACCGCGACGGGAATTATGAAATCTACATGATAAATCGAGATGGCACCGGCCTTACACGCCTGACCTTCGACGATGCGGTCGACGATTTTGCGACAATAACCTGAGTATAAAAATTACAATCCGACAGTAACTTTCAACGCCAGGCACTCCCTGGCGTTTTTTTTTAATTTGTAATTACCGTATCAGAGCAAAACCGTTTTAAAAATTTGATTGGATGTATTGAGCATTGATATACGTCGGCAAGCACGTTCGACCCGAAGGTTTTCGAGATGTGCAGGATGGAGATGTCTCACTCAGCTTGTCGACGCCACGCGTTTAGTGTCGTTATTTTAGATAAGCAAAAATTGATTGGACATATTTTGCATTGGGGGGGACACCTGCTTTTCGACGAGCGAAAAGAGATGTCCCCTTACACGTGTCCCCGATATTACACCGATGGAGGCGGGCGAAAAGAGGTGTCCCCTTACAGTGACGATCCTGGGGACATGTCTTTTTTCTCCAGTTAACCTGTTGAATCATGCTAAGTGGTGATTAGGGAAAAAAGCACGTGTCCCCGATATTACACCGATGGAGGCGAGCGAAAAGAGATGTCCCCTAAAGCAGGCCGGCGTCCTGCGCTACGGGATTTAGTACTTTATCAACAGCCCCGTGAGGGAGGGTTCATTACCTGGCAGAACGATTACGGCTCCTCTGTCACCATCATGCTATAATCCTTCCATAAATGAAAAAACGCCGCCGAAATAAACCGCAAACTAAAAAACTACTCGAGCGCGAACTACTCCCGGACATAGATCTGCACGATCTGCATCCGGAAATTGCCCTGGGTGAAATGGAATCTTTTATCGAACAGGCGTACAGGGACGGGCTCAGAAAAGTCCTGGTTATCCATGGCAAGGGCACACACGGTGACGGTACCGGGACTTTAAGGCGCCGGGTACGCACAAAACTGGAGCAGTTAAAATATGTCGCGGATTTTAATTCCGCGGAACCGTACCAGGGCGGCGACGGCGCCACGGTTGTAATTTTCAGGTAAAAAATGGGTAAGCCGGAGAAAAATAATGTGACCGGCAGGAATGACAAAGCCGGAATCCGAACGGGAAGAACGGAACTTTTAACTGCATGGGTATTATTTATTCTCGCCCTTATCTGGTACGAAATCCTTCCTGTCGCGTGGCAGCATGTCGATACCGTTCCCACATCCCGGGATCTGCTTGTGCTCTGGCAACCATGGCTCGGATGCCATCCCCACCACCTGATTTATTATCCCGTGTTGAAATTTACTTATCACGGAGCGGACTGGATACAGTGGCTCTTCACCAATGTGAAAAGGCTCGATCCCCTGACCTGGATGCAGGTTCTGAACGGATTTCTTGGCGCGGTAAATGTTTCATTGACCTATGTTGTTCTCCGTAAGCTCTTCCCGGGCACCCTCTTCGCGCTTCCGACCGCGATAGCGTGCGCGTTTGCCTACACATTCATGCATTTCGCTAACGATGGCGCCCAGTACATGCCAGCGTTAATCTGGATCTGGCTGACATACCTCTATCTTCCCTGGAGAGCCGAAAATCCCGGACGTTTGAAAAATTATATCCCCTCCATAATAACTTTCGTCATCGCGTGCTTGTTTCATCAAATTTCGATATTCACAATTTCCGCACTGATAACGCATGCATTGTGGTTTGCAGGTGAGGAAAATCCACCACTCAAACAACGCCTGGTATCCGGCTTGAAAGTGGGCATCGTTTCAACACTTGCGGTCGCGATCCCGTATTTACTGATTCTCAGCTATGCAGCCTGGGCTTACGCAAAGTGGGGGCCAAACCCGGAAGATTACCGGAACATGAATGTCTTCCAGGTGCTTGTGTATTACGGCACACACGGCAAAACCTACTGGGCGGAAAATATCGCGAGCGGATTTTTGCAGAACATGCTCAGGTTTCTCCACTTATGGGTCCCATCGGACGATCGTAACCTTCAACTCGATAAAACCGGTGTACTTCTGGCGGTCACCGCGCCTGCGATCACAATTTTATGGACCATAATTATGTTCCCCCGGTCGAATCATTTTATAAAGGGGGTAATCCTGGTAGTGTTGTCGACAGCGGCGGTTTATACGATATTCCAAACCTTCTATGGTCCATGGTTTTTCTTCTTCAAACTTTTCATATTCCTGCCGATTCTCATCCTCATGGTCGCCGGCGTCGAAACCTGGCGCGAAAATCACAACGGTAAAACCCCTCTCGCAGCCCTGATTTTATACTGGATATGGGTCCTTGTCCTTATTTTTGTCAACATCACAGCCCTCCAGATAGAATGGATCAATGCGGACATCGCAGGCCCATTTTAACGTGAAAT
Source organism: uncultured bacterium (assembly GCA_965369865.1). GTDB lineage: Bacteria > JAJVIF01 > JAJVIF01 > JAPKYR01 > JAPKYR01 > JAPKYR01. Next base: position 8,516 of record CBDURU010000072.1, on the reverse strand, counting down.
GAGACCGTTGCAAAAGGGGAAATTGGGCGCAGCAAGCAACGCCCCTACAGTCAAGATCCTAATGAATAGAGGCTTGTAGGGGCGTTGCTTGCTGCGCCCTCTTGTGGATCAGTACTTTTGCACCGGTCTCAACATGTGCATTCTGCGCAGGTTACAAGGAGATTTAATGTCGAGGAGGCTAAAATCACGAAACGGACGATGTCTTTATCGTCCGCTCCATGTTTTACCACATCGTGAGGAGGTTTCTATTCTTTTAAGGTTCCTGCTGATGAGACCTTTCATAAATACAATAGGTTCAATAATTTGTAATCATTAAGTTTAATTAATAGTTGCGTTTGTGCAAATAATTTGATACGACATGTAGCCTTGTACCTGTAACATGTGCATTCTGCGCATGATCTTCAGTAACATGTGCATCCTGCGCATGAAATAGAAAGAGATCAACAATGCCAGACAGAAAACCCCCTGAATACAAACTCGGCGATTGGACCCTCTACGCCATCTCCGACGGGCTTTACCGTCTCGATGGCGGAGCGATGTTTGGAGTCATCCCGAAACCCATGTGGGAAAAAGTCAAACCTCCCGATGAACGCAACCGTATCGATATGTGCCTTTCCTGCCTGCTTGCGGTCAATAAAGATCGGAAAATATTGATAGAAGCCGGGATCGGCAACAAAAACCCGGAGAAATTCGAGTTCATCTATGGCATCGATCACATAACATCAATCGATGAGGAACTGGCCAGACTGGGTTTGAAAGCGGAAGATATAGATCACGTGATCCTGTCGCACCTTCATTTCGATCATTCAGGTTCACTCACGATTTACGATAAGAAAGGCGAGCTGATCCCGCATTTCCCGAACGCAAGGCATCATGTACATGCAACAGAATGGGAGACCGCCCTAAATCCAAATCCGAGAAACCGCGCAAGTTACCTGGAACAGGACTGGTTGCCGATCCATGAGGCAGGTCTTATGGAAATTCATGACGGAGATAATGAAATCGAGATCGTACCCGGTATAAATTTCCAGGTTGTCGGTGGACATACGCCCGGGCAGTCAATTGTTCGAATCGGGCCAGATGAGAACGATCAAGCAGCAATATTTGTGAGCGATCTGATTCCGACGGGAGCGCATATGCCTGTTCCGTGGATCATGGGTTATGACCTTGATCCATTGAAGCAGGTCGAGTTGAAGGAACGACTGCTTTCGCAATGGATGGACGAGGGAGCTCTAATAATTTTCCCGCACGAGACCCGATATCCATGGGCAAAAGTTGGAAAGGATGAAAAAGGGAATTTTATGGCGAGACCATTGGATGAGGGTTGGCTGGAGCCTTTAAGAAGAGTCCGGTGGCCCGAGTTGCCTTGAAACTGGAAAAGGGGACACCTGATTAGGTGTCCCCATTGAAAATACTTCATTGAATTTAGTCAAAACTTCAAAAAATTACCGGACGAGGTTCACGACTTCCTGCAGGATCTGGTCCTGGGTAGTGATGATCCTCGAATTCGCCTGGAATGAACGTTGAGCTACAATTAATTCAGTAAATTCGGTAGCCGGGTCGACATTCGACTGTTCAAGCGAACCAGCGAGAATCTCGCCGGCGCCGCTTTCACGTGCTAAGGCAACCCTTGGAAGTCCGGAGTTCTGTGTCGTAACCCAGTTATTGTCGCCCAGCCTGTGCAGGCCGGCCGGATTTGAGAAAACGGCAAGCGCCAGACGGCCAAGCGGCCTGGTCAGACCGTTTGAATAAACGCCCTGAAGAGTGCCTGACGGGTCGAACCCAAATGCCTGGAGAGTTCCCATGGAGTAACCGTCCTGGCTTTCAGCAACTGTTGTTGAATTTGCCGCGAACTGGGTTATTCCGTCAATCGGGTTCCCCTGCCCATCGAAATTAAGGTAAATCCTGAGGGTGTTAGCCCCGACAGGCGTAAATATAATCGGTATAGTCGGGTTACCGGACAACAGTAAACCATTTGGCCCAAATGTTACCGTTCCACTGGTATTGGTCAGTGAATACTGCGGTTCATTTGGAAGACTCGCGGTCCACTCCCATTCACCAGCCCCGGTATGCTGGAAAATGATTCTCACCTGATGTTCGTTACTGGCAGAATCAAAGACAATGATGCTGGTCTGGTGCTCGAAAGCACCGTGTGTCTGGATAGTAGCCTGTCCTGGCAGAAGTTCATCCGCAATCAGGGTTACTCCCGGAACCAGTGGGAAAGGCGGGTTATCACCAAGAATCAGAGTTTCGAGGTTGTCAAGAGTACTTGCAATCCCGAAGGATGTCTGGTCGGCAATAGTTCGAGTCCAGGTGACAGTTTCGTCGTCTGAAACGAAGAGGTTCTCAACCGTTGCATCCACACCATTACTAACTACATAGTTGACGCCATCAAAGGTTCCCAGAGTGTTGAATTGTAACGCCGCCGGCCCTGGGTCTGAGATGATAATCTCATTTGCCTCACCGGCAAGGTCACTAGTCAAAGTGATGGTACCATTAGCATTAGCGGTAGCCGTGATAAAGAAATTAGGATTGGCAGCGTTTTCCGCATTAATTGCATCCGCAACCACCTGCGCGTTCTGCGCTGAAGTGTTTGCCGCGGAAGTCGGGCCATAAGAAATCGTGACCGGTCCGGGCACACCACCGACTATTCCATAGATATCAATGGTATCCGCGGCTAATGCACCAGCCGCCACAGGGATAGTGGTTGTGTCAGTAGCGGCAACGGCATCGGTAATTGTGAGGGTATGCAAACCAGCAAGTGAGGAATCCGCCTCGGGAGCCTCGTACGTACCAGCCGCAAGTCCGATGAGGGTCAGATAGGGGGCATTACCAGCGATGATGATATCATTACCTTCACCCCCGATGATATTCTGAAGCAATAACTCGCCATTAGATCCAACCCTGGCATAAATAATAGATGACTGGCTGTTGATCTCATCAGCAATGAATTGCGCCACGGTAGCCGGGTTTCCCCAGACAAAACCCACCGGGAATGTAAAAGTGATATTTTGTCCATTAAGGATCAAGTCACCGGGACCTGCATCCAGGTTGCCAAGAGGTCCGTTGATGGTACCGTCATCAACCTGGATACCTGAGTAATTTGCGATCGGGACCGCGATACCTGCAGCGATAGTAAATCCTGTTGATCCAGCCGTCATCAGTTCCGCTGAACCGAAGGTGTACGAACTAGAATCAAGGTTAGATGAATAATTAACAACGGTTGTCGCCCTGCCTGCGAGTTTCTCTCCGAAATTAACAATAATATCGGACAGGGTAGTCGATGTATCTATCTCACCAGCTTCATTATATTCGGTAAATCCTTGAACGCGATAACCGTTTGGGGTTATAAATGCACCCTCAGCATCCAGTGAGAAATTTCCTGCCCGTGTGTAAACCAACCTGGTGCCATCCGATATGATAAAAAATCCTTCACCGTTAATAGCAAGGTCTGTCAGATTACCAGTTGTCTGGATTGACCCCTGGGTAGTTATCGTATCGATGGCCGCCAATTGAACGCCAACACCTACCTGAACAGGATTGGTTCCGCCACGCCCCGACTGCGGGGCCGCTGCGGATCTCAGGGTCTGGGCAAGGAGATCGCTGAACGCGATTCTCGACGCTTTGAACCCATAGGTGTTGAGGTTGGCGACATTGTTGGCTATAACGTCCAGCTTAACCTGCTGGGTCTTCAAGCCGCTTATCGCGGCATATAATGCGCTTCCAACCATTTAAAATCCTCCCTTGGAGTTTAAATTTAGTCGTTAAAAGTTTAAACAATAAACGCCGTACCGGTTGCGCCTTAAATCCACGCAATCCCGTAACAAAGGGATAAATGCCGGTATTTTTATTATGGGCCATTTGCAGAATGCAAATGGGACATAATGTCATGCGCAGAATGCGCATGTTACTTTGTTTGGTGCGGATCGACACTTCCGGTCGATCCGGTGAGAGGGGTTCTCCTCCGGGAGGTCCGAACCGTCCTTCTCACTCATATGCTCTCACTAAGAAATTCCTTAATTACTTCTCATTTACTTCTCAATAAAATTCGAAATCCCTGGTTTTATCTATGCGAAAACCGCGGAATCGATATTAGTAATCACAGACTCATGCATGTTGTCCTGATCCATCACGGTGACAACAGTACGGTTATCAACCCCAACAACGAGGGCAAGTTTACCGGCAATAATCAAAGCATCCCTGCACCCCTTGCCGGCCAACCTGTTCACCGCGCTTTCGATCCTTTTTAACCCATCGGGAGTGAACGATATCCCGCGCATTTCAAGACGCTTTCTTGCATGGCGGGAAAATTTCAAACCCTCCGGTTTAATTCGGGAATCAAGCTCACGACGGAACTGTCCCGGATCGAATGAGGTACTACGGAAGTTCTTAACAATCCGTGCCGGTTGAGTCGTTGACGGAGCCGGGGGCGGGGTTCCAGGATGAATTGGTAAAGCTGTCATCAGGAATCACCATCCTCTCCAGTCGGCGTTGGTTCAACCGAAATTACCGAAGACAACTCAACCTCGCTGCCGTCCGACAGCTTCAGGTAGACCTGCCCATCAAGCGTCATAACCATTTCTACAACACCTGCAACAGGAATGAGGCCTTCCGGCGTGTAAACCAGGCAGACTACGGTTTTACCAATAAGGCTGGTCGCCTGGGTAAGCTGCTGGAACGCCATGAACTGCTCGAAATTTGCATTCAGGGTCATCGCCTGCTCAAGACTGCTGAACTGCGCAAGCTGGCTGACGAATTCCTCTGATTTCATAGGATCGAGCGGGTCCTGGTTAGCGAGCTGCTTTGTCAGGAGAATAAGAAATGTCTGCTTGTCCATCTCGGGGGACGGCGTCCGTATCTGGGTCTGGCTTGTCTGTGAGTTGAGAAGACTTACTACATCGTTTGCGAGCATAATCTGCTCCTTTTTACTTTTTTAAAAAGTAAACGCCTGAGTTCAGGCAAGTACACTGAAAGTCGCGCCTTCCGGCAGCCTTTCGACCGTCGGTGAGAATTCTCCCGGTAAAATCCCGGACATTTCCTCATCATTTGGATCCAGAGGATTGGAGTTCCCAACCGAATTTGCATCCGGCTCTCCGGAATTTCCTTCCGCTCCGAGTCCAAGATTCAGGTAAACACCGGCATGTTCGAGAGTCAAACCTTCAGCTTCCAGCGCTTCGGTTAACTTATGAAGCCCGGCCTCAAGAGATTCGCGGACGAGTGGACTGAGCGTATGGAATTCAGCCCTCACTACGCCGTTTTTCGAACTCTCGATCCGGACAATAAGCTCCCCAAGTTCCGGTGGATGCATGACGATTCTCACTTCTCCACGTCCATCCGACGCTAATCGCATTACCGCATCACGGATATCCGCGACCAGGGTCTCGGTATTGACCACGGATTTTTGAGCTGCCATGGTCTGGGCATGTACTGCCCGGGCCACATTGGCCACCGCATTGGATTCAATCACCGTTCCCGGCTGGTACGTTAGAGTCGGGAGCTCGATAATCGGACGGTAAATCTCGCTGAACTGCAAGAGAGATTCACGGATTACCGGCTGTTGGTTGATCTCGGGTTTGGAGCCTGAAATCAACCTGTTCTCAACTACCTGGCCTGAAGGTTTCTCAGGAGTCCGCCAATCGAATCTCGATGGTTCCGGATTTCTCGAAGTTACATTCACATCGGGACGTGCATCCGCTGTAAACGATTGCATCGTCTTGTTTTGCTGAATGGTCGACTGCTGTGAATTTGACAACTGCGAACCCTGGCGTAAAGACGGGTTCAGAAGCCTGTCAATTTCGAGAATATTGGTCCATTGGGATTCGGGAACGGAATTGCTGACAGAAACGGTTGGAGCTTCGAGTTGGACGGGTAATGGATTACCCGGTGGTTCAAAGACCATCTGCTGGGGTACCTGCGCCTGATTGGTCGGGACTGCAATCTCCCTTGAATTTTGACCCACCTGGATATTGAACAAAGGTCCTTCGTTCTCAATTACAGGCAAATCAACCGGTCGGGCATCAATTGCTGATACAAGATCAGGTTTTAATGCAACAACCGGCGCTGATTCAGCCACAGGTGGCTGTAATTCAACAGGAATTGTCAGAACCGGTAAGGCTTGGGCAGGCAGTGCTACATTAATCGGCTTTGCTACATCCACCGGCTGGGGTAGCGCCACTGTCAGAGCAGGTTGTGCGGGTTTGGCAGTAACCAATGGTTCTGCTTGTAGTCCAGCGGTTACTGAAACTTCCGGACCGAGAAATCCCGCCAGGAATTCCAATGCCCCGCTATTGCCGGCATTGGATCCATCCGTTGGAATGGATTCATGCGACTCCGCTGAAGATCCTGAACCGGTCTGGGCAGAATTTCCATCCTGCGTTTCTACTGTCTCAGTCGATCCGGGATTCTCTGCGGTACCCTGTGGAACCTGCTCATCCGCGGTTTCCGGTGATTCGGACTTCCCGGAATTGGACTTCACAGGCTCACTGTCGGTCTGCTTAGCCTGTTTAGGCTCATGGTTAGAACCTTTGACAGGGGCATCACGCGACTGTGATTTTGCCCGTTCGATCCGTTCGAGAACACGATCGAACGATTCAGTCTCACGAGGCTGAATTGTCCTGTCGGCGCCCTGGGAATCCGGAACCTTAATCGGGTCCGCGGGTTTAATCTCCATGGCCATGTTGACCATGGGATTGGGTAAATTTACTTCCGGCATATGTTTTCACCTCCTTTCTATTTGATACCGGCATACGCGCACGCCGGCACCGCATCGATCTGATGCGATATTTCTCGTATCGGCATTATTTAAGGTTAATTAAGGGGGAGTATTAAAATAAAGGTGAAAATATAAATAGCAGTGAGGCCAAATCGATCAGCAGGGACGGGTTAGTCTCGCAAATCGCTTCACCAATATCCGTCCGGGGGGAATTTGCTAAGGTACAATACATTAGTATACGAATCCGGATAGTTGCCAGTACCACGTACGTCTAATCCCGGTCCAGGATCGAAGTCAATACCTGGCCCAAAAAATGTGCCAACAACATAAACATTAATATCACCGTCAACTGCTATCCCCTGGGCAATTACTTGACTCTCAGGTCCATCCCAGACCCTTGACCATAAGTATTCTCCTGAAGGATTGTACTTGCTATAGTATGATTTATTAGACCCCGGAGTTGCACTATGAAAGTTAGTTCCATCACTCGGGTCCAGATCCACATCTTTGTTTAAACTTCCGGCTATATATAAATTATCATATTCATCAAAACAAAGATTCTGACCCAGGCCGTTCCACTGATATACAAATTTGTATGCGCCATTGGAGTCATACCTGCATAAGAATGAGTACCGTTCTTCAGTTGCCGTATGAATATCTTCATCCGGACCTGGATTGAAATCAACCTGACCATAGAAACTACCGCCTACGTAAACAACCCCTGAAGAGCTGGCGATAACATCGACTACATATTCATATTCAATTCCACCCCATGTCCTTGCCCATCGGAAATTTCCATCCGGATCGAATGAGCTCAGGAAAGCATCACGAAACCCATTCGATGTGTGATATTCAATACCTGGTCCGGGATCGAAATCTACTGTATCTTCGAAGCTACCTCCCACATAAATATTTCCATTAGAATCAATCGCAAGATCACGAGATATATCAAAATCAATACCACCCCATGTTTTAACCCATTTGAAAACTCCCGATGAATCGAATTTAATTATGAAACAATCGATTCCTCCAATAGATGTATAAATATCTTCTCCCGAGCCAGGATTAAAATCTACAGTATCTTTAAAATATCCAGTAATATAAATATCATTGTTGGTGTCAACAGTAATAGCTTTATTACCTGCCGTTGGCTCCGAAAATGTATAAAGAACTTTTTCCCATAAAAGGTTTCCCTCATTATCAACCTTCAATAAGTAAGTTTCATTGTGAAAAGTTTCAAAAAACAAAACATATATATAATCAAATGAATCTATACAGAATCCAATTTTACTGACCTGAGATGATTCTCCGCCATTTAACATTATCCCTGCCCACTGAAATTCAAGGTCCGGATTAAGCTTAAGAACAAACACATCCTCCCATATGTTTCCTCCATGAGATGAATGTCCCTCACCGGGATCAAAATCGATACCCCATTTCGTTTCTCCCATAATTATAATATTTCCCGTGCTGTCGATCTTGACATCCTCATTTAAAAAATACCCATGACCCCAATCCAACGTCCAGCCCCTGGGTATCGTCTCTGATACAAGGAAATTTTCATTACTATCAGTATTCGGAATGTCAGCACTGTCACGGCATCGCACCCCGAAATGGTAGTCGATATTGGAAAACAGGTCCGTAAAAGCGTACGGGTCGCTTGTCGTGAGGACCATCGGTTCCTGATCCCACGGTTCATCGTCTTCGTCAAGGTAAAGCAGATACTCAACCGGCGGTGACTCAGCGTCTGTCGCTGTCCCCCATTCAACTGTCACAGAACCTTCCCCCTGAACGACAGTCACCA
>CBDURU010000071.1:0-18393 GCA_965369865.1 uncultured bacterium | reverse complement strand
ACAGAAATGATTGCCCCCTATACAAAAATTATTGTCCCCTTTACAGAAATGATTGCCCCCTTTACAGAAATGATTGTCCCCTTTACAGAAATGATTGCCCCCTATACAAAAATTATTGTCCCCTTTACAGAAATGATTGTCCCCTATACAGAAAAATTTCTCACTTCTACAATATTGAACATCGGATTTCCGGAAAGACTTCTCGATTTACAGGTTAATTTTTTCAGATCTGAGACTGGAACGTATCAGGGGACTGGCTCACAGATTTGCCGCTAATACAAATGGTTACGCTCCCTGCAAACTACCCGGCAAATCTGAGTGCCTGTCCCCGGATTTCCACACTTCCACACAGGCTACATATTCAACTTATACAACTCCCATTCGTCTGTCCTGTCAATTACGGAAATCCGCCCCGACATCTCAAGCTCCGCCACTCCCGCAAGGAATCTGAAAATCCCACCTTCGTACGGTTTACCGTAACGATTTAAATCGATTCTCCATTTCCAGATACCGTTTTCATCGAACCTCATGCCGCCCTGGTGCCTGATTATTTCCCTCGCGAGATCGTGACTGATATAAATCAGTCCCATGGCGCCAAGATATTCTTCCTCATCGAAAAGATATTCCTCGCCTCCGACGTCCGCATGAATCGTGCCGTTCCGGAGTATCCAGTCGATCATAACCGCCGACTGGCGAATCCTGGTATCGATCAGGAGGTAATTAAGATCGCCTTCCCTGAGACTCTCGAGAATTTCAGAGTTAGTGGCGTCAGTCGCGAAAATTTCCTCCGGTGGAAGCGTGTATGGTATTTCCAGCCGGTACGATCTAAGGGAAAAGATCACTGCGGTTTCATTTTCCCCCACAACTTCGTTCGCCTTATCGAAAATCCTCGCGCTGGGCCAGATCGATTCCTCGTACTCAGACCGCGTCATCTGGCCCGACAGGTAGGGCCATCTCACGATCATGTGATTCCGCACGAGATCGAGCTGGGTGAGGAACGGTATCAGTACGATGACGAAAACAACCCATTTCGCCCAGGCAAATTTCTTTATGGGTGTGTCATTCTTTAATTCTGTCGCGGGTCTTGCCGAGGACAATGTCTCGAGCCATTCGCAGACAAGCCACAGCGCGAGAATTGTGAACGGCAGGAAATATCGTGTCTGGACATTCATCACGGTAAACGCGATGGTGAAAAAGATAAAGCACCAGATCGCGACAATTCTCTCGATTCGCCTGTGGAAAAGAAAAATCCCGGCAAACGGCGCCAGCGCGAAAAGCCATGAGATGTACATGTACGGCACGCGTATCCACTCGAACGGCGGTTTTAATTTGTAAAACATCGCGAGCTTGAACGGGTAGAGTATGTAATTTTTCAGATTGACCGCGAGACCCCACCCGGTCCAGGTATTGATATCATCCGCGAATGCCGGTTCAGGTCCGCCGAGGAGGTCGCGCATGAACGGGAAGATCGGGTTCCCGGTGATTTGGAAATTCCGGAAGTACCATGGGATGATTGGGATAATAAGGAAGATCAAGAATCCAATGAACGCGTGAACGTTTGTTTTCCTGTTACGCCTGTCGGTTAATAAAATCCAGAGGGCATGCAGGAATACCAGTCCGGCTATCGGGATCGCTGAATACTTGGACGCGAGCGAAGTGCCTAAGAACAATCCTGCCAGCGCGAGCTGGCTGAACCCGATTTTTCGTAATAACCATAGGAACGCATAAAATCTTTGCTCGGGCTTTTCCGGGAAGTCGTTTGGTTTCTTTCGCCACTCCAGCCATTCGAGGTATTGAAAAACCCCGGCGAGCGCAAATAATGCAACCCCGCCGTCGACATCGCCCGAGTACGCTATCACCGGCCAGTAGAAAAGCCCCGAAACCGCGACAGCAAGGAGATATCCCACTCGAACCCGCCCGCGCCTGGAACAGAAACCGATCAGCCAGCCCATCAACAGGAGCTGCATGAACCAGAAACCGAGATTCGCGGCTTCCGGTCCGAGGTTTTCACCTTTCGGGCTGAATCGTACACCCATGTCGTACGCTGAGGCGAGGGATGTTTCAAGTGTGAGTGGATAATACGAGTAGCCGTTCCCAGGGTAGACAGTGATCTGTCCATTCTCAAGCCATTCGCGTATGAAAAGGTAATGGTATGTCTCAGAGTCCAGGTTAATAAACGGAGCGATGGCGTTTACGAACATCCCGACCTGGAAAAGAATCAGCAGCCAGAGGAGGATTTTTGTTGGTAGATCGGGTGGAGCCCATGCGGACCAGTCGAATTTGGGTTTCCCGATTTTTCGCCACCGGATTACGTGAATGATGAAAAGCACCAGTACAACGTGAAACAGGATGAGCGTAATGATGTAGCACTTGTCGAACCATCCCGACATGCCGAGTACGGTGATGAGAAAACTGTAAATTGCGATTGATGTTGTCGCGCCGAGAAGCAGGTTATTAAAATTGGGATCCGGAATGGAAGGGTCGCGCGGTTGGGCAAATCTCGCGCCGATATGGGCGATGAGGAAAAATCCAACGAGAAATCCGATTATCGGAACAAGGATCGGTGGCATTGTCAGTGTTAAGAGAACCGGAAAAAGTTGTTAATTGCAAGGATGAAAGGAATAAATTCACGCATTTCTGGAATCTATCACAATGGCATATTGCCAATCTTTTTCATCGGAAGGTTCTGGCGTTTGTTCTGGAGCGCCGCCATCGCCCCGATCAGTTTTTCGCGTGTCTGGTTGGGTTCGATTATCGCTTCTATCAAACCTCGTGCCGCGGCGGCATAGGGATTGGAAAATTCCTCTTCGAACCGGGCCACTACTTCCGCCATGACTTTCTCGACATCCTTCGCTTTATCAAGTTCCTTCCGGAAAAGAATATTCGCTGCTCCCTTCGCTCCCATCACCGCGATTTCCGCCGACGGCCACGCGACATTGAAATCGCTCCCAAGTTCGCTGCTCGACATTACACAGTACGCCCCGCCGTATGCCTTGCGTGTGATTACGGTCAGTTTCGGAACCGTGGCTTCCGAATAAGCCCACAGGAGTTTCGCGCCGTGGCGGATGATCCCGCCTAATTCCTGGCTCTTGCCGGGAAGGAACCCGGGGACATCGACAAATGTGACCAGTGGAATATTGAACGCGTTACAGAACCTCACAAATCGGGCCGCCTTGTCGGACGAGTTGATATCGAGGCATCCCGCGAGAACTTTCGGTTGATTCGCGACAATCCCCACTGGAAGTCCGCCAAGCGACCCGAAACCAATTATCAGGTTTTTAGCGAAATGCGCCTGGATTTCCAGGAATTCACCCTCATCAAGCACGGCTGTGAGAATATCCTTCATGTCGTACGGTTTCGCGGGATCGTCGGGAATGATCGTATCAAGCAGCGGTTCCCTCCGAAACGGATCGTCATCGGTCGGGATGATTGGAGGGTCCTCCTGGTTGTTCTGGGGAAGAAAGTTCAACAGCGTCCGGATCATCATCAGGCATTCATCTTCATTATCCGTCGAGAAATGCGCCACTCCCGATGTGGTGTTGTGCATGGCGCATCCGCCGAGTTCCTCGAACGTGACATCCTCGCTTAACACTTCCTTGATTACATTCGGGCCGGTCAGGAACATATGGGATGTATCCTTGACCATGAAAATGAAGTCCATCAGGGCCGGGGAATATGCCGCGGCTCCCGCGCATGGACCCATGATCGCTGCTATCTGAGGAACGACTCCGGATGCCATCACGTTCCGGTAGAAAATGCCCGCTACGCTCGCAAGAGAGAAAACCCCTTCCTGGATTCTCGCCCCGCCGGAATCATATAAGCCGATAACCGGCGCCCCGGCGCGGATCGCGTGTTCGAGAATCTTGCGAATTTTCTTCGCGTGGCGTTCACCGAAACTTCCACCCATGACTGTAAAATCCTGTGCGTACACAAAAACCTGCCGTCCGTGGATCGCCCCGTTCCCCGTCACGACACCGTCGCCAATATTTTTCTTGACCCCCTTGACCTTCGGGGTTTCAACAAATGTGTCGTATTCAAAGAAAGAATTTGGATCGAGAAGGACCTCAAGACGTTCGCGGGCCAGCATTTTACCCTGATCTCTCTGACGCTGAACGGCTTTCTCCCCGCCCCCTTTCATTGCGTCGGCATACCGGGCGTGAAAATCCTCGCGACGTTCTTTCTGGGTGCGTGACATTAAATCACTGCTCCTTTGTAAGCTCTACCAGCTCTGTCAGGATGCCTTCTGTGCTCTTCGGATGCAGGAAACAGATCAGGTTACCGCCGTACCCGACAGCGGGTTCCTCCATTGTAAGCCTTATCCCCGCCTTTTTTAATTCGTCCATTTTTTCCGCGATAGCATCTGTCTCGACAGCAATGTGATGAATTCCCGCCCCACGCTTCTCAAGGGTCCTGGCCATTCCGGATTCCTTGTTAATGGGCTCCATCACCTCGACCATGATGTTGTCGAAATGGTAGGCCGCGGTCCGGATTCCGTGCTCCTCAAGAGAGACTACATGCTCCGGTTCGATTCCCCAGATCTTATTGAATGTCTGGACAGCCTTGTCGAGGTCAGATACTAAAATCGCGATATGATTTAATTTCGGCATGATGGGCTAAATTATAGGGAGGGTTCGGTCAGGGGTCAATGGCGATGTAAACTTGTCAGGATAGCAAGTTAGTTGAACCTAGTATCACTATAAGCCAAGAATAATCTTCAAAGCGGTATCGACTTTGTCCATGATTGGACAGTTTCCAATTGTTCTGTCTATTGCATGATGCCTTACAGTAGCAATTTTATCAGCCCGAATAATCGAATCTGATAGCAAACTCATAGCAGTGCCTTCTGTGGTATTTTTATCCACTCTGATCCTGCTTGGTCCAGTCCGATCAGTATTTGATGTGATCTGAACAATGATCCTATCATCCATGCCTGTTTGTACATTTTCATCTTGCACAACTAATGCAGGTCTACGATTAAAATGTATATGGTCCGATTGGGGAAATCTGACCAGTACAATTTCTCCACGTTTATAACTAGAGATCGTCATAAGCGTCCATTCCTGGGGCATTCCAATCATCTTCAAATGTGGATAGACTCATACGAACTTCCATTGTCTGCTCAGGGGTCCAGCCAAGGTGTTTTACTAAGTTTTGTTTCTTAGCCAGCCTTTTCCCTACTACAATAAATGGATCTTCAGACCATAAGCTAGTTCGAGCAGGTTTTTCTGAAATCGCATTAACATGCTCCATAAATACCTTGTCAATGAGGGTGCAAGTCATGCTATGCCCTTGTTTATATATATTCTCCGAGGCCATTTCAATAATTACGGAGCCGGATGTTTGTGTTGAGTGGATATCTGGATAAAGGATGTTGCGTTCACGATTAACCGCTGAACACATTGATTTAAGTTCAGTGTTGTACACGGCCTGGGCGACACGTTGTAATTCACTAGTAGTTGGCATTGTTTCCAGAGACATTATTTTACTCCACCATTGAAGATTGTTGAAACTAAAGATTGATATTGATCTATACATTTCCCCCATTTTAATAATGCTTCTTTGGTCCTTCCTACTTTCTCATCTATATTGCCCGTGATTTCAAAATGGAAATTGGCTGTAAGAAGGACACAAGGGATTTCTTGGTCCTCTTTTATATGAGAGGTTCCTACAAGAGATAAACTGAATGAATAATTTTCTAGAACATATTCAAATTGCACAGAAGATTGAGTCTCAGTACCATTAACTGCTTTCCATGGTCCATCATTAATGAAATGGTCGGTTACATATTTACTAGCTTCCATTTCATCGCCCATTGGTACATGTCCGCGGAAATTTATCCCTACACCTCTATAATCTACCTTAGGTAAGCTTTCTACATACTTTAAAATAATAGTTGGACCTATAATTTCATCAAAATTTTTATCAGATAACGATTCTAACAGGACAAGTTTATCTAGCTGTGATATGAGTGTAATTCCATTTTTAAATGCGACTTTTGACATAAGGTCCGAAGTGAAAACACCCTCACCGATTTCCCAATTATCAGGTACAATTCCATTATACTTAAGATAATCAGAATTTAGGATTGTCGGATTATGGTTCTGAGCAACGACTACAATTGCTAACTCAACAATTTTTAATTCATTTGACATAATTGGTCCTCTCTGACCTTACTAGACCCAGAGCTGCAAAAGTAATTCTCTTTAAAGCAATACTATTTACCATCTTGATGGACCATTAGCAAGGTTTTAGGCCGGGCTTTTTTTTCATTAAGAGTTTGTGTGCTCCATAATATTATCAATGAAACTTAGTAGTTGTTTCAATAATCTGCATTGATTCACAATGATGAATTATTTTGGTATCCTCATATTACATGAGGACCATTCAGCCTTTTTTGAAAATTTCGTCGACTTTCTCTTTCAGTGTGCCCGGTTCACTCAACGGCAATTCCTCATCGTAGAACTCCCCGCCCTGGACCTCCGACATAATGAGATCGTGAAGGCTGGTTGCCTCATCCGGGGTCAGGTTCGACACCCTTGGATTCCTGCTCGTTAACTTGGACTGCGCCTGCTCTCTCAATTGGAGGATATATTTTTTGTGCTCGGTCTCGGTGGCCTTCTGACGCCTTTCCGCGGCCCTGCGCGCGAGAAATCCGTTCTGCCCGCCCGCTACTTTCGGGAACAGGTAATAACACAATTCGCTCTCCCTGTCCGGATAAAGCCCTTCCGATTCGAATTCCCTCGATTCGGGAAGCGTGTAATCAAAACCGGATGGATCGTAGCGGGTTTCTTCCCTCTGCCCGGTGATCTGTTCCCTGAAATCGGGATCGATATCGACCGGTGTTTTCCCGAACTCACCTTTCACAAGACGAACGTAGTCGACAATATTATTCTGCCAGCGTCCGAATTTTACATTATTAACCGCCTGGACCCCGACGATCTGACTTGTCGGCGTCACAAGAGGAACATACCCGCATGCTTCCCTGACCACGGGAATTTCTTCCAGGACATCCGATAACCGGTCGATCATCCCGAATGTCTCAAGCTGGGAAAGCATGTTGGTAAGCATACCGCCCGGCACCTGCGCGTCCCGAACAGCATCGTCGGGCGGCGGGAATCCGAGGTCAGCCTCAATCTTTTGCATGAGGGTCGTGGCAATTTTTAAATCGCCAAGTGTGATCGCGACAATCACGTCATCGGCTAATATTTCCAGTTGCCCTGTCACTTTAAACGGCTCAGGTATGTAATCCTGGAATTTATCATACTCGTTCAATGCTTTTCTGATATCCCTGAGTTCCGTATCGATTTTTACAAAATTCGACCCGTCGAGACCGTCATCGAGTCCCAGGCGCCGGGCGAAGAAATGAAGAAGCTCCACCGATGGATGCGATGACCCTCCGGCGAACGGCATGAAGCACGTGTCGATACAATCGATCCCCAGTATCATGGCTATAACAGCGGTAATATGCCCGTAGCCGGGAGTGCAGTGCGAATGCCAGTGAATAGGCACAGTAAGCGTCTTTTTGAGCGACGGGATCAGCTCCCAGGCGACCTCCGGTGTCGCGAGTCCGGCCATATCCTTGACCGTAACAATATCCGCGCCGAGATTTTCATAGGTCTTGCATTTATCGGTCCAGTAATCGACCGTGAAAATCGGTCCGGTTGTATAACTGACCGCGACATCGACTTTACCGCCCGCGTCCTTTACCGACTTTATGGCGATCTTCAAATTTTCCGGATCGTTAAGGGCGTCAAAGATCCGCATGATGTCGAGGCCGCGACCGAGTGCCGCCACAGAGAAATCCCTGATGATGTCGGCCGGATAGGGCTGGTATCCGAATAAATTCGCGCCCCTGCAGAGTGCCCTCGTTAATGAACGGCCCTTGCATGCCTTTGTGATCATTCCAAGGCGTTCAAACGGATTTTCATCGAGATACCGCATGCAGACATCGAGTGTCGCCCCTCCCCAGACTTCCATGTTATAAAAGCCCGACCGCGCGATATCCTCGACCACTCTCGCGATCTGCTCTCCGGTCATGCGGGTCGCGAATAATGACTGGTGCCCGTCGCGAAGTGTAAGGTCATTGAACCTGACAGATTTCCCCCTGAGACTATCCCTGACTTCGGAAAGGGCTTTTTTCCTGATGGTCAGATATTCATTATGTATTCCATCAAAATCCATGTAATTCTCCCGGACAATTCTGGATCATCCCCTCAACCGTGGTGGACACTTTAGAACGATAGATGGATGTTTGCAAGTGAGAAATTATCACATCATAATTGCGTCTTAAAAAATAATCGTGTCGTCATTATGCTCGGTTGTTACATTTGCAAATTCAATACGCCCTGCCGGGCATTGCCAATAATGAAGCCGTGATACCTGGTCAACCTTTCTTCGCCATGCGCCTGCTCCATCCTTGTCCCTGACTCTCTGAGGACTACCACCGCTTTTACCGGTTCTTAACCAGTGGGATTTACCGACCGCAATCCTTTCAAAGGTTTCAACCATGGTTTTTAATAATTTCTCTAAGTCTTTACCAGCTTTCATATAAAGGTTTACACTTTCTATAAACCCTTTTCCAAGAGGATTATAACTCGGTTGGTTCAAGTCGGGATTCTCTCCCCTTTGTAAATAGGCCTGGGATATTTTTATTCGTAAAGCTCGAATCATTCCTTCCTCATTTTGATTTTGTAAAAAATAATCTTGAGCCTTAACATCCCTGATCAGGGCAAAACTCTTTGAGTAAAGCCTTACATCACCATTAAGCTTATGGGGAATTTTTTCCGGCAGAAAGCCATCGACATATTCAACGTCATGCTTTCGTGCTTTTACATGCACCGTACCTGAGTCTGGTGCTTGGAAGCCTACAATTAATGGCTGATCACTCCCATGGCCAATTCTGTTAATCACCATTAATAAAACCAAATTTTTGAGTAGTTGTTCCTTTAGGTCATCATCAAGGTTCTCAGTAACATCAGGCGAAATTTCTTCTTTATCTGTCAACAAATCCCTAATCCCAAACTCATCCTCAAAGCATAAAGATCGAGATCTAAGGTCGGTAACCACCTGATGTATGTCCCTAACCGTATAAGGAGAATCATGTTGATTCTTGATGTTCTTTTTCAATGTTTCAAAGTCTGGAAATCTGTCGATTTGGCTAAGTAATTCTTCTGTCTGCTTCCTGATGTAAGCTTTTAAAAGGCCATCACACATAATGTTGCGCCATTCGCTAATGGAAGCGATGTACTGTGTCAATCCTGTTTCTCCAGATGATTCAAGCGGGACAGCAAGCAAAGATGCGTCAATTGTCGCTGAAGTCATTCTTACCACCTTTCCCTTCGGCAGCACGTTTCTGCATAGCAGCCCGAAGGATCATGTCTGCTTCATCCGCTGATTGATCGAAAAAGCCTTCAGGCCAGTCAAGAATCGCTCCGTACCGGTTGATTTCGACTTCCCGGCACGTGGACGCGCCATGCTTTTTTTCAACGAATATAATTTTTACTCTCTCACAGATTTCTTCATCTGTCGATGCAGCAATTCGGTATCTCAGCCTGTTAATTATATACTCGCTATGGGTTTCGATAATGCATTGTTTATCAAGTAGTGACATCGATAAGAAAAAATCTGCCAGTCGTGTCTGAACTTTCGGGTGCAGGTGCAATTCCGGCTGCTCCAGGATAAATATCGAATCTGTTCTGCCCAAAAGGCACATGACTAGAATCGGTAGGACCTGGCTCACACCGACACCTACGTGCATTAGGCTGTGAAGATCTGTATTATCATTGATGCCAACTTGTAATTCAATACCAAGATTTGCTTTATCTTCTGTGACTACATCCTTTGCGACATCAAGATATTGTAGCCAGTCAATAATTGCTTCTTTAAGAGTGACGCTTTTTATGACGTCATCTATTCTTTGCAAAACGCCCCCTAATTCATCTCCATTGGCAAAAACATTAGATGGAATATATTCAATCGTGTCATCTTTGTAATATTCAAGCACAGTTGCAGTATATTCACCCTTGATTCCAACGTTTTTCTCTTCAAGTTGTGTGTCGAGTGGATATAATGCTTGTGGCGGTTCTCGTAAGGGCCCCAGGTAGTGTATATAACTCGTAAAGTACTCAGTGATTTCGTTTATTGTTATTAATAATGGCTCTGACCGCTTAGGAACATAATAATCTCCAATGACATTTTTGAAATATTCTTTATACTCTTTAAATGCTATCATACCTGCAGGTTCCGCTGAAGGATCTGATTTAGAACGAAAGCCATAGGTTGCACTTAATATCTCCACCATTCTCACAAAAGAATTCCATGGACATTTATCAGGATTCTGTTTGAAATAATTATCAATATCCAGGAGCCACTTTAAATCGTCAGGTAATACGTCCTCGTTAAAATCTTCACCAATTGCTTCTATATCCATACGATTACCTTCTGCCTTGGTTACAGGAAAGTCAGCTATTCCATCATCCCAATCTTTATTAAGCTTTTTATGCTCCGGAGAATTGATTCTATCTAGATTCTCAAGAATTACTCCCCAGAATATAAGGACATTTCTTAGCGATAAAATGTATGGCTTGATTGACTCTGGCATCAAGACATCTCTTTCGTCTTCTGTAAGAGATTCTTCATATAATTCAAAAAAACGATCCGGGACTTCAAAATCTAACTTATATCTAACTTCTGGAAGGGCCAGAAAATTTATTGAGATATTTCCTTCAAGGAATATTTCGATAAATGACAATAGTGACTCCCGCTCCAGAATTTCCACTGGGAAAAATTTTTCCATTTTACATCCGGCAGCATCTAGGGATTCCAAGATAGTGGCATATGGAATATAAGTTAACTTGGAAGGTACCCGAATCATATTGTTAATAACCTGATACTGCAGGTAGGCTAATTCCTCAGGAATCAGAAATATTTTGTGTTGCTCAGCTAGTTCATTAAGGTCTTTAACTGACCTGCTAACTTCAATAAATTCTTCACCAGCTGCTAATCGGCATGATTGAACGATCGGTTTGTTTTGTTCATGATACTTTGTCGCAGTTGTATCTGTTGTAAATTTAACTTCAAATCCAGATCTAGCTATATTCCGAGTGCTTGCCTTTAAATCGAATTCGCATCCAATACTGATACATATATCCATTCCGGTAGAATTAATAATATCACCAAACTTCCCCAGCTTTATTAAATTTCCGTTCAGCACTAATGCCCTTGATGGCAGTCTGCTTTCCAGGGTCTGTTTTATCATAAGGATTGATTGGAGAATGGCGCTCTTACCACTGCTGTTTGGGCCGGCGAATATCGTGAGTGGCCCCATCTCGATTTCTGTCTCGTCCCTGAAAGACTTAAAATTACCCAGTTTCCACTTGGTGATCATGCTGTACTCCTGCTTCTTTACCAGAGGTAATATTTTTTAAATATAATCCTACCGACTCCGCAGCTTCGATAAAAGCCTCAGGAATTCGATATAAAGCCACACAAGTGTCACGATCAGCCCGAACGCCGCGTACATTTCCATATACTTCGGCGCCCCGACCTCCTGGCCTTTCACGATAAAATCGAAATCGAGAACCAGGTTCAGGGCAGCGATCACTATAACAACCAGGCTGAATCCAATCCCGATCAGGCCGTTTCCGTGAATGTACGGGATCGCGACCCCGAACATCCCGAGAATCCATGTCGCCATGTATATAAGGAAAATGCTGCCCGTTGCCGCCATTATGCCGATTCGGAATTTATCGGTTACCTTTATTAGTCCGGACTTGTAAATCGTGAGCATGATGAGCAACGTCCCGAAAGTCAGTCCGACCGCCTGTATGACAATACCCGCGAAATATGCCTCAAGCATCGATGATATCCCGCCTAGGAATAATCCTTCGAGAAGCGCGTAGATCGGAGCGGTTATCCATGCCCAGCGTTTCAGAAAAATAGTCGCGATCGCCATGACCAGGCCGCCGATAGCTCCACCGATCATCCAAGGAAACACCGCAGGCATCCCCGACTCAAGGAACATTTTCCAGGTAAACGATGCGGAAACGACAACCATCAGTAAGAGCAGGAAGGTTTTATTCACCGTACCCTGGATGGTCATCGTGGTTTCGCCGTACGATTCCTCCGCGGCGTTCATAAATACTTTTTCGTTAAGTGTCGGATTCGCGGTTCTCATCATTTTCGATCTCCCGTTACATAATACCAAACTGCGCATGGTGAAAGCATGTTTTTTTTATATTGTAGGGGCGCTGCTTGCTGCGTCCCTGATAGGCAGAGCAAGCACTGCCCCTACAAGGAAATTCTGAATCAACGCACAGGTTATTAATATACGAAATTACACTCATCTCTCCCCTTTGTAAAATAAAATCCCAATGCCTCAACCACGCATCAGTTCATTCAAAACGGATTCTAAGGGTTTCATAGCAGCTACTTCCCTGGGATGTCCAAGAACCGGACGAAGGGGATCGTCAAACAACGGAAGGACCTCCACATCATTCCTCGTACGCATCGACTGGACTTTTTCGCGTTTCTCAAGGAGTTTATCCCAGTTATTCAGGCACCACTCCAACGCGAGCAATCCCGCGGCGCCCTTGTTCTCCAACGGAAGATAACCCTCGGGCATATTGGACTTGCGCGTACTTTTCAATCCGGCTTTTATGGATCCCTTTACCGTATCGAGTAATCCTTTCACCATTCCAGGACTTTTAGAATCATCCAGGAGCTTGTCGTCGCCGAGTATCGTTTCCCTCCAGTACTTGTCGGGAAAAATATCGGTTTCATCGAGGTTGCTGAGAATTTCAGCCCTGACCCAGACAAGCGCCATCGCGATCGGGAGCACTTTCGGGAAAAATTTATCGGAATAATTCTTGAATATTGTCTGGAGGGCATTTCGCTCCTGAAGGAACCATTTGACGGCTGGAGGCAATAATTTTCCTGTCGCTCCGGTGTTGTGATGAACGACAGCCTTGTTGCAGAATGAAATTTCCTCTCCGAAAAGGCGCAATCGCCAGCCGAGATCGACATCCTCATAGTACGCGAAATAATCCCCGTCGAATCCGCCGGCCTTTTCAAAGACATCGCCATCGATCGCCATATTTCCGCCGCAGGCAAACGGGATTTTGCTCGTTCCAGCGAATTCATCATCCGGATCCGGAGCCTGCTCTCCAAGGCCGGTCTGGAATCCCCATCCAATAAGATTGATCGTTCCTCCCGCGAAATCGACTTTTTTTCCATCCTCAGAAAGAATTCTCCCCCCGGTACACGAAACGTAACCATCCTTGACAGGCCCGGTGAGTTCGGTCAACCATCCGGGCCGGACAGTCATATCGTCGTTCAGGAAAACGAAAATTTTTCCAACCGAATTTTTTGCTCCAAGGTTACATGCTTCAGCGAATCCAAGGTTAGAACCGGCGTCAATCGAACGTGCTTTCGGGTGATGCTCCGTAAGGTCTATGCGATCGTGGGTGGTTGAATTAAAGACGACAACTACCTCGTTTGGCGGGGAGTCGGTGTCATCGCGGATCGATTGGATGCAGGAGAGAAGATCGTCACTGGCACGGAAAGTCGGAATGATCACGGACACTTCTCGTTTGTCGCTCATGGGTATATTTTACGTCATGTAATAACAGGATGCACTTACTTTTTAAGATGAACATGTTCCGACCGACCTTGATTTTTCATCGTGATGTCGGTTATATTCATTTCCTGCGAAGGAAACCCATGGGGCTGTAGCTCAGTTGGGAGAGCGCTTGAATGGCATTCAAGAGGTCAGGGGTTCGATTCCCCTCAGCTCCACCAGCCTTCCAAAAAAAAATTCCCCCTGCGGGAATTTTTTTCTCGCCAATATTACGATTCGCCATAAAAATGAAGGAGCCCCCCTTTTACCGGGGGGCGCCTTTCACGATCATAACCGTACAATCGATCGACGGTTTAACACAGGGAAATGAATCCCTATTTCCTTTTCGGACGAGCTCGCCTCGGAGTTGCCTTTTTCAGGGTCCTCCGGGCCGTCTTCCTCTTAGCCGTAACTCTCTTTCTGGCTGTGACCTTTTTCCTGGTAGTGGTCTTCTTCTTGGCTGCCGGCCTTCTCTTGGCAGTGACCTTCTTCCTGGCAGTGGTCTTCTTCTTTGCTGCAGGCTTTCTCTTAGCAGTAACCTTTTTCCTGGCAGTGGTCTTCTTCTTTGCTGCCGGCTTTCTTTTGGCAGTGACCTTCTTCCTGGCAGTGGTCTTCTTCTTCGCTGCAGGCCTTCTCTTGGCAGTGACCTTCTTCCTGGCAGTGGTCTTCTTCTTTGCTGCCGGCCTTCTCTTGGCAGTGACCTTCTTCCTGGCAGTGGTCTTCTTCTTAGCTGCAGGCTTCCTCTTGGCGGTTACTCTCTTAGCCGTAGTCTTCTTCTTAGTCGTAGTCTTCTTCTTAGCTACGGTTTTTTTCTTTGGTTTGCTAGCCATTGATAAATCTCCTTTCGTCTGTTGGGTTCCCAGGAAGCAAGTAATGTCACTTCCATATCGACCACGGTTACGTTTTACACGATGCCGCGGAACCCTGATTGCAAGCCACATGCAAGTGGCATGTAGTCAAGTATGTTATTAATATCTATGCGTGAAACAGTTCGTGAACTGTTCATACGTGCTCGTTTTTTAGTAATTGGGGATTCAGATTGATCATTCATAACTGAAATGGGGCGGGAAATCTTTAATGCCTTGCACGTCCTGTTTGTCTGCGATTCCTTAATTTTTCTAACCCTCTTATGTCCCGCTCACGATGCGCCTTTCAGGCCTCAAACACAAAAACATTTTGAAAATTATTTTTACTTGGTAACAAATTAATAACAAAAACGAACGCACTTGTCAATAATTTTATGCATTAAAAACGATTTTTTAAATTCTCTGTAGCCCGCTGGCAATCAATGATACAAGAGAACGCCGATTTCATTGTCCCGTTAAGGCGCATTAAAAATGAAAAAAAGAAAATAAAATAAGTTTGTGGGCTTCATAAAGTGTGAAACCCGCCGGATGTCCTGCAATACCACTATTCAATAGTATTACAGAGTATCGACATCGTACTGCGTAAAATTTCCTGGCGTCCCCCGTTACGCGAACTGTGTCAATTTACACATGGTTACCGGATGTAGTCAAAGTGTTTGTCGAGGAAAAAAAATTGTGAAAAATAATTTTTATGTTCGAAAAAAAAATTATTAAAGATAAAAATACTTTTACAAAAAATGAAAAATTTTTGAAAACTCATTGGAAAATGAAATAAAAAAATTTCCATCCCTTTCAACTGACATTGATTTTCGCTACGTGTGTCCGTTACAATGATTTTACACACGGACCGAAATTCAATCGCCCCGTTCGGTACCTGGAAGGAGTTTGATTTTAATGTCAGAGGATATCAAAAAACAAAAAGGCGGCTGGACCGTTAAGGTTGGACTCGCTGAGATGTTAAAGGGCGGCGTAATCATGGACGTCGTCAACAGCGAACACGCGAGAATCGCCGAGGACGCCGGCGCCTGCGCTGTCATGGCGCTTGAAAGGGTTCCATCGGATATCCGACGGGACGGCGGCGTTGCCCGTATGAGCGATCCGGAAATAATCGAAGACATCAAGAACACTGTCAGCATCCCCGTAATGGCGAAAGCACGTATCGGCCATTTCGCGGAAGCCCAGGTGCTCGAATCGCTCGGTGTGGATTTCGTGGATGAATCGGAAGTCCTTACTCCCGCCGACGAACAGAACCATATCTGGAAGCACGATTTCAAAGTGCCGTTTGTTTGCGGCGCGATTTCTCTTGCGGAAGCCCTGCGCCGGATCGGTGAAGGGGCGGCTTTGATCCGCACCAAGGGTGAGGCCGGCACCGGTAATGTTGTCGAGGCCGTTCGCCACATGCGTCTCATCCAAAAAGAATTGCGTGAACTTTCCCTGATGAATAAGGATGAACTAATGAGCCGCTCGAAACAAATGGGCGCCCCGTTTCATCTTGTGGAAGAAGTTGCGAAAACAGGAAAACTTCCCGTCCCTAATTTCGCGGCGGGTGGAATCGCAACTCCTGCCGACGCATCTCTCATGATGCAGCTCGGAGCGGAATCTGTATTTGTCGGGAGTGGGATTTTTAAGTCGGATGATCCCGCCCCGCGTGCAGAGGCCATCGTACGGGCGGTGACATACTTCAACGACCCGAAAGTGATCGCGGAAGTTTCGCGCGGACTTGGAAGAGCCATGCCCGGGCTCGAAATCGGAAAGATACCGGAAGATGAACTTCTCGCCAATCGAGGCTGGTAATATTAAGAACGATGCCGCTTTACACTGCCGGTCATTCAAATCATTCACCCGAACGGTTTCTCGAGATAGTCTCCCCTTTCCCGATAACCCATATTATCGATATCAGAAGCGTCCCGTACTCAAGGCGTTACCCGCATTTCAATCGTGACAATTTAAAATTGATTACCGAGCGGGCCGGGATGATCTATGAATGGCAGGGTGATTGTCTCGGGGGACTTCTCGAAAATGGGGAATCATACGACGAGAGAATAGAATCGGAATCGTTCAAACATGCTGTCTCTAAGATTGTAAATGAATTTCATGAAGCAAAAGAAGGGAATACAGCATGCCTCGTCTGTGCGGAAAAGGACCCGTCGCGATGCCATCGTTCGATTCTTCTGGGTCCCGTATTCCTGAATATCCACCAGGTGGACTTGCATCATATTCTTGCAGATGGCACACTAATTCTTCAGTCGGATCTGGAAATTTCAAAATCCAATTCCGACCGGGCAGGAACGCTGTCGTTGTTTGATGAGTCTGAAAAGGGGAATTAATCGAAAAGGATGCCAATAATGCCAGGAAAGAATATCAAGGATATTTGCGCGATCATCATGATGGCCGGGATGGGTAAGCGCATGAAAAGCGATCTTCCGAAAGTCCTTCACAGGGCATGCGGAAAGGAACTCGGGGCATGGGTCCTCGATTCGTGCGGCTCCGCCGGAGTGAGTAAACGCGTAATAGTTGCGGGCCATGGAGCCGATGATGTCATGGCTCGATTTCCGAACGAGAGTTATGTCATCCAGAAGCCGCAGAATGGAACAGGTCACGCGGTAATGGTGGGCATGAAAGAGGTTCCGAAGTCCGCGGTACAGATACTCATTCTTTCAGGGGATGTTCCCTGCCTCAGCCATATTGCGATTGGAGAACTGGTTAAATTCCATAAAAAATCCGGCGCGATGGCAACCGTGCTCAGTTTTATACCAAGGGATCCGGCTGGCTACGGAAGGATCATCCGTGATGACAGCGGTCTGGTCCTTGGAATTATCGAGGAGAAGGATTTGAGGGGTAGCCAGAGGGAGATCGAGGAGTGCAATTCGGGGATTTATGTTTTCAATCGAAAAACACTGGACAAGGCTCTTAAAAAAATAAAACCGAATGAAAGATCGGGCGAATATCACCTTCCCGATGTACTTCTCTATATCCTTAATACTGGAGGGACGGTTAAAGCGGTTCCGATTGTGGACCCGATGGAAACCCTCGGTGTCAACACACGACTGGAACTATCCGAAGCGTCCGACTACCTCCGATGGGGCATAATCGAATCGCTCATGGCGAAAGGAGTCACTTTTATTGAACCGGGATCGACATGGATCGGACCGGAGGTGAAAATCGGAAAGGATTCGATTATCCATCCCGGCACGATAATCATGGGTGATTGCAGGATCGGGAGTAATACGGAGATCGGCCCGCATACTGAAATAAACGATTCGGTTGTCGGCAGCGGATGCAATATCCGCCACAGTGTCCTTACCGAGTGCAGGATCGACAGTAATGTAAAAATCGGTCCGTACGCTCACATACGTCCGGGTACCCATGTCCGGGACGGGGCAAAAGTCGGGAATTTTGTCGAGATGAAGAATGTCGATTTCGGAAAAGGCGCTAAATCGGGACATTTGACATATCTCGGCGATGCGAAAATAGGGAAAGATGTAAATATCGGAGCTGGGACGATTACGTGCAATTACGACGGGAAGCATAAGCACAAAACGGTTATTGGCGATTCGACATTCATAGGTTCTAATTCGATACTGATCGCGCCGATTAAAATCGGGAGTGATTGTTATACGGCGGCTGGGAGCACGCTCAGCCAGGATGTGCCTTCGCGTTCACTGGCGTTCGGCCGGGCAAGGCAGCATATCAAAAGAGGATGGGTGAAGAAGTAGAAGGAATAGTGTTATTAATAATACCAATCTTAGATTCAGGGACGCCTTTCCATGCTTCCAGCGTTGAAGGTGTCCCGTGTAACTAAGAATTCATGTATCAAAAGAGGATGGGTGAAGAAGTAGAAGGAATAGTGTTATTAATAATACCAATCTTAGATTCAGGGACGCCTTTCCATGCTTCCAGCGTTGAAGGTGT
>CBDURU010000070.1:0-18682 GCA_965369865.1 uncultured bacterium | reverse complement strand
GTGCGTCTACCTACCAACCCCAAATCACCGTAGAACAGCACGGCAGTGCGTCTACAGAAAAACCACAAACCACCGTAGAACAGCACGGCAGTGCGTCTACAGAAAAACCACAAATCATCGTGCTGTTCTACGGTTTGTTGTTTTTTCGAGGGCTAAAAATGATTAATTTTTCCTATAATCGACTCATCCAGTGGAGGAGAGGTATGAAAATTCAAAAATTTATTTTAGGCCTGCTGGTATTTTTACTGGCGCAGATATTCTCAGTCTCGGCAATCGCTCAAGCTGAGATCGTTGATGAAGCCACCGGCTGGCGACTGGTAGAGGTCGAGAGTTATGAGATGCCAACCAGAACACCAACAGGTTTTCCAATGGTCCATTACAGTCCAAAGAATTTTATAGTTTATTACAATGCTGAATGGGATGTTCCAGTATTTATAAATCTTAATCCAGGTTTAGCTAGTGGGATTGGAAATGAACAGCACTTGTTAAATAATGTATTTTTCTGGCCGCTTTATCCTGATGGGAATTATTACGGACGTGTAGAATCATATTTACATTCTCAGGATTATCGTATAATCCTGAATAGCTATTACCCTATATTTTCTCCTGGATCAAAGGACTACGGCATTATCGGGTTTTCGCTGTATAGTGGTCCGGATTATGATCCTGACAATCGGGTTTATCGGTTTGAACACCTTGTTAGAAAAGCCAACGATGATCAATCTAATTATACAGAATTTAATGTAATTGAGGATGTTCAGTTTCCTCGTTATAGAGGATACCCTCATGTATTTCCGTTTGTTTGCCTGAACGAGCCAGGGGAATACCAGACATTGTTCTGCTATTTTTCCGATTTCTTTCCCGACGGTTATTATCTCCACGGTATAAATATAATTGATCTTGAAAATTCAACGTTAATAAAACCATTTGCTGATTATGAAAATGACTCAGCTCCGGGTAACCTACTCGCTTATGATTATTACTCGGGTTGTTCGATCTGGTACGACGTTGATTACAGTACTGGTGAAGAAGTGATTGTGGAGTTTTCATTCATGTCAGGCGATGGTGATATCACTAATTTTTCACCTGAGGAACTTGGTTTCGATATGGAGCTATTAGAATACACGCACACTTATAATCTCCCATCGTTAACCCCAATCAAATGGCATATTTATAACGTTGATGATGTCCCGGTTGGATGTTTCAAACTTAGGGATGATTACGTTGCCATGCAGATGATTCCAAACGATAATCTCAGTAATACAGTGCTTTGGCACGAGTCATTTGATTTTATTTCGCACGGTTTTACTGATATCGGTCGTCTGAATCCTGATCCTGAGATCGGTCCGGGAGACTGCTGGGTGCTGTGGGCCTATCATGGAAATATCCAAATTATTGATCTTGGTTCAGGCGAAGAAGTTTTCAATGGTTCTCTTGAGGTAACACCGTTTATGACTGATTCAGGTGAAACAAATGAATTTGGTCGCCTATCAATCGGCGACATCGACGGCTCTATGCCGCAGGAGCTCTGCTGGTGGGACGCTGGCGCGTGGACGCTGAGAATCTACCGCCTCATGCCACCTGTTGAATAATCTCAACTCAACATTCCTGAAAAATAAAACAAGCGCCCGGACTGTCCGGACGCTCGTTTGAAATATAATTCCCTGAAAGCTCTCTGTCACTATCCCCGTCATTCCACTGGATCGGTCCACACACTCAACGCGCTTTCATAACGCCTTAGAATTACGTCATCCCTCGTAAAACCATCAATATCCAGGCTGATTGCGTCGATACATTCCAAACGGAATCTCACATCGGTGAAATCGAGACAGTCTCGCAACCATGTCAGTGGAATATCATAGTTTGCGGTGTCGATAGTAATCGCGCCGCCTCCCGACGTGATATTCCAGACCGGGCCGACTCCTTCCGTGTAACCCCTGATCTTCAACAGGTCGCTGCTGCCGGTAATGGGATCGGTAAATGTAAAGATCGGATGAGTGTAGCCGCCGCCGTCCTTATAATCTGAAACGCTGAGGTCGGGTATTCCTGAGAACGCGATCGGGTCGACAACATCAACGCCGTGCCAGTCCGCATGCACGATATCCGCCGAACCGTCGGGCTTCACAAATTGCGCCGACAACACAAGACGGTCCTCGGTAATTTCGGGATCGAACCATCCGTTACTGTACTCGAGCGCGTCAGGGCTTACGCCAGTGAGTGTGCAGTGCGGCCCGACAGCCAGATATCTTTCGCCGTCGAGAAAAATTGCCGTCGGTACAGCCCACAACCTCGCGCCGCTGGTTTCAGCCTCCCAGTCGCCCCATATGTCCACAGGCAACGCGACCGATCCAGTTACAATTCCATCCGGCGGAACCTTCGTGTTGAATTCCACATTAAGGAAAAGGCGGTCATTAGGATTCAATATCCCGAGTTCCCATCCGAAATAGTTTGTCATCCAGAATGTCGGGAATCCCATTACCTGGACACCAGTGCTGCCGCTGTCGAGTCCGAGCGATCCGAAAAGGAAGGCGGAGAGTCCGTTCTGGACATGTGATTCGTACGACAGGTCGAAATTCATGTAGTTGCCGTCGAGCGATGCTGGTGCTTCATCGGTATAATCCGGCACAAGGGTATCGGTGTAAAACTGCATTCTGTTGTACCCGAAATTCTGGGCTACACCAAACACCCGTACTTCACCGTATTCCACGGTCTCCTCGAGCGCGATCGAAATGACATCCGCCGTGGTTCCCGAGATCGTTGCCATGGCATATCCCTCAAGATAAACCGTGATCGTCAATGGGACTTCGCTATTTTCAAAAAGAGCGATCCCGGGGATATCCCAGAGCGATCCCGGGTTTGCTCCCGAAATTATTACCGCTTCAACCCAGAGGCTCTCATGTGTGTCCGCGTCCCAGACATGAACCACAAACTGGCCGGGCGGGAGACCGAAATTATCCACTCCCCCGCCGGCATCCCTGAGCATGATGAGCGTATCCGTGAGGTCGTTCACAGCCTCCGTCGAAAATTCCCCACCGGCGATCAGGTTGAGATCGGGGCCGCCGGTACCAAACGGTATCTCCCTTCCATCATCCTCAACATCGGTCGGAGATGACATCAGGTCCGGGTTCGCTGTTGGAAGGACCGCATCGCCTCCCCGTCCGCAGGATATCAGGGTGATTATAATCAGTATGCAAATGAAAACGGCAGTAAGAGCCGATTGTGCGCCATTTATTCGTGACATTATTACGTCCTCCTTCAAGGATCCATCAATATAATTTTAGAGTTGGAGGGTGAGTTCTAAACTAATAGAATTAATGACCATTAAAGGTAAGTGAAAATTTTATATCCTAATTCACTCTTGTCCAATATAAAATTTCCTCAAATGGTTTAAAGTAAGGATTTCCCCTGCGTGCCGTTAGCTTCCAGCTATCGGATACTACGTGCTGTTAGCTTCCAGCTATCGGATACTACGTGCCGTTAGCTTCCAGCTATTGGGTACTACGTGCCGTTAGCTTCCAGCTATCGGATACTACGTGCCGACTGCATCCTGCGGTCGGGTTCTTCATGTTACGATCACGAAAAACCGGCAAATCGTGTAGACCTGGACAGCATTGATCCCGATTGAATTTCATTTGCTGGAGATTTCCAGGAGAACTAACCAGGTCCCAATCATTGCCAATGTGCAAAAACAGACAATAAATAGCAGTGTGCCAGTGGGGAAATGTTAAAAATATATTATACTTTTGGTAAAGAAAGCCGAAAAATCCTTGACATTACCGATTATCCTGCTTTATTATGCCCCCTAGACTTAATATAATTTAATTGCCTGGACGCGGACGATTATTGACTCCCGGCTGACATTGGAGAATAATATCATTCCGGGTGCTTATATCAAGGAAACTGAAACCGTGTCACAGGGAACTCTTATTGGCATAGATCAACTGGTTCTCGGAACAACCACGTCCTGCGATCTTCTCGATCTCAATGGCGATGTGGCTATCCCGACCGGTACCTCAATCACCTCAGAGCTCCTGGCGCGTATCAAAAGAGCGAACGTCATCGGGCTTATCGCCGGACGTTCAGATTTTGTTTCGAGCCATGTATTCCCCAATCGCCCCAGCCTCGATGTGATCTCGTCACGCATCTCGGAAATGCAGTGGCGAAGTGGTATTGCTCGCTCGATTTCCAGGGAAACCGAGAAGTTCGGACGGGATGTCCTCGCCCGGACCTTTTCCGACCTGCCCGCTAAAAAACTTCCCGATATCCAGACCCTGGAATTGCTCGTGGAGAAAGTCCTTCATGATATCGAACTGATGAGAACTCCTCCTCTTCCCGTGCAGGGGTCCTCATACCATGTATTCCTCGACAGCCTGATCGATGATTCAATCGATATGGCCGCGCTCATGGGGTGGCATCTCAGGATGATGGATGAGCCGGAGGATGTGATCCATGGAGCTTGTCTCGGAGCGCTCCTCCATGACACCGGGATGTTTCTAATCCCGGAGTTTATTCTTGAAAAACCTGATTCTCTCAAAAGGACGGAGATACGAGAAATTCATAAGCACCCGTATCTCGGATCCAGGGCGCTATCTCCACTGAATGACCGCATTCCGAAAATCGCCAGGGATATTATCCTCATGCATCACGAATGCGAGGATGGAAACGGATATCCCTTAAAGCGTAGCGGTGATGAAATTCCTCAATGTGTGCATCTTTCTCATATTATTGATGATTATACCGCTCTTGTCAGCCCTCGGCCCCACCGCAACGCGGTTACACCCCATCGCGCTATCAAATGCCTGATAAGAGATTCCGGCAGGTCTTACAATCGCGAAGTCCTCAAGGGGTTTATCAACCGCACCGGCATGTATCCCCAGGGCAGTGCGGTTATTCTTTCAAGCAACGAGGTGGGTGTTGTGATCGGGGCTGGCAATGGCGGCCTGTTTACGCCTGAAGTCGACGTGTATTTTTCACGCCATCACCACTTCTCCCTTACCCCCCAGCGAATAGACCTCGGCAAGGATCGGTTCAGATATATCCAGCGAGTGATGAGATAGTGTTGCAGATGTAATGAATTTTTAGCCCCAAAACCCTTAACCCAACCAATTCGTTTTTAATTACGTTGCAATAATAATATATTTTTAGTATATTTCCCCACTTTAATTTTAGCTAATTTTTGGGAATTATGAATTTTTAGAATATAAAATGTGATATTCATACATATTGCAACACAACGCTAGTTTCTCGACGAAAATCGCCCTGCCTCAACCCGGGCGTTCAATTTCAACTTAAACCAATCCTATTAATTAAATATTGATTCGAGATCGGGGACAAGATTGGGGACACCTCTTTTCGCCCGTCGAAAAGCAGGTGTCCCCCTAAATTCTAAATATGTCCAATCAATTTTTATTTTTCAGGATTGGTCTTAAACCGGCTATTCGGGATTGAAAATTATCCCCTGACTGCTTGTAGAATTCCGCCATTTAATTAACCAGACCTTTATTTGTATTACGCTGGATGATAACCTGTTTTAAATAAATTTTTTAAAATCGGTCGATATGCGAATATATATAGGATACCTCTTGTTTATTATTTCAGGCATTGTTCTGATACCTGGATGCACCCCTGGTGAAGATGTGGAGAGGGCACACCAGGCGATATTGAATCCTGACGAAAATGTCGACACATTACCCCGCCGGATCGTCTCGATGTCTCCTAACCTGACCGAAATTATTTACGCGCTCGGAGCTGACGAACTCCTTATCGGTGTCGATGAGTATTCGAATTATCCCCCCGAAGCAAATGATAAATCGAAAGTGGGCAACTATCTCGATCCCGATCTCGAGGCGTTGATCGCTATTCAGCCGGACATGGTTCTCATCGTTGATACCGATGAAAAAATGCAGAACATGCTTGACGGCCTTGATCTGGATTACAGGAATTTTTCAAATAACAAGATCGCGGAAATCCTCCGGAGCATCGAGTCTCTTGGCGAATTGCTCGGCAAAGAAAGTGAAGCTGAGACGCTCATTCAGAATTTCCATTCAGCGAAGGAGACCGTCCTGGAAGCCCTTGAGGGTGTCGATCCAGTGCGTGTCGTGCTTGTGGTCGGACGTAATCCCGGCAGGCTTCAGGACATTTATGTCGCCGGTCCCGGGAATTACCTTTCGGAGCTGATTGAGATTGCCGGTGGGATAAATGTTTTCGGGAACCAGGATGTGATCTGGCCTCAGGTGGGAGTGGAAGCGTTAATCGGTGCCGATCCTGAAATTATCATCGACTCGACTCTTTCCAAAGGAGCGTCGGATCCTGAATTCATCGCCCTTGCGGAAGACTGGCTCGAGCTTTCGAGTATTCGTGCTGTCCGGGATGGAAATATTATCGTCCCCGAAGAAGGCTGGTTCCAGATTCCCGGCGCTAACCTTGATAAAATCCTTATGCTTATCGCGCACTGGATTCATCCCGAAATTTTCCCGGATGAGGTTGAGGATCCTTATTCGGAAAGTATAAATTAATTGCTGGTTGGGAGTATCAAAGACATACATAGATGTTGAATAATGCCCGAATCGCTCTACATAGCATCAAACCTCACGTTTGGATACCATCCAGGCGGTACGGTCCTTCATGATATTAATTTTCATATAAACCAGGGTGAGTTTGTCGCGTTGATCGGACCGAACGGCGCGGGGAAAAGCACCATTCTCAAACTCCTGGCAGGATTGCACAATCCGGTTTCCGGTGAGATAAATTTCAATGGAAGATCCTTGAAGAATTTTCCGGGGCGCGAACTTGCCAGGATGGTTGCGTACCTCCCGCAGGAGGATGAGATTCATTTTCCGTTTACCGTTGGCGAGGTGGTAATGCTCGGACGGTGGCCGCATTCCGGAGGCGCGTTCTTCGATTCCGAAATTGACCAGGACGCTGCATCGAACGCCATGCGGATCGTCGGTATCCGGGATTGGGCCGGGCGGTTAATCACCGAACTCTCGGGCGGCGAACGCGCACGCGTAATCCTCGCCAAAGCGATTGCCACGCAGCCGTTATGCCTTCTCCTCGATGAGCCGGTGTCGGAGCTCGATTTGAAAAACCAGGCCGAGGCATATCAACTCCTGAAAACCCTTGCGGTAAATGGTGCCGGGATAGTTGTTGTCGCCCATGATGTAGGCGGTGTATCGCGATGGGCCGATCGTCTTGTTCTTTTGTCCGAAGGTAAAATTGTTGCCGACGGCCATCCGTCGGATGTATTGAACGAAAATCTCCTTGCGGAGGCTTATGGAATTTCTGTAAAGGTAATTTCCGATGGGGATGATAAAGCGGTCTTCGCGCGATCGAACGGGGGGGATGCCTCATGAATACAGGTATTCGTGCACTTACCCCGCTCAGGTTCTGGTCATGGATGGCTGCGTTTGTCGGGTTTACAGTGGTATGTGTGGCGATCGCCCCGATTTTCGGCTCTCATAATATTGACTTTTTGAAGGCGTTGGATTTTTCAATTCCCCTCTCTGAAAATCCCGACCGCTCTATTCTGTTCCAGGCAAGGTTACCTCGAATTGTGCTTGCGCTTGTCGCGGGTGGAGCACTCGCAGTAAGCGGGGCTTCCATGCAGGCACTTCTGCGGAATCCGCTGGCCAGCCCGTTCACTCTCGGGGTTGCGTCCGGCGGTACTCTCGGTGCCGCGCTTGTAATATTTTTCGGAATCGGCGCGACTGTATTCGAGGTCCCGGGCACGGTCCTCGGCGCGTTTATCTTCAGCCTCGCGACACTCGCCATTGTCTGGGCGCTTTCAAACCGTAATGGACGCCACCCGACCGGGCTTCTCCTTCTCGCTGGAGTCAGTGTGAATTTCTTTTTCGCCGCCATTGTGCTCTTACTTCAATACCTCTCTGATTTCGAGCAGAACTTCGCCCTGATCCGGTGGATGATGGGTTCGCTCGACACTGTGGGGTACAAATCGGTCTGGGGCATACTCCCGGTGCTTATAATTTTTTCACTCGTACTTTTCGTCAATGCACGTTCATTCAATATTCTCGCGCTCGGCGATGTCCAGGCTCAAACCGCGGGTGTGAATGTCCGTAAACTGCAGATCGCGGGATTTATCGCGGCGGGACTCCTCGCCGGCGCCGCTGTAAGCCAGGTCGGGCCGATCGGGTTTGTCGGGTTGATTGTCCCGCACGCGGTCAGGATGATCACCGGACCGGACTACCGCCTCGTGCTTCCCGGAAGCCTTCTCGCCGGCGCCGGATTTCTTGTTCTTTGCGATCTTATAAGCAGGACAATAATCGCTCCCGTCGAATTACCGCCCGGAATTATCACCGCCATGCTTGGAGCGCCATTTTTCCTGAGCCTTCTACGTGCCAAAGCAAAAGAATTAATTGT
Organism: uncultured bacterium; assembly: GCA_965369865.1. Classification (GTDB taxonomy): domain Bacteria; phylum JAJVIF01; class JAJVIF01; order JAPKYR01; family JAPKYR01; genus JAPKYR01. The sequence continues at coordinate 10,306 of CBDURU010000070.1, read as the reverse complement.
GTAACCTGATTCCCTCACTGGTTAATTAAAAGAAAATAGAAATCTTACCGCTTTACGGGAATTTTTAACTTGTGTCATTTTCATTGTATGTAGTATCCTTACGTCTCGCACATCAAGGAGGTTTTTAAGATGAAGCATTCGGTTACCGCTTTTCTTGCAATCGTTATTATCCTTACATTTACAGTCCCCGTCTCATCACAGGGATACCCGAGCTATCAGCTTATCTACAATCTGACCGCGTATGACATGCTCGATGTCGTAGCCCAGGGTGATACTTACAACACCGCCAAAATCACTATGACACGTACGATCGATGAGGATATCCATGTTGTCATACCCGCGGGCACTTTCCTTGCGGCACGGCCGGTGGGTGTCCAGGATATGGTGGTCACACACACTGTCGAGATTGACCTGACAGACAATGAACCGCTCGAAGTTATTGTCCGGACGGCAAGCCTTGAAACACAGGCTTCCATACCGGTACCAGGAAACAGGTTCGCGGTGTTCGACAGGTTCTCCAGCCCGCTTACCAACCTTATGGCGGTCGTTGGTGATTCTGACATGGAATTCGATACTATCCAGGCTGCCGTTTGGATCGTTACTGAAAATGGCGACTGGGACGAGATGGGAATTCTCAGGGAAGTTGACGGTGAGATCATCGGGTACGCTCGTGAAGTTGAAGGCGAAGATGATGAGGACGAAGGAGTCAGGTTGATCGACGAGGAGGACGTAATTCGCGCCATGATCCAGGTTGAGAATGCCGGCATCGACATCCGCCGCAAACATATCTGGATGGATCATGCTGCAATTTTAGAGAACCTTCCGCCCGGAGACCTGCTCGACTGGCTGAATCAAAAAATTGAAGATTTGCTCTGAAATACTCTGGAGGTCCTGGATTCTTTTAGTGAAGTGTGGAGCATGCATCACTTAGCAGGCTCTGTTTATTAAAAATTTTTCACCCACCTTGAAAGGTGGGTTTTTTATCACCTTGCCTGTCCGGTGGCGCCTACAAGCTCGTAGCCCGGAAATGCACTTTCCGGGTTCTGGTTTTCACAACGGCGATCTGCTTCACTCTGCCATCCCCGCCGTATGTGTAATGAACTTCATTCTGCGGCACATCCGCGTCCGACTCATCCGGATACCTCACGATCGCGACACGCCCCGCGGCATCCCGCACGATGAAGTTCCACTAATAAATTCCTCGATGCCTTATCACGATGAATCATACTCCAGTCCCTGATTTTTTATTATACCATGCGCCAATCACTCCCAAACATGTCCTAATAGTAAGTGAAGGGATGTTTTTACGCACAGACTTAGGCCAGGTGCCGACGACAAGCGGAGCCAAAGCGTAGCTTGTCGGCGTATCGCGGATGAGCTGTTTGAGGGTATTACGAAAGGGGAGAAGGTGTTAAATGAATCTGGATGTAACTCCCAGCGACGACTAAGGTGAACTTAATTCCTATATTTATATAGGTACTTGCTCCTTTCTAGGAATATAGTCTATTCTGATATCAATAATATAGCTTCTTCTAAATATGTGAGATCAGTTTCTTGAATGTTTTTAGATTCCCAATTTTCATATATGTACTCTAATTCTGCCAGTGATTTTTTTGCTTCTTGACCATACCAGCTTAAGTAAATAGCAGCCATAATTACAACACTATCATCTTCATCGGATAGTGCTCCATTTAGAATATTAATAATTTCATCGACTTGATAGTAACGTCTTATTTCATGCATAATTACACTTTTTAATTGCTCTTCAGTTGAGTAAAGTGAATTTTTTAAAAGTTCAAGAGAATTTTCATCTCCAATCCGTGCAATTGCATAAATCGCAAATACTCTATTAGAATTATTAGATTTATCTTCGAATTGATCGATAATTATTTGTAACATATCTTCTTTTTTATAATCAAGCTTATATAGGGCATACGCTAGCTCTATAGTTAAAAATTCATTTGTGCCTTCGTTAAATAGCTGAATTAAAGCAGATGTTACTTCTTCGTTACAAGTTTCAGTAATTGTTCCCAATGCCAAAATTGCAGCACTGGCAGTTAAAATGTCATCGTTTAATTTGTCTAAAAGTCCTTGAATTACGGCAGGGGTAGCCAGGTTTATAGCTTCAATAGCTTCACAAGCAAAACTTGGTGCAAAATTAGAATTTAATGCTTCAAGAATAATTGGTAATGTTTCAGCAGCATTAGGTCCCATTTCAGTCAAACAGAGCAAAGAATATAATCCTTTTCTTTGAATAAGGTTTCCACTATAATCCCCTGAATTAATAGCTTCTTGTAGAATTTCACCAAGGGGTTGAAGGGCGGGATCACCAATATCGTGTATAATCATGGGGCATATTTCAAAATAAAGACCGTTTTCTTTCCAATCCTTACCAAGCATAACAGGAATTGCGTCCTCACCAATTTCAACTAATGAATTATATGCAGTAATTCTTTCTGAAGCTACGTCAGATAATAAAAGATCGACATAGAATTCAGGGCTATTAATTTCAGAATTTAATGGCAGTATTGGGAACAATAAAACTAATGAAATAATTGTAAGTGTAAATTGCATGTATAACTTCATATATAATTCCTCCTTAATAGTAGTCGGGTGGCGCCCACAGACTGAGCGAAGGCATGTCTGTTGGTGAATCCAGTCCCTGTTTTTTCATTATACCATGCGCCAAACACCCCCAAACATGTCCTAATAGCTCGTAGCCCGGAAATGCACTTTCCGGGTTCCATAAATAAATTCCTCGATGCCTTGTCGCCGTGAATCATTCTCCAGTCCCTGTTTTTTCATTATACCATGCGCCAATCACCCCCGAACATGTCCTAATAGTAAGTGAAGGGATGTTTTTACGCACAGACTTAGGCCAGGTCTGTGAGTTATACAATCATTTACAACGGAACCCGGCGCGCGATTTCCAGCTCTTGAAGCTGAGCGCTAGTAACCATTTACGCCTCCTTCGGCCCGCCACAGCCGTAGCGAAGGCGGAGAAGTTTTACGGCTTGACACGGCCTTCACGGTCGGAGTAACAAGGGGAGTCTGCCAAACCCTGTCAATGCCGGGGCAAGTCAGCGGTCGATATTACATGGCCGTTCGGGCACTAAACTGCCTTATCGCGCGCCGGGTTCAAATAAAAACAGGAAAGGGGTAAGAAAAAAGAAAGAAAGTAAGAAAGAAAAAAGGGATATGCTAATCCCTTATTGTAACAATTCATAAAATTTGGGTACGGATTTCTATACCGTCACCGGCGGCTTCAACCTCAGGCCTTCGCTTGTCCGGCTTTTCCGCAGCAGTGTTTGTACTTCTTCCCGCTCCCGCACGGGCAAGGGTCATTCCTGCCGATCTTTGCCTTCTTGACAACAGGCTTTTTCTTTCCTCTCGTCCCGCCGTGTGATGCTGTCATCGAGCTGTCGTAAATGGACTTATCCCTCTTCACAAGCTGCGCTGCGAAAATAAACCTGAGTGATTCCTCCTTGAATCTAAGGTACATCGCCTCGAACATCAGGTGCGATTCCTTCGTGTAAACAACCAGCGGGTCTTTCTGCGCGTACGATTGCATGCCGATCCCGTCGCGAAGATCGTCGAGCCCGCGAAGGTGATCCACCCAGTGACGGTCGAGCAGGTTCAGCACCACGTACCGCTCCAGTTCGCGCATGTCCATGTTTGTTTCCGCGATCTGTTTTTCCTTGAGTTCGTAAAACTTCTTCCCCTGCTTTGTGAATATTTCGATCAGTTCTTCATGCGATTTTTCCTCAAGCTCGGAAAGTTGTATCGATTTTCCGATCGGAAGCGCCGTACGCAACTTGGTCAGGAGTTCCTCAAGGTTCCATTCGTGTTTTTTCAGCTTGGGATTGCAGTAGTCGTTGACAGCCGCTTCGACAATGTTGTCGATATACCCAAGCAGCTTGTTCTTGATGTCCTGACCATCGAGAACCGCGTTACGGTCGCGGTATATAACGGTCCTCTGCCTTTCCATGATGTCGTCGTATTTGAGGATATGCTTACGGATATCGAAATTGTGCCCTTCAACTTTCTTCTGCGCGTTCTCAATCTGTTTTGTGACCATCCTGTGTTCGATCGCCATATCCTCTTCAAGACCGAAGCGGTCCATAAGGTCCTTTACACGGTCGCCGCCGAAAATCCGCATGAGATCGTCTTCAAGGCTTACGTAAAACCTCGATGATCCCACGTCGCCCTGGCGGCCGGATCGCCCGCGAAGCTGGTTGTCGATCCGCCGCGATTCGTGCCTTTCAGTTCCGATTATGTGCAGGCCGCCCAGATCCAGTACCCCTTCTCCCAGCTTGATATCGGTTCCCCGACCGGCCATGTTCGTCGCGATGGTGATTGATTTCTGCTGCCCGGCGTTCTTGATTATGTCCGCCTCGCGTTCGTGATTCTTGGCGTTCAGAACATTGTGGGGAATCTTCGCCCGTTTAAGCATCGCCGCCAGCATCTCCGATGTCTCTACCGCGGTGGTTCCGACCAGCACCGGCTGGCCTTTTTTGTGGCATTCCCTGAGCTCTTCCACGATCGCATTGAATTTACCTTTCTTTGTTTTATAAACCAGGTCTGACATGTCGAGACGGGCGAGAGGTTCATGTGTTGGAATCACGACAACGTCCATGCCATAAATATTCCTGAACTCTTCCTCCTCGGTTTTGGCAGTACCCGTCATACCGGCGAGTTTTTCATATAGACGATAGTAATTCTGGATTGTAATCGTCGCCATCGTCTGGGTTTCGCTCTGGACCCGAACGTTTTCCTTCGCCTCGATCGCCTGGTGCTGCCCCTCCGAGAACCTCCGGCCGATCATCAGCCGTCCGGTAAATTCATCGACTATTATTACCTGCCCGTCCTTGACCACGTAATCGACATCCTTCACGAATATCGAATGGGCTTTCAGGGCAAGTTGGATATGATGCGCGTGCACTGAGTTATCCGGGTCATACAAATCGTCGATTGCAAGGGCTTTTTCGACCGAGTCAATCCCTTCCTCGGTCATGGAGGTATGTTTTTCCTTCTCGTCCAGTTCGTAATGGACATCCTTCCGTAACCGCCGGACGATACGGTCGTACCGGATGTATTCCTGTGTCGCCTGTTGCGGCTGCCCGGAAATAATCAACGGTGTACGCGCCTCATCGATCAGGATGCTGTCGACCTCATCGACGATCGCGTAATAGAGTTTCTTCTGCACACGGTTCTCACTGCTCACGACCATGTTGTCGCGGAGGTAATCGAATCCGAATTCGGAATTGGTCCCGTGCGTTATATCCGCGCCGTACGCGTCGACCCTGGCGTCACGTTGCTGTCCGTTGTGAAGGAACGCGATCCTGAGCCCGATCAGTTCGTAGATCGGACCCATCCATTCGGCGTCTCGTTTCGCAAGGTAATCATTAACTGTTACCAGGTGCGCGCCATATCCCGCAAGTGAGTTAAGAGTGAGTGGAAGCGTCGCGGCGAGGGTTTTTCCTTCACCGGTTTTGGCTTCCGTTATACGGCCTTCATGGAGCACGAGTCCCGCAATTAACTGGACATCATAGGGGCGTTCGCCGAGTGTCCTGACCGCTGCTTCACGAACGCAGGCGAACACCTCGGGGATCGCCTCCTGCATTTTCTCTTCCCGCTTCTCAAAATCATCGCGGACTTCCTTGAGCGGTTCTCGCCATTTCTGGATAGTGTCCCGCAATTCGGAATCCGACATTTTTTTAATGCGGGGTTCCTGTGACGAGATCTGGTCGACCTGGATGCTTAAACGTTTAAGATCGCGCTCCTCGATTTTCAGTAACTTGCTAAAAAACGTTTTCAGTTCGACCATATTTTTCCAGCCTTATCATCCATCATCAGGCGACAGGACAACCTTTCAATTATACATGACATTGGAATTCGAGCAAGGATGCATGGTTTTTGGTAGTGGGTCAGTTTGAAAAAATATTGAGGGATGATTAAATGTAGTGTCCAAATTTGAATTAAGACCAGAGAGGAGGTCTACTAACTACACTGCCATCTCTAAGTGTTACGTTATTTGGCAGCTGGCAGCTTTTGAGTGTTTTTTCACTAGTGGTCATTACATCATTTGGCAAGGCCCTCAGATCTATGGAATTTCGCCCAATCGGGAAAAGCAGCTTTACTTTCTTTTCCGGGAACAAATCATTCATGATGCGTATTGCTGGAATTAAATCTGAATCGGTTGTGCCTAATACAAGTTCGTCATATTTATCAGTCATAGCCCATGATAATAAATTGACCGCAATATTCACATCCGTTTGCTTTTCTTCATGGGTAGTATAAGTCCTATGGCAATTGTGACACTCCCTTTTCTTTTTATAGAACTTCCCCTTCACGATCTCGACTCCCCTTGACCTTAACGCTGATAAATAAAGTTTGTGCCTTTTATGGCTTTGTGGTTTCCAGGTAGCATATGCGGTAAATAGCACAACTTTCTCAATCGATTTAGACTTAGGGGTTAATACACGAGCCAATCTTGTATAATCAAGCCAAAGAAGGGTTCGATCATGTTCGTGGATTGCGTGGAAAAAGTTGAAGCCGTCGAAAAAATAAACTACCCTAGGTGCAGAACCTGTCATTGCGCCTCTCCTTAAAAAAAACTATGGCCACTACGACCATAGCGCCTTTTAGGTACGAGACCTAAGAGGGTTGTACTAATTATATACCATAAGTCAACAGTTTTGTCAACCGTTTCAGGCTGTTGTGTAGAGTCGCATAACCCTATGGGGTCTAGACCAATTCTGCAATTTCCTCAATTGTCCAAAGATGCTGATCAATCCCTGCCTCCATTGCAGGGCTAACTCTCAGTGTCTTATGAATCCGTGCGAAGTTGTAATACATGAAATGAAGTGAAACCACATGACTGAGATTTTCAACCTTCTTTGAGAAGGCGTTTGTCAGTCTGGTAAACCTCCTACTTTTTCTGATTTGATGATAAAAAATCCAGTAATTTTTCATCCCATTGATTAAGTTTCCACGGTCTGTTAAAGTCGCTTTACGGAGGACATCTTAAATTATGATCGACTACAAGAGACAAATGGCCCGAAGTTCTATTATCCTGATCGTACTATTAATGATGGTTTTATCCGGCTCGGTACACGCCCAGGACTGGGATATCCCCCAATCCCGTGACACAACCGGGACAATTTCAGGAACGATTTTTGTCATTGATGGCGGAAAAATTGATGGAACGGTCGAACTCCTCATAAATGACGCATACATTGCAGAATTCTGGAATCTGGACGAGTCGGGAGAATTTTATTTTGAGGGAATAGCCCCGGGTACTTACCAATTGCTGTTCTTCGATTTCGGTGAAATTCTGATGGGAGAAACAAAGGGCGTAAGGGTCGAAGCGGGACGAAACACGGATGTGACAATCACTGTGTATTTCACGCTTTCAGGGATGGTATGTCAGGATATTCTGGAAATGGGGATCGAAGGATATTTCGAATTTGTAGATGACTTACTTCTTGAATCCGGAGATGCGTACGGCTGGTTGTCGGAAAGGGGAGAGGACCGGGTCGCCCAGATCTATGGTGACTGCAAGGCGGATGAAAATGATTTGCTGGTGGAAAATTTCCCGGATGATGAGCAGGACCGGTTTTTCGAATTGAGGGAGGTTCTGGAGGATTTTGAATGGGGTTACTATTCAGTCATGTTTTTCATGGGAACCGGCGCGACACATTTCGGGATAAGAACGCAATCGTGGCGTGAAGAATTCCTGGGTGATGTAATTGCCGGCAATGGGAAGCAGTCCGAAGTGTCAATAGAAGAACTCGATGAGGCTTTGGATATTCTCAACAATCTTGAATCTGCGATTAGTACATCGGAGGGTGAATACTGGGACGAGGATTTCGAGGATTTATACCGGGATACCGTGAACGAGTTTCTTGCAGCCGCAGAGAGGGTCAGGGAGCTGGCTTTGACACTTCGGGACCCGATTACCGTGATGGTCGCCGATTACGTTGGAGATTATCTGGAGTAAGGTTTAACCAGAGCAGGTTTCACTCCATCGGAGGATGCTCGATATCCGGGCGGAATTTCAATAGCAGGGCTGTGCCGAGGCTTGTAATCAACACCACGCACATAATGGCGGAATACTCTCCCGCCGATACCCGTCCGGTCTGAAGTCCGAACAATGCCGCGACAATCGCGAACGAAAGCCGGTAATTAAATAACAATGCCCCGAACCTGTTAAGTTTGCACCCGAACCAGGAAAATGGGTAGTATGTGCCGCCGAATTTCAACAGGAACGCGACAGGCGAGAAGATTAATACAAACAGTGCGTCCTTCCAGCTAAACTGGCTGATATCCATCTGGCTGCCTGCCACGAAGAAAAATACCGGGGCGAAAAAACTGAACACCAGGCTCCTGATCTTCTCCTCTACCTGGTAATGCTTCCTGAGAATTGAGCTCATTACCACCCCGAAAACGAATCCGGTCAGGGCCGCATGGACTTCCGATATTTGCGCTATAAACAGGAGGGCTATTAGCGTGAACAGGATGAACCTGACTTCCATCTCGATCAGGTTTCCACGCCAGCGCCCGAAAAGCCATCTCGAAATTATTGGCGCGGTTAAGAATATTACGATGAGCCCGACCATCCCGATCAGCAACTCCCAACCGGGCTCGATAAAAAATACAATGAGTACGATGACGCTGGTGATATCGACCACCATCGCCGACGATAACAGAAACTGTCCGGGGGCGTTACTGAGAAGTCCCTTTTCCCTGAGTACCGGAAAAACAAGGGCGAGACTGGTGGTCGACATTCCGATCGCCACAATTATCGCGGCATCGTGACCCATTCCAAGAAGGTGGGAAATGCCGTAGGAACCCGCGAACGGAACGATAAAACTCAATCCGCCGACCACGGTACTCTTGCCGAGATTTTTCCTAAGCATCGGGAGATCGACCTCGAATCCCGCGATAAACATGAGCGTTATCAGGCCGAAATCCGCTATAAAATCAACCCAGTCCGCGTGCCATATCCCAATTACATTGCGCGCGATGAATCCCGCGGCGATCTCAAGCACGGCAACTGAAAGCCCGAATTCGATCGCGAGTACTCCCGCTGTGGCGATGAGGAGCCCGATTATGAATGAACGCGTAAGTTCGCTGTTCCCCTGTTCTTCCATTTATTCTGCGATTATACCAGAGCGTTTTAAACCTCGCCGGATATATGTAGTCTAAAAAAGCAATTGAACGGTTTCTGCTATAATTCCACGATAGACACTCCGCGGATGGTGAATTATGAAACATGTCTGTGCTCTTTTTCTTATTTTTGCCGTGGTAATGCCGTTATGGTCATGCTCGAATGATACGGTGGATGCCGATGTCCCGGAATTCGAGAGAATTATCCCTGAACCCAGCGGCGATGACCCGCCGCTCGACCCGAACCGTGCCGGACCTGACCTGGATACTCTCAGGCGTGATGTCGATGAACATCCAGATGATCCAAATGTCCGCTACGCATTTCTGGTTGCTCTGGGACTTGCCGAAATGTATGCCGAAGCATTGGAGCAGGCGAGAATACTTGGTGCGATGGACGGAGATAATCCGTTAAAGGGAATTGCTTACCTGAATTTCGCCGATATTGTCCTTAACAATATTCCCTTGGATGCTCCGGACCGTGCCGATCTGGTTTCTGAAGCGATGGATGGTTTGTGGATCGCACTTGGATGGGAGCCTGAAAGCATCCCTGCCCATAATGCCCTCGGACGACTGGCGCTGGAAGCCGGCGATAACGATAAGGTGGTGCATCATCTCTCGATTGTCCTGACGGTAACGGAGATCGGGTATGAATTGCGAACCAGCCTCGCCGAAATTTTCATCGAGCGGGAGGATATCGAAAAAGCGCGCGCGCATCTGGATGAAGCATTGTTATTGGCTGAACAGGCTGAGGATGAAGATGCTGTGAGAAAAATAAATGGATTATTAAGGGGGTTGGGCTGAGGGCATGGTTATTGTGCCTCACATGGTTCGTGAATTATAAAAATATGTAGGTACGCTGCTTGCTGCGTCCCTGGTGGGCAGAGCAAGCACTGCCCCTACAAGGAAATCCTAAATCAACGCGCAGGTTAGTAAGTATAAACAGTAGGTACGCTGCTTGCTGCGTCCCTGATAGGCAGAGCTGATAGGCAGAGCAAGCACTGCCCCTACAAGAAAATTCTAAATCAACGCGCAGGTTAGTAAGTATAAACAGTAGGAACGCTGCTTGCTGCGTCCCTGGTGGGCAGAGCAAGCACTGCCCCTACAAGAAAATTCTAAATCAACGCGCAGGTTAGTA
>CBDURU010000069.1:0-18732 GCA_965369865.1 uncultured bacterium | reverse complement strand
TTAATGTGGAAGACGCACTGCCGTGCTGTTCTACGGTTTGTCGTTTTTTCGATGGCTAAAAAAAATGATTAATTTTCCCTATAAATGTAAATGCAGGGTGAAGTGTAAAATATAAAAAAAAGGGGACAGGCGAGACGGACTGCGGTACGGGACGATTAGGGGAACTTCCAGCTCCACACTGTTCTGCGAAGGTCCAATTTTATAGATCTGATTAATCAAACGTATTTTAAAGACGACATCAAAATCTCTGATATCAATCCCAGAATCCATCAGGGTTCAGTTTAATCAGCACCGCGTCTTCAAATCCTCCAGCCGTGTGATCATCGGTATTTGTACCGGGATCGAAATCAATTGTATCGTTAAAATAACCAGCCATCAGGACATTCCCAAGCGGATCGAATGCGGTCCCCACACCAAGATCATAACTTGCACTTCCCCATGTCCTTGTCCATTTCCAGTTTCCGTTGACATCATACTTGCTCAGGAAAATGTCCGAGTCACCTACAGAGGCATGATTCTCCGTGCCGCCGCCGGTATCGAAATCAACGGTGTTATAGAACCTGCCGGTCATACCCAGATCACCGGAGGTGTTAATTGAAATTCCGTAAGATTCCTGGAAGTGGTTGCCTGCAATAACCTGAACCCATTGAAAAACACCGGTATTGGTAAACCTGACAAGGTATGCATCCCCGTGATCATCGACAGCCGTGTGGGCTGTAGTTCCCGCGCCGGGATCGAAATCGGTTGTACCGTAGAAACTTCCGCAAACGTACGGATTACCGGATGAGTCCACCGCAACGTCAAAGGCGCAATCGCCATAATACGGTGGATTTGCGTAGCCGGTAAGTTTATCCGTTCCGCCCCAGTTAAGGCCCCATTGATAGCTGCCTGAAAGGTCAAGCTTTATAAGGTATGAATCGACATAATCATTCGCGGTATGGTTATCGACCGGAAGGCCCGGGTCGAAATCCATCGTCCCGGTAAAACGCCCGGCTATGTAAACCGCATCCGACGACACAGCCACACCGTACGCACGATCGAATGTTGACGAGGTGCCCCATCCATAAGTGAAGATCAGCATTCCATCGGACGAATATTTTCTTACGCCTGGAGTTCCCTGGTTGCAGGCTACATACACATCACCCGATGCATCAACCGCCACACTTTCACCACAATCTCCGTATTTTGGGGAATAAGGGTAGCTCGTAGTATCGCTGGATCCCCATGTCTCAGCCCAGAGGAAATTTCCATCGAGGTCGAATTTAGAGAGAAAGACATCCTCGGTACCACTGGCGGTTTGGTTATAGGTGCCTGTCCCGGGGTCAAAATCGACTGTGCTTTCAAATTTACCCGATACGTAAACAGATCCCGCTGGATCGACCGCTACCGCATGACCTTCATCGGTGCCTGTACCACCCCAGGTCTGTACCCAGAGGAAATTCCCGTCTGTATCATATTTAGAGATATAAACATCTTCCCAGCCGTTGGTATCAATCATTGCATCACCCGGTCCGGGATCGAAATCGCATCCCCCTATGCCGGGATCGAAAGTCCCGACGATATAGAAATTCCCGTCCGGGTCCACAGCGACATCTGAGCCCGACTCTTCTCCGCTGCCAAAACTTACCGCCCATCCAACCTGGACAACAATCGGTGCCAGGATTGAAAAATCCGCATCCGATATATCGAATACCGTCGGATCACTTGACGAACTCACCCGTACTCGCACGGTTGTTGACTGATCGTCGGGAATATTCTGCCATGAATAACTTCCGGTGCCCGCCCATCCGGTCACGATAACCTGGATATCGGCAGCGAAATTATCCTTTGAGTACGTAATCTCGACCGTACCGGTGACATCCTGAGAGACCCAGGCAATCATCAGATTTTCCCCTGCATGGGGGGTTTCACCTCCATTGGGAGATATCACCTTAATTGTGGCGACAGCCGGCGCCACAGAACTTCCCCCTCCGCAACCGCTAAGTAACACCGCACAGTAAGCAATAATGCTGATAACAGCAGCAATTCGGATTATCATAATTCCTCCTAATTCGTATTCTGGCATGCAATATTTCAACCTTTAGGAATTTTAATGCTATTTAATGATAAAGACAAGCTGACCATCAATGCCAGAGTACATTACATAACTGGATCATGTCATCCATAAATCCGACACTGATACGGTAACTGTGACTTGACATTGACGGCTGATTGGTTATCCTTTTCGTATTAAATCCTATATAGAGAATCCAGGAATTTAATGACAAGCAGGGGATAACCGTATTTCATATGGACACCCTGGGGAATTCCTGGCGTACGGGGGGCTTACCAAAATTAAGGAGGAGTACTCATGAAATTCCTTAAAATCCTGACGTTACTTGCAGTCTCAGTAATGCTGATCGGCCTGGTCGCATGCCCAACCAGTCAGCCATCGGACACAGGCGGCCCAAGGGGGGATGTCGACGCAGATACCCCACCTGATACAGTTCAACCGGTTGATACACCTGAAGAGGTGCCGGATTTAAATCTCACACCCACAGAAGGCATACCTGACGGCTGGCCGGATTCAATTCCCATGATGGACGGTTTGACTGTTGTTGGTGGCGGCATTGGGATCGGTGATAATGATATCGATCTCGGTGTTTATGCGTCGGGAGAAATGTCATGGGATGAGGTCGCTGAATTCTATGGAAATCTTGAGGGCTGGACGTTGAATGAGGATTTTACAGATGCAGGTCCAAGCACAGCGACAGTTGGGTTCTCAAATGACGCGGGTGATATTTTGATTATTCGGGCGGAAATCAAAGAAGAAGGCGCAATCGAACTGGGCTTTGTTCTCTCCTATGCAGAAGAAGAGGTCGAAGAAGAACCCGAAACAGAATAACCACCAGTCATATTTTCTCTAATAAGAACCCCTTTTTAAGGGGCTCTTAACTTTTCGTTCAGGATATCAAAGCGTTAAATATGGGCGCTCCATGCGTTTGTTCAACCTCATTGCGGTTTTGTGCTTAACTTCAGGGAACGAAACTTTTAACTGTAACAGGCGGAATTAATGAGGAAACCGGTAAACCAGGGTTGACACTTACCTGTTCAGGCGAGCCGGTTGAATCGGAATAATCCTGGTTCTCAAATCAGCGTATAACGAAATTGTGTAAACATGTTCAATTGGTTTGGATCATCTATTCATCAATACCTTTCAAAATCGCAACTGCACTCACGAAACGATCCACCAGCTCACCCGCGATGGTGAAATATGACAATCCATCCTGGGTTGCGTAGAAATTGCCATTACTGTCTCTTAAACCAAGCTTGAACTCCACTTTTTCCATTTCCTCCCCCCTGAATACTTCAACCTTCAAGTAATAAACAGGCTCGATACCGTATGCACCCATCCTTTCGGGTGGGTTGACACGGTACTCCGGTGTAAGATCGTACAGGCTGTCGATGAAAGTCTGGAACCCGCCATTAACGGCGCCAGCCCGATCTTCCGGTTTCAGAATTTCCCAACGCCCGTGAACACCGGCCGAACGCTGTATTTCCAGGTTACTCGAACCGGGTTCCCGCACATATAATCTTTCGATTTCGTCAGGCGGGAAATCAAATAACTGAACGTGGAAAAATATTGATGGATCGAGAGCCAGCCTGTCGTATATATAAGCCTCAACGATAAATGGGGTCGGCTGCGACGATGAGGATGCGAAAATTCCACGCTGGTAATCCTCATCGTGAAGCGTCAGAATACTCCGTGTACCATCTACCGCTTCAAAAGTAACCTGTGCTGATTTTTTATCGAGTTCAGGGTCGTTGGCATTTTCAGGAAGAAATTCCATTACCTCAAGCCGTTTGATATGATCGAAAAATAACGCCAGACGGGCCGGACTCGCGGCAAATCGCTCAGGACCTCTGATCATCCAGGTCCCATCATCATTTACTAAATTGATTTCTCCCTGTACGCTGGAGATTTGAATCGCCGTTAGAACATCAATATCAAACACAAGCGCCCTTGTATCCCGTAAATCATCCGGGGTGATTTCAAATGGCCTGATCTGATAAACCGGGACGAGAAAAGCATTTGATGGTTTATCGGTAAATATTGCGTAACGGGCGGTACCCGAAATATTCTCGAGTCCGATTGACAGATCCATCAGGATGGAACCGGACGATGACATCAGGCGGATCCTTGTATACGGCTCAGCCAGGCCGTACTCCGCAATCTGCTCATCCGTTACACCTGCAATATCCTTTTCACTTTCAATCGCCAGAATCGCATCAACAATTCCGGCCATACTATCAGGATTTGTATCGGCCTCATAGGGGTTGACAATCAACCAGATATCGACCGCACCGTTGCCCTCCCGGTCGGATAGTCCGGTTTTTTCAAACCTGATTGTTTCATCACCGCGGGTTATTTCGATTATATCCATCTCATTTACATCAAGAAGCGACCTGTCCGCAAGACGCTTTGCCGCGACTTGTGTCTCCTTCCTGAACCCCATGTACCAGACTGCGATAGCGCAGATAATGAGCAGTGGGATGAAAATAAAATTGTAGCGGATTTTCATGGCTTAACCTGACTTGGTTATGTTAATTGACTCAATGACGTTTCCACCAGACCAGACCCCCCACCGCAGCTACCAGAAGCGGGGTGAGGAACACACTGACAGCAAATATTATGCCCTGCTGTATCCTGCTAAGGTCGAGGGGACGGTCCTTGCGCAGATTCGGGCGTATGCTGATAAGATCCTCCCTCGATGTCAGAAAATTTACAGCGTTCATCACGAAATCCTTGTTAAAACTGGAATCTATGTTCGCATTAAGCGCGAAGCTCGTATCGCCTGCGACCAGGACCTGGGCCAGGTTCTCAGTTGATTCAGTTGATTCAGATGTTTCAGATGCTTCCGCCGGTTCCGTTTCGGTTCCAGGTACCGCCCAGGATTCATCCGGCGGCACATCTCCCCGACCGAGTTGGCGGGTCGCGATAACCGCCAGATCGTACGCGTTCCGGGTATTAACATCCTCATCGAACTCGAGAACGTCGCCGGTCGCACTCCAACTCGATCCCGACGATCTGGCGAGGCTTTCCGTATCCACTCCGGGAAGCCTGGATGGTGTGAAGCTTAAGCTCCCCGTATTCAGGAAAAGAAGGTCTGAACCGCTACTGAGTTTTTCCATGATTGGGTGCATGTAATTACCGGTAACGAGCAAAGACGTGATCTCACCAAATGCATTGTTTTCGTCATCCAGAACGATATCATCGTTCAGGATAATCCCATAAGCAATTAAAAGGTTATTGAGCCCGCCATGCTCCCCGGGTTCGAGAAGACACATTAAGCTGCCGCCGTTATCCAGAAATGTCTCAATCGTTCCGATTTCCCATGCGGTCAAATCCCTTTCCGGCGCCGCAATAACAAGCAAACTCGTTTCCGGCGGAACACCGTTCTCAGCCGGGATATTCAGTAAGTTGACCTCGTAGCCCTCCAGTTCAAGTTGTGTTTTAAATTGGCTCAAACCAGTCAGATCGTCGTCATACGAGAACGGGTCCGGCTCCCCGTGCCCCGAAAGGAAGGACACGAGTCGCGAATGTGTCTGCCTTACGGCAAGCAGCGCCGATGTGTAATGGGGTTCCGATACATCGGAAATTACCGAGCGTTTATTCCCAAGCTCAAACAGGATACTCGGGTATCTCTGGATTCCCTTGCTTTCAGCCAGATCACGCTGGATATCGGGATCTACGAAGCTGAACTTAATGCAGGACGTTTTATAAAGATACAGATTCATCAGGCTTTCTATCATTTCACGATATCCGGAATCGGCCTGTGTAAACGCGGTGACGGTTATCGTTTCACCCGCCCGGTTGATATCGCCTATTACACTAAGCGACTGCTGTGAGAGTGTATTATGCCCTTCCGCCGAAAGGTCGAGACGATAGTAGTACCGGTAGGAAATTATATTCAAGAACACCATGATGCCGAGAAGGCTGACGATTACCATCATTACGTTCGCGCCGTACTTGACGCTCCTTGCTGTCAAAATCAACCGGAGCCAGGTCCTGTTTATCAATGCGAATATCCCAACCAGCAGGACTCCAATTCCGCCGAGTGCCGTTACCGGAGTATCTGTACGGCCTAAACCAAGAGCTACCGACGCGCCAATCAGTGAAATTATTCCACCGAAGAACATCAGTACTGTTAATGGCGATGGTGATCGGATCTCTTCGGGTTTCACACGTGCCTTTACCCGGCCTTTTTTCTTCTTCAGGCCGGCTTTCGTTTCATCCGGTTCCTCGGCCTTTCCAGCGTCAGATTCCGGCTCCGGAACCTCCAGCGAAGGAGTTATTATCTCCGCGCTTCCGCGTGTAAGTGCCTCCCGGATAGGAGCGAATCTATCCGCGTGACCTTCATCAGAAGCTTCAGGAGCCGCCCTCTCCGATTTCTGCTCTGATTTCGGTTCTGGCTTTGGCTGAACCTTCTTAATCCCCGGCTCCAGATGTTCAGGCGCGGTTTTTTGGATAGCTTCCTGTTCGATCCTCTCGAACACCGATCTTCTTTCCGGTTCAGTCGTGTCAAGACCCCCGAACCCGGTCTGGCTTGAAGTTATAGTTGGCTCTTGGGAATGATTGTAAGCTTCCTGGTCAGGACTTGAGACCGGTTCCCCGGTAATTTCGGGAGTTTCTTCAGCATGCGGTTTTTCAGGAACCGACAGGATTTCCCGTTCAGGCTCCTCGGTCACAGGCTGCTCACCGGTACCTTCGTCGCGTGGAAGGGATTCCTGTGAGTCGGGAGTCCCTGGTTGTTCTGTCTCCGGCGAATCAGGCGAACCGGTATCCGACTCGTCATCCATTGAGTCTCCGAAAAGTTCCTGTCGTAATTTATCTGGATCGAATGTCACGGTACACCCATTCAATAGTTGCTTGAAATTTTATTTCCATCTGTTTATTTCAATAATCCGAATCGCCGTGAATAATGAAAAGATAATAAATGAGAGCATGTACACCACGTCACGCGTATCGATCAGGCCATTCGAAAAATTGTTGAACTGTCCGGAAAACGATAAATAATAGAATGTTCTTCCAAGTGGGCCTCCTATAATGCTTCCCGCCGACAGGAACCTCAGTGTAAATAACACGAGCAGGCTGATAACCGCGGCAGTGACAGCGCTCTTGGTCATTGAACTTGCGAGGATACCTATCGAAATAAATGATGCTCCCAGTAACAAGGCTCCCAGGTAACTCGTGAGAATTACCCCCCAGTCGGGACTTGCGAAAAGACCCAGGAACAACGGGTACTGCAATGTCAGCGCCAGTGCGAAGACAAACAGAAACAGGCTTGCAAAATACTTCCCAAGAACAACCTGCCAGTCACTGATCGGGTAGGTCATTAGTAGTTCGATTGTCCCGCTTCGACGCTCCTCGGAAAACAGGTGCATGGTTATCACAGCCGCCACCGGGATTAACAGGTACCCAAGGACATTAAACGTTCCATACAGCGTGGCTTCCCTGTGTTCCATTACCGTAATGAAATAAAACCATCCGCCAAGGATAAGCAGGAAGAAAAACCCGACCGAATATGCCACGGGACTGACAAAATATGATTGCAATTCACGTGAAGCTACTGTTGCCACGTTTCTCAATTTAATCCCCCCCTGGCTTCAGAATCATCTGCAGTAAGGATCAGGAAGATATCCTCTAGTGACAAATGGTACGGCAACATTTCATGGAGCCCGAAGCCGTGATTTACAATGGAACGGGCAATCTCCTCGCGAATATGCCCTTCGATCCTTGAATGTACCACGTACACGCGACCCCCGTCCGCCAGGTCCATCTCGTGCTTCTGTTCAACGGCAAGAACACCCTCGACATCCTTGAGGCATTCCTTGATCCTTACGGGATCGCCTTTCACGTTGATCTGGGTCATCTGGCTTTTGGTGAGAGCCTTCGTCAGGTTTTCTACCGAGTCGGCTGCGACCAACTGGCCTTTATTAATAATAATTATCCGGTCGCAGATCATGGACACTTCCGGAAGGATATGTGTCGAGAGAATAACGGTATGCCCCAGGCCGAGTTCCTTGATCAGATCGCGAATTTCCATGATCTGTCTCGGATCCAGACCGGTAGTAGGCTCATCCAGGAGCAGCACCTCTGGATTTCCGATAAGCGCCTGGGCTAACCCGGCCCTCTGTCGGAATCCCTTTGACATTGTATTGATAATTTTTCCTTCTACCGATGACAACCCGCACTGCCCGATCACGGTTTTCAGCGCTTCTTTTCTCTCCCTTGGACCGATACCCTTAACTCTTGCCACAAATTCAAGGTAGTCCCTTACCCTCATATCCATGTAAAGAGGCACGTGTTCCGGGAGGTACCCGATTTTCTTACGTACCTCCAGGGAATCGTGGAAAATATCATATCCCTCAATCTTGGCCGTCCCTCCGGTCGGCGGGACGAAACATGTCAGCATTCTAAGCGTTGTGGTTTTCCCGGCTGCATTCGGTCCGAGAAACCCCAGGATCTCACCTTGTTGGACATTAAAGGTTATCTTGTCGACCGCGACTGTCGATCCATATCGCTTATAGAGGTTTTCGACTTCTATCATCTATCTTTCCTTAAATGCAATAAACACACACGCAACACCCGTCCCGTTCGAAACGTTCTGAATTATTATCTGCATTAAGGGTCATATTTTCGCTTTAGTTGTAAAAGTATTTAACATTATAGAGATTGGATATTTTCAATCTCCTTAATTCTAATGTAACCCGAGTTGACTGAAATATTAAGATTCTCGAATCCTGAATCGGGTTTTACCCTGCGCCTGTCCATGATGGGAGAGGATTCTTTTTTTTAAAGCGGGATAATGCTTGTTTTTTGGATAAACAGGGACCCCTGCCTACCAGCTTGCGAGGTAATCCGGCACGGAAAAATCCGGAGCCGTGTTAATTTCAGGAATACTTACTTTCCCCTTGAAAGATTCTTTCACCAGAACCTCCATATCCACATTATTTCTTAAATCGAGCTGTTTCCTCAGAAACTCCACCACAACCGATGAGGGTGGGATTTCAGTAAGGCCCTCGGTTTCCTCCATGCCAAGCTGCTTGAAATGGAACGCGTTAAATACCTTCTGCTCGTTTTTCTTTATCAGGCCGGGCTTATTGAAAAATTGATAACCCTTTTCGAGCACCATAAAATCCTGGGGATATTTTTCGGGATTGTAGATCTTTACCAGGCGGAAATAATTGGCCTGCGCGTTCTCCGAGGTGGTCCCTTTTTTCACACCAAGCGTCCAGTAATGACGGTTTGCAGACTTTATCTCATCCAGGAGCATCTCGCGTTTCACTTCGCTGCGCGTCTTTTCGGTTTGGATAAGGTTAACCAGTTGATTGACCATCTTCCTGGTTTCCTCAATTACGAAGGAGAAATCTTCCTCGATGATTAATTCCGGTTTTGTATCGCAGACAACAAACAGGCGATTGAAATAATCAAGGGATTTCTCATCATTGTCGGTCCAGAAATATGCAAGACCCAGGTTCTGTAACGCCTGCCAGTTATCCGGATCACTTTCCAGTATCCTTTCCCATTCCATTATTGCCCCAGTCATGTTATCGACTTTCGCTGCGAGGTAGCCGGCCTGGAGGTGCGAAAATGATATTGCGCGCTCGATTTCTTCTTTGCTCGCCCCGGCTTTACCGGCAAGTTTAAATGCCTCCCGGCTCTTTTCAGGCTCACCATGTTCGAGGAAATGAAATCCGAGAAGCATTAGCCCGTCCACGCGCTGCTTTCCCTCACGTTCCTTGTAACCTTCGCTCAGGATCTGGCTCCAGTAATGAAGGCCGAGGTTCGGCTTTTTCAGCTTGATGTACATCAGGCCGAGAAGGAATTCAGCCTCGACCCGATCCGGTTTGCTCTCATTTTTAAAATAGTTCTCAAGGTACTTCGCTCCAGCCTGGTAGTCTGCAAACTTGTATGCCATCCTGCCGATAAGCCCGACCGGAAATTCAAACTCCTTCTCAAGGTAATCGTACGAATACTCATCAAGTGCCGCCGGCCAGTCGACCTCGATCGGGTTTCGCCATACCGACAGAAATCTCAGCCTGGCTGCATCTTTTGATTCATTGGCAAGCAGCCAATCAGCCGCTTCCCTTGCTTCGTCATGCCTCCCGAGCCTCATGGAAATTACAGCCCACAGCTTGTGAGCGAATTCCGCCCCGATTTTATCCCTTAGGGTTAAATATCTCTCAAGGCGATCTACCGCGGCTTTCGGTTTGCCGGCTTCAAAGTCGATCATCGAAATTAAGCCTGATACGATTGCATCGCGGATTCCGGTCTTTTCTCCCGATTCCAGTACCCTCTTCGCACCCTTGCTGTCGCCATCAAGAAAGCGTAGAATCCCAAGCCTCAGGAATCGTTCATTCGCGATCTGTAACCATGGCGGGATTCGATTCCCGGCAATTGCTATCACATGGCTTTCCGCCAGGTCAAGCGCGTTCGCTTCAATCTCCTTATCAGCGAGTTTTACCCTCGAAATGAGTAAGGCTTCAGTCAGTGTTTGATTGGTAATCCCACCACCACTGGCTTGTCCCAACAGCTTGTGTGCCTCCTCCCATTTGTCGTGCGATGCATGTATGATTCCTTTCCTGTAGTCCGCAAAAGCTATTATCGACTTATCCCCTGACTTAATCATCTCGTACTGTTCCAGGGCCTTTGCCGGGTTGCCACGCGATTCCTCAATCATTCCAAATCGCAGGCAGAGCAATGGATGATCGTTATATTGCTTCGACAGGCTTTTAAGCTCTGTATCCGCTTCCCCGACTTCGCCGCTCATAAGCTTTAAAACTGCTATACGGTATGAGTATGCCGGGTTTGTTTTTTCCTTTTTCTTTAAATTCTTGAATATATCAAGACCGGTCTGGGTATCTCCCGATCCCTGGTAGCTGACGCCGAGCAGGTATTGAAGTATCGGGTTCTTTTCGTACTTGAAGGCCTCCATAAGGATGTCGATCGCTTCCTTGAAATTCCCGTCGCGAATCCTGTCACGGGCTATACGGGTAATTGTCTGGGCAACCGCTCCGGGATTGATTCCTTTCGCTCCGTTCAGGTGGCCGTTCCCTACAATCTCACCGAGTTGCCCGAAAAAATTCTCGTCATCGCCGTGCTTATTGAATAGATACGGTAACAGCCAGTTCCCGAGTTCTTTATCGGACGGCACCAGTTTCATGGCCCTAAGTACAACAGGTAATCGTTTTTTGGACAATTGCCCGGATTTGAGATAGAGCCTTGCCAGGCTCAATGCCATTTCATTGGTGTCCTTACGGTCGTACACTTTCTCGATAAGCTTGATATCGTCAGACTTTGCTACCTGCTTTTTGATGAGCATGCTCGCGAAGATATCCTCTTCCGGGTTCGACACCTTGCGGTTTTCAATATTCATCCGGTAGATATTTAATGCGTCCTCGTCGGATCGGCCGTCTTCCGCTAGCGCGGCTCCCAGTTTCACCGCGACTTCCTTCTTCTGCTTCTCGGACGGTTCAGGATGCTTGATGTACTTGATCAATGCGTTGGCACGCGACCCATCGATCCGGCCGCCCTTCATAACCACCTCTTTCAGTGCTGACAGGATCTCTAAATTTTCAGGCTCCACAGCGTGAGCCATACGGTATATTCGCCCGGCTTCCTCCGTAATTTTATTCTCCTCCATGTATGCTTCCGCGAGGGCCAGGACCACGTTGTCCACATCAGAGCTTACATTGTCCCGAAGAGCCTGCTGGAACACCATTACGGGAGTTTCACCATTAGACCCGTTCTCTGCATATCTTCTGGCAAGGTTCAGGGTATTTTCGTGCTCTCTCGGCATCTCATCGAAAAATGCCTGGAAGATCTTCATCGCTTCATTGTCCTTGCGGCCCGCGAGACGGTATTTCTCCGAAAGGATGCTCAGCATGGTTGTTCGCTTGGAGTGACTGGCCCACATCAACTCATACACTCTGCACGCGTCCTCATCATCCGCGTGGGTGGCAAGAAGATGCACGATCAGTTTCCCTGCGAGATCTTTATCCTTCGTTTTCTTAAAATGATCCATAAGGAGCCGAACCTGTTCGGATGTCAGGCTGGGCAGGTTGACCATGATCATGATCCTGGCCTGCAGAAAGAGTTCCTCGTCGGGGGAAAATTTCAACGCACGCTCTATCACCGGGAGGGCTTCGGTTATAACTGTTTTCTGGCTGGCGTACGTCCGCGCGAGACCGTAAAGGAAATCCTTGTTCGTTGAAAATTCGTGGAAAGCCTTGCGGTAAACTGCCAGTGCGGTACGATCGTACTTCCCGAGATTCCTGTAACACATCGCGAGGCCGTATGTTATATCTTTGTTATCCAATGCGCGCTGGTGCATCCTCGAAAACAGCGGCAGGGAATTATCATCGAATTTTTCAAGTTTGGAATATTTATTGCATAGTGTGAACGCAATGAAGTTATTGTTCGGGAGTTTCTTTACCGCAAGTTCAAGAAGCTCGATAGCCTTCGTATTGTCCGTGCTTTCGACCACCTCGCTCAACAGCTTGGCTATATCGCCAAGACCGTCCGGGCGCCTGAGACCTTCCTCTATCACCTCAAGTGCACGGTCGATATTCCCTGCCTTGAAATGGGCAGCCGCATTGAGATAATAGGCTCGAAGGAGCTCATTTGAAAATTTTCCAGGATTTTCCGGATCGATCAGGTTTAGAACATTGCTTGTCGGCTGCGCACACTGTTCCCAGTCACCATGACCGAATGCATCCTCGGCCTTTTTCAGGAGCTTGTCGATCTTGCGCCCTGGTCCAAATATGTTACCTATGAGGGTCACAAGGCGGTTATTATATCAGAGTTTATCTGGGTGAGAAGCACAAAAATCATATTAATAACGGATTTCATGGGTCTGAATTTTAAATCGGTTAGTGTTTAATTAAATTTGGCGTCTACAATGCAGTGTTTGCACTTGACAGGTTATAAGCTTCGCTCGTAGACTTGAACGGGCAATGACCGATAAAGACAAAAAAGTAAAAACCTCACTCGGACGGGGTTTAGGCTATGTACCTGAGGAGCCGTACTGTCCGGTATGCCTGGAACTCGGTTTCAGGGAAAAATTGCATAATGTTGAGGGCCTGCCGGTTATAGCTCCGAATCCACAGTCTCTTAAAGGCGCGCCAAGAGTGGTCGACTGCGGGGCGGGATGCAGGTATTCACTCGAACCGTACTACAACCCCCGTTCGGATGGGACCTTCTGCTACATCCTGATCAAATCCGAGAGAAATATCAACGCGATTGTCAATCATTACTGGTTCCACCCTGATTGGATACATCCTCCTTTGTAATACAATGTTCAAGGTTGTAGAAGTGAGAAAAATTAATATATAGGGAATAAATATTTATGTATAGGGGACTGGCTCACAGATTTGCCGCTAATACATACGTTCACTCTCCCAGCAATCTACCCGGCAAATCTGAGTGCCTGTCCCCCGGTGTTGAATCTCATACCTGGCCCTCTTTCCCCGCCAATCCTGTCCGCACAAAAATCCATGGCGCGATCCACGACACTACCAACCCTGAAACAAAATACCTCAACGCCTTTAATATGTATTCCGTAAATCCGCCGGGCTCAATTTCTAATTCGCCAAACAATACTTTCAACCCCAGAAATACAGCGAATACGATTACAAGCCCGATTACAACCCGACCGATTCGCGCCTTCATCCGGCCACCGGCATCGAATTCGACAATCCTGCCCTCGATTATAAAACCCAGCCCCAGTCCCGACATCGCACCCAGCACCCCATTCCAGTCGGGAATCCTGAAAATTATGAGCAGAATTAAAGGAATTACCAGAATTAATGCCGCCTGAATCGCAACCGGGATCCTCGACAGCACCCTCCGCCATCGCTTTTCAAGCAGTATCCATAAAGCCGTAAAAACAAGCCCGATTATCCATCCACCGATCACATCCTGCGGGAAATGCACCCCGATATACATCCTTGAATACCCTATCAGCAAAAACAACGCGCCCGCCAATATCCAGAGCCATAACTTGTTCGCATGGTACGCAAGATATCCCCATCCCGGCGCGATCCCCTGAGCGTGATTGCTCGGCCATGACGGTGAAAATTCCTGCATCAATGGATGTATGCCATTATTTGAGCCAATATCGGGTCCACCGAGCACATGTGGAATTTCAGCAGGACGGGGCATATGGAACAGGTTTTTGAGAAATACATTGAGCTGGGATGAGCATAGAAAGCAGAACGCGAGCCCCCTCCCCACACGTTTATCCACCGCCCAGTAAGTAACCGATACCAGAACTATGATGGACTTTTCCGATCCAAGGTGAGTGATAGCCATGAAGAAAAAGTTCCCGAACGATGTGCGTGTGGATTCGATTTGTTCGAGGATATTGAGTCCCCATGGGATAAGGTCTCGAAGGAGTTCTGTCATTGTATGAATTACCCCGGTACTATTGTGAGACAGTATCAGGAGATCGTTGTAATAGTCAACATTGAAGAATCGCTTAGAGGGAATCCATGTATCGGAGCCTCCGCTAAATCGGGGGATTAAATTTTGACTATGTAATATTTGATTGTATAATTAAATTAAACTAATCTGTTCAGAGGCCACAGTGGAGGTATTCATGCATTCTCAAAGAATCGCAATAAAGGTAACATGCTATCTTATGCTGCTTTCAATTTTATGTCTAGGCATGGTTAGCCGTACCAGGAGCGCAGGTTTTTCAAATCCAGCCGCTCCGGATTCATCCTTATCCCCGGAAACACCTTATCCTAAAGATAATCGTAAATCCGGGGGGAATGGATTTCCTGTCTCTAGTTGGATGTGCGAAAATTTTAACACCATGAGCCGTTATGATATCGACACCTATATCGATTTAACAGATGATAGAATTACTGGGTTCTTGGGTGAGGATGTCGCTGGGGAGATGGCAGTCATTGTGCAGGGGCTGAATGACAATGACCCTGGTGAGATTTTTTTAACAAACTCATTTGTTGTCGAGGACAGTATTCCCGGTAGCTGCGGTGAAGATAGCTCCCCGCACGAAATCCACTGGCAGGCCATTGATTTTGGCTGGGGAATAGTCCCCTCGAGCGCACACGTATACTTCAGTGCGGATGGAGGTACTAACTGGGATATCCTTCCCGATGACGAATTAAGGATTTTTTATGTCCCCAACTATAGGAACACGAACAGGGTAACTGTATTCTACGATTTTGTGTGCACTCCCAGTAGCCTGGATACTGAAACCGATTATCTGTTTCAACTTCAAATAAGGGGCCTTCCAGGTTTATACGTTGATACAGATGGCGATGGATTGCCGGATATCTCTGAAATCAGCACCGATCCGAATGATACGGATACCGATGACGACGGTATGAACGACAGGATTGACCCTTGCCCGGTGAATCCGGATTTTGACGGGGACGGGGATGGTCTGGCCGATCCACCCCTACCTGACACGGGTTACAACGCGAATTACACCTTTGCAAATGTTGCGGGAACATTCCATGACCCCCCGTTGCCCCAGGCAAACCTCGCGGGTTTCCCTGTGGATATCAACCACGAAAATGAGGATCGCACAGTCCTTCATATCTGGGTTGACGAATGTATTCCACCGGAACTGATAGATGAGGTGCAGAACCCAGTCAATTGGACCCTGACCCTCACAAGTCTTCCCCCGAATTACCCTCTAGCGCCTTCTTTAAGTGTTATCGCGGTAGTAGTCGATGAAGAAACGATCGATGTCACGTTTGACGGACCCATTCCCGATGACATGCAGGTCGATCTTATAGCGGCTGTAAGCGTGCAGGTTATAATGATTTCAATTAGTACTGCCATAGTCATACCCATTCTCAATTGCACCTGCCCGACAATAGACGCGTCGGTTACTCCCTGGCACTGCTGCGATGACAACATTGTTCAATTACATTTACACTGCGGGACATGCCCCTTCTCCTTGTACCTGGATGAGACTGTTGAACTCTATGGCAAGGGTACGCAAAGTCAGGGCTGCCTTGATGAAGAATCCTCGCCAACACAATCTTTAAAATCGTTGAGCCACAACATTACTGCCTGGATTGTCATCAGACTGTGGCAATGCCCTGATATTTACCTTAATCTACCAAGAAGCCGATGTAAGAAATGGTACATGGACTTTGAATTAAGGTGCTATGACTGGCTTGGGAATTTAAAGGAAACACTGTATGCTTCAGATGAAACACCTGAGCCGGATCTGGAGCCACCAGATATAAACCATTGGATTTACGTCGACGACGTGTCGCCGGATTGTCATGTTGAACTAAGGCTTCAAGCCACTGATGACTGTCTGCAACCATGGTTTATAGTTAAAAAATATTATTTCAGTGGTGGTTATTCTTGGAGTATACACAGGTGGGAAGATTGCACAGGCAGGGGACCCCATGATCCGGCACATCCACCCGCCCCCGCAACTTGCGATGAAGGCTGTAAGTATTTTCGAATAATTCCGTGTGACTACTGCTATATAGAATGCGTTGAAGTCCTGGCATTTGACAGATGTGGAAACTGGCGGACTATTAAGATCGATGGCAACGACCTCCCCAGACCTCAATCTGTTTCGTTTACAGGACAACCAGGAAATCCCGGACTTGGCAACGGTAATTGTAATGACTCCAATAATCCTTCCTGGCGACAGTACACTAATCTCCAGAAAGACCAAAAAGATGGAGTTATTTGTCCCAATCAATTGATCCTTCCGGCAGAATATGACAACTGGCTTGTTGTTGAAGTTCAAGTGTCTCCCCCTTACCCAGGGGTGAAAGTAGTCTGGCACCAGTTTGATCCCTGGCATCGACCCATGAATTTTGCGACAGGAGTTCATAACGAGTGGAATGGAGCACAATATCCCCTTTGGGATAATTATAAAAATGTCTCCCATCCACGGTGGGGAAGTCCTCCATCATCTCTCGACTGCGATGATCCCGATCAATGGGATAAAGGCCATGATAATGAAACCTGGATTAATCTCCCCTTCAGGAAAGCCTGCGATCCTAGGGTTATTACCAGGGTCTCATATACTGATTGCGACGGAAAAGCCAGGATACGGTTCCACACGACCTCTTACGGCGGGAATAACCATATTATAATCGCTGACGTATGTGGTCATAAGTTAACAACACCTTGCCCTGATCCCGCCGTGTCAGAAACAATTGAAATCTGGCGATATACAGAAGCATATTTTGAAGAAATGCAGGCCGGAACCCCACCAGTTAACTTATGCAATAGTTCCAGTGCTACTACTACTTATAGCGGAGATTGCGATATCCTGCCTAATTGGGTTGTGCCTGCTTTTCAGGATTGCTTTGTGGAAGTGGATGTTAAAGACAATAATTCAATGTCTTACCAGTTCCAGACTTATCAAGATCCTTGCATGTTTGATATTGATTGGGCTACAGGAGTAAGGTTGAGTAACTGGCCATTTCCAGCTACTCCGTACTACCAGGTGTATTTAATGGGGGCTTCGTACTACTGCGATGCGGATAGCCAGGCTGCATGTATCCCACCCATCCCGCCTGCCCCACAGCACTTTGTTTCTCCGGCGGATTTATGCCCTGGCAGCCAACCCGCTGTTTCTACAGGATATGCCTGTAACCCTCACTATTGGATAGATGATTGTGATGATCGGCGTGGCAGGGTTTGGGTTGGCCTGCAATATGACTGGTGTACAACCTATGGCCTTGGTGGGCCAACATATGTTGCATATTTAGCAGCTGATCATTGGATAATGAAGGACACTGCACATGAACTTGGCCACCTTATTGGGGATCTAAGAACTGGGTTACATATTGATTCTACCCCGACTGCACCCCCGGAGACATTATGGCCTGAATTATCCGCTTATGGAATTTATGCCAGAAGTTTAATGTTCTATAATTATGACGCTCAATATTTTAATGTCCCGCATGTCAGACGGGTGCGATCACGCATCGATTCTTGTCTAAGAAGATAAAGGAGAATGCCATGATGAAAAAAATCTTAGCTTTACTAATGGTTACTTCAGTCATTACTGTTTCAGGGTGCACCGGCTCTGATAAGGTCTTTGCAAACACAGATCAATCGAGTGAGCTAACCAGCACAAACAATTTCCAAACACAAAGGGATGGGTCTAAACCCGGCATTGTGCTCCGAAAAGAGCCTATGCCACCTGAAATCCTGGATGATACTGATGCTTATGATTGGGTGATAACCTTCAATACTTTCAATGATAATCAACCACCTCAGCCCATGCAAGCCAATTTCTCAATTAGGTATTGGGGTGAGGAGCGGGAACTGGTGGCCGGCGCTGACATTTATATCAATCCACGGCAATCTTACTATTATGAGTTTCCATCCATTCAGCCTTTCCAGGACATTCTGGATTACATCAAGGAAAACGAAGGAAGTTTCTTTGACTATTCAGAATTTATCGATCCTATACCCGGATGGTACAAAATCCCAACAAGCGAAGAATGGTTCATTTTAAGCGCAGGAAACAGCGACACCTTTGAAGCAGGCTATGAATACATTATCGTCACAGAATATACTGATGATCCGCCTGTTTCTGAAGAGGTTGCCTGGGTATTCGACCGGTTAAGGGAACTGAGAGACGAGGTTTTACTGCATCCGCAGGAATAAAAACGGGACAGTGACCAATGGCACATTTTTAAGGGCGCGACACCGCATGAATAATGGAG
>CBDURU010000068.1:0-18981 GCA_965369865.1 uncultured bacterium | reverse complement strand
GCCGGGTGCCGCCCATATGCCGGGTGCCGCCCATATGCCGGGTGCCGCCCATATGTGAAGTCCCGGGTGCCGCCCATACGCGAAGTCCGGCCAGAGCCGGACGAGCTTATGGGTGTCCCCACCTTGCGCCATAATCCCCACGGTGCTATTTTCTTTCTATGGACCCGATCAAAATGCCCATAGAATATGTTCTCGCTGAGAATCTGAAACGCCTACGCAAAAAACGCAGGATGTCTGATGAGGCGATGTCGAGGTACTCGGGACTTACTGTTCACGGATACAGGGAAATCGAGGAGGAAAGGTATGTCCCGACAATTTCGGTACTCATCCAGCTCGCGAGAGCTTTGAAATGTTCGCTCGATGAACTTCTCCCGCTGGATGAGATAGAGTAAATGCAGGCGGGGTGCATGCGGTATAGATCAGAAGCGGGACGCTTGCTGTTGCATCATGGAAGCTTGCATGAGCAGCCTGAAGGCTGGTAGGGAGGCATTCTGCGTTTTTGGATTCTTGTGATTCTCCAACACTGTTGGAAAAATGTATTGTTGGACCGTTTACCTATTCCTTTATTACGATTATTCGATTATAATTAAGATTATTAATCCATTCGTTTCATGCTTTCCTGAAACTCGACTCCAGTTAACTCTTTATGATCGAACCGCTTATACAGGAGGCTGAAAACATGAGATTCCTTCAGATCAGTATAATCATCTTATTCGTTCTATTGCAGGGTTGTGGAAGTAAGTCAAACCCGGTTACAACTCCAACGAGTCCATCAGATACCCCATCCCATCTTACCGATTCACAAACAACCGTCCTCACAAACCGCTATATGTGGGGAGTCTGGGACGTGCGCATTTCCGAAGATCGGGAGACTGTCGAAATTATCCCCGACCGGAATTCCACGATGCATTTCAACACCGTCAGGCTGATGGAGGAAGTTCCGTGCACGACCTGTATCGTAATTATTATCAAGCAGTTGATTCCCCCCAATGTTCTATCCGTTGATTTCAGGCTCGAGCATCCTTTTCCAGGTCCGTTGAACCTTACCGCCTTCGATTTAAGGGGAATCATCATTAATGGTGGCGACTATACATTTCCAGCAAACGGTCGCTCTGTAGGGATGGGAAATAGTAAGCTGGTTCTACTCGATCCGGACGGCTACACGTCGCTTTTCAATCCAACAGAATTTCCCGAGGATTCCGGCATGCCGCCGATTTTGAGATATTATCCGGGCAAACTAAGGCTGGACGGCGACCTTTCATCAACGCTGAATCCATTTATCGCCTACTCGCAAGACCTTCCAAGACGGGTGTTTTATGTCGCGTCGGCAGAAACCAGAAATATCCAGGTTCGCCTTCCCGACGTTCCGGTCGAGTTCGGCTATGCAATTGACGCATCATGGATGCCTGTTGATTATGTTATCAATCCGATTTTCGATTTCCCGCCCGAGGCCAATTGTGTTGAGGCTTACAAAATCGACCTTCCTGATTACATGGAGGTTAATTCCAGCGAGATGTCAGAAATCACGGTTGAGATTTTCGATCACCAGGGGATTGAAAGTATCTCGTTGGTAACTCTTGAAGCGCCTGAGATTTTCACGGGTGTGATTCCGTTTGGTTTTGTAGAATCGACCGGGATTGAGAGCTGCACATATTCTGGTGAGATCACGAATGAGCTTAATGCTGTTCCTGGAAATTACCCGATTCTTTTCAGGGTGACCGACAAATTCCTGGATGACATTCACGGCCAGGTCGACGCATGGCAGATCGGTGAAGTGAATGTGCCTGAACCTCCAAAAGAGGATCCTATTGCAATAGCTATGGCAGACCCGTTATCTGTTTATACGGGCGATCCGGTCCATTTCTTCGATGATGGTTCCTACGATCCCGACGGCGGCAGTATAATTTTATTTGAATGGGACTGGGAGAATGATGGCACTCTTGATAAAACAGGGGAAGATGTATTTCATTCGTGGACTGATCCGGGAACTTACGAAGTTCAGTTCCGGGTTACCGATGATGAGGGAGCGACAGACTGGCTGGATGAACCGATTGTGATAGAGGTTTATGAAGCACCAATCAGCGGCTGGGCGAGGACTTGGGGGGAGACGGAAGTTGGCGCCAGTCAAAGCTATGGAGTTGCCACTGACGACTCTGGGAATGTCTACGTTACGGGATTATTTTATGGCACAGTCGATTTCAACCCAGTTGGCGGTGATCCGCACACATCGAATGGTCAAGATGATTTCTTCCTGAGTAAGTATGATTCATCGGGTAACTTCGAATGGGCGCAGACCTTGGGTACGACAGGAAGTGAAGCATGCTATGGAGTTGCAGTTGACGGCTCCGGGAATGTATACGTTACGGGTCGTTTTAATGACCCATCGAACTGGAATTACGATGTATTCCTGAGCAAGTTCGATTCATCGGGTAACTTCGATTGGGTGCGGACCTGGGGTGGATCAAGCTATGATCAAGGCCGTGGAGTTGCCGCTGATGATTCTGGGAATGTCTATGTTACGGGTAATTTCTGGGGCACAGTTGATTTCAACCCCGACGGCGGAGATCCGCACACCTCGAATGGCATGGGGGATGTCTTCCTGAGCAAATTCGATTCATTGGGTAACTTCGGGTGGGCGTGGACCTGGGGTAAGGGATACGATGATTACGGCTATGGAGTTGCTGCTGATGGTTCCGGGAATGTCTACGTTACGGGCTATTTCAGGAGCACAGTCGATTTCGACCCCGACCCCGGCAGTGAGGATCCGCATACAACTAACGGGAATAACGATGTCTTCCTGAGCAAGTTCGATTCATCGGGTAACTTCGATTGGGCGCGTACCTGGGGTGGATTAGGAAGTGATATGGGCTATGGAGTTGCCACTGATGGCTCCGGGAATGTCTACACTACGGGCTATATCAGGAGCACAGTAGATTTTGATCCCGACGGCGGTGATCCGCACACATCGAACGGTTATTACGATGTCTTCCTGAGCAAGTTCGATCCATCGGGTAACTTCGATTGGGCACGGACTTGGGGTGGGTCAAACTATGATTATGGCTGGGGAGTTGCCACTGACGGTTTTAGCGATGTATACGTTACAGGCCGTTTCTGGTACACAGTCGATTTCGATCCCAATGGCGGTGATCCCCACACCTCGAATGGCAAGACGGATGTCTTCATAAGCAAGTTCGATTCGTCGGGTAACTTCGAATGGGCGTGGACCTGGGGTAAATCAAAATATGACAGTGGTCGTGGAGTTGCCGCTGATGGCTCCGGGAATGTCTACACTTCGGGCTATTTCAGGGAAATAGTCGATTTCGCTCCAACCGACCCGCCCTGCAACGAGGCTCCCGATGAACATATCTCAAATGGAGAATATGACTCATTCCTGACCAAACACCTACCGGACGGCTGCTGGTAATTAACCCCAAACCTGACGATCTTCAACCTAATGTATATAATTCAGCGACTTCAGGATCGCGAGCGTTTCAGGGTCCATCTCCGCCCGGTCTACATTCTCTACGAATCCCTGTATGCCCCATACATACATCGCTCCTGAAAATGCCTGTTCGCCTGTAGGAATTGTCGCTGCCAGCGCGAAATCAGTCAGATCTACCGACATTGAATTACTCTCAGCAGGCACATTGGTTCCATACGGGAAAAGCTTATCCGGACGCACTTCTCCATCAACAAGAAAATCAATTTCAAGCGGAGCACTTATTTCAGTCGGGACTGAAGCCGATGCTGGCCAGGGAAACTAATTTTTTCCTCCTAATCCACATACTTTCTCGGGATTCTCGTCGGTATCAGGCACAGAATCTCATACGCATGAGTGCCGAGGACCTCACCAAGTTCAGTTGCCGTTATTGTTTCGCCGTTGTCAGTCCCAATCAGTGTGACCGGTTCTCCCACACCGATTGATAAATCGTCCGGCAGTAAAACATGCACGAAGTCCATACTCACCGCACCCACAACCCTGCACCTTCGACCGCGAATAAGGACCTCCCTCCGTCCCGACGATTTTGTCATGAATCCGTCGGCGTATCCAACGGGAAGTATTCCCAGCCTGCACGGGCTTGATGTCTCATTGACGAAACGCCTGTTGTAACCTGCTCCGTGGTCGCTTCCGATTGTTTTTACTTCAACCAGCCGCGATTTCAAGCTCAACGCGGGGGTGAGTGATAACCGTCTTGGAACCATCGGCGACGCGTACTCGCCATAAAGCGCGATCCCGGGACGGATTTTATCCAGCTTGAACCTGGGGAAATTTATCAGCGCCGATGAATTCGATGCGTGCAGCGTGACCCGCGCACCGAGTTTGTATGGTTTCAACGCTTTTTTGAATGTATCGAACTGGATTTTTGTAATCGGATTATCGGGTTCGTCCGCCGATGAAAAATGTGTGTAGATGCCATCGAGTTTGACCGTAGGATAATGTTTCAGCGCGTCCATCAGGCGGTTGAAATCGCCTGCCGGCGCCCCGAGCCGGTGCATGCCGGTATCGATCTTGATCTGGATTCGCGCGGGTTTTCCAAGTTTCTCACTCGCCACCGCAAGCGCCCTGATCTCATGGGATGAAATTACAGTCTGGCACAAACCCGATCGAACGACCTCTTCCGCGTGGGTTGGCAGGGAGTAACCGAGTACGAGGATTTTTGAGCTGCGCTGGCCGATCCCTCCATGCCTGAGTTCAAGGCCTTCCCCAACACTCGCGACACCAAATTCCCCGATACCGATTTCCCTGAGAGCCTTGCACGTTCCAACCAGGCCGTGGCCGTACGCGTTCGCCTTTACAACGGCGATAATGTCTTGGTTTCCCGCACGGTTTTTTATTTCGGAGACATTTCCAGCGAGAGCGCCTTTGCTGATCTCGACCCAGATCGGACGGGAAAACGGCATTCTATTTGCGCCTCCGGTTTCGTCTGACTTTCGTTACCCTGCCGAACCGTTTACTGAATTGCTTGAATGCCCTTGGAAGATTGTCGATAATATCCCCCGCGATCATCCCCTGTCGCGACATCCTTCGCGCCGCGAGATCCCCCGCGTACGCGTGCAGGTAGACCCCTTCACACGCTATCTGGAACGGGTCCCACGCTATTGTCGGTTGTCCCGCGAGTCCGGCGAGGATTCCGGTCAGTACATCGCCCGATCCAGCGGTCGCCATACCCGGGCTTCCGGTCTCAACATTCACCGCGACCTGGCATCCCGAAGTTTGCCTCGGAGTAACAACAAGCGTTCTCGCACCTTTCAATACTATTACGGAATCCGAAAATTCAGCGTACGCGCGTAATCTTTCCAGAAAGCCTTCGGGCAGGTTGTGCGGTTCGGTAAGCCTTGCGAATTCGCCCGGATGCGGCGTCAATATTGGTGTGCGGTGACGTCCCTTAAGCGGTGAGGGATCATCGACAAACGCGCGAAGTGCGTCGGCATCGATAATTACCTGGTGATCCGGCGTATCCGGGAATCTTCCCACAATTTCACGCGCGAAATCGATAGCATCTTTATTAATACTGAAACCCGGACCGAGCGCCAGTACATCAGCCCATTCCATATATTTTTCAAGGTCATTAATTCCATCAGGCGTGAAACATCCTAGGTCGGGATTCGCCGCGACAGGCGCGGTCATGACTTCGGAACCTGTCCTCGCCGCAAGAATGGGGTATTCGGTTTCAGGGACTGCCGCCACAACAAGCCCGCATCCCGCCCTCAATGCCGCCCGGCTGGTTAGTTCGTTCGCGCCGATCATTCCCCTGCTTCCGGCGACCACGAGTACACGACCGAAATCACCCTTGTGAAGCGCGACCTCATCGGGACGTCCGCGATCATCCGCGAAAACTTTGCCAACTTTGGCGCCCTCGATTGTCTCCATGGTCGGAATTGCCGGTTCGACGGCTTCGTCCGGAAAACCGATATCAGCGACTACCACTTCGCCGCAGTATTCGACACCCGCGCCGATATACAGGCCGGTTTTTGGAAGGCCCATCGTAATTGTCGCGACCGCGGGCAAACCTGCCCCAAGATAACTCCCGTCATGGCCGTCGATCCCCGACGGTATATCACACGCGACAACAATCGGGTTCATTGCGCGCACGGCCCGAAGGAGATCGGCAGTCAGGCCATGTATATCTCCCCCAACCCCGGTGCCCAGGAGCGCGTCGATAAATACAACCTCCGAAATCACCGGCGTTTTATGCGTCATGATTTCATCGAGTTTACTAACGGCGTTTTTGAGTTCATTTTCATTGTCGACCGTGATTGTTTCGACAATGCTCGGGAGTAGTTCGAGATTCGCGCTGCAATCGGGGGTGAGCTTCTTTCCGTCTCTCAGAAGAATTACTTTTACATCCCTGCCGTCCTCAGCAAGGTATCGCGCCGCGACAAGCCCATCCCCGCCGTTATTCCCCCTTCCGGCTAGCACAATCGCAAGATCGGTTTCAGGGCGGTTATCGATAATCCATTCCGCCACCGATCGACCGGCGTTCTCCATAAGCTGAAGACCGGGAATCCCCATCTCGTTGATCGCGCGATCATCGACTGCGCGCATCTCTGTTGGAGTGAGAACTTTCATCCCCTCATAGCTCCGTAACAATTCCGTTCTCGCTGTAGCCTTTGAACAAATCTATTGCAAGTTCCGCCATGCGACGGGCTTCATTTTCCTCCGGCGCTTCAGTCATGACCCGGATTATCGATTCTGTCCCCGACGGTCTCACCAGGAGCCTTCCCTTAATTTTATCCATCTCAAATGTAAGGTTGGCAATTTCAGAATTTATCGACTTGTCATCAAGGGCGGCTTTTTTATTTTTAACCGTGATATTCAATTGTACCTGTGGATAACGGGTCATCATCGCGCCGAGTTCCGACAATTTCAGGCCGGTCTCGTTCATGAGGATCCCAACCATTAATGCGGTCAGAACGCCATCGCCTGTTGTCTGGTAGTCCAGGAAAATCAGATGTCCCGACTGCTCACCGCCGATTTTCGACCCGTTATTTATCATTTCCTGCAGAACGTATTTATCGCCGACCGCCGCCCGCAGAAGTTTCCCGCCGGCTTCCTCCATTGCCACTTCAAGCCCCTTGTTGCTGAGGACGGTCCCGACAATTGATTTATTGGGAAGTGAGTCTTTTTTTAAGAGGTGCAGACCCCACATGGCCAGGATCTGATCGCCATCGACAATCTTTCCAAGTTCATCAACCAGTATCGCCCGATCCGCGTCACCATCGAGCGCGATACCCATATCCGCCCCGGTTTTGAGAACGATTCCGCGAAGGACTGTTGTATCTGAAGTGCCGCAGTTTACATTTATACGCGATCCGTCGGGAACACAATTAAGAGGTATTATTTCAGCACCGAGAAGTGTGAATATGGACGGTGCAACAGCGCTCGCCGCACCGTACGCGGCATCTATAACAATCTTCCTTCCACTAAGGTGATCCTGCCCTATCCCACTGATATGTTTAACGTATTCATCAACCCTCGAAGCCCAGTCATGGTGTGTCCCGATATTTTCACCCGAAAGCTCCGGCCTTTCGAATGTTTTCGGTTTCAGGAGTTTTTCTATACGATCCTGGATACTATCATCGATTTTCATGCCGCGATGGTCGAAAAATTTAATTCCATTATCCTGGATCGGGTTGTGGCTTGCAGATATCACGCATCCCATGGCAAAGCCAAGGTTGGTGGTCAGGAAAGCTATAACAGGTGTCGGGGCAATGCCGATTGTGTGGACATCGCATCCGGACGCCATGAGTCCGGCATTCAGGGCGGATTCCAGCATGGGACCTGAAATACGGCTGTCACGTCCGATAATGATACGTTTGTCCCATCCCTTCTCATGCACAAGCTGCCCCACCGCTTCACCGAGCTGAAAAGTAAATTGCGCTGTGAGATCGATTCCGGCTACGCCCCTGATCCCATCCGTGCCAAAATAACGAGCCATTAAAATTCTCCTCGCGATACCAACTGGCATCGCCGGCAGCTCATTATAGCAGTTATGTCGGGGGTTTGTGAAAGATGTGCGTGGAAGTATGAATTGGTAAATTCATTCAGACCCGGTGGTTTCATCCGGCTGCCCGGATGGTTCGGTACTATCGGCCGGTTCGTCCTCAGGCGGTGGTTCAGTGGTTTCCGGGGTCTGCTGTGTGACCGTAATCTCGATCAGGGATGGTTCTACGCTATCGAGCCTGACACCGGATGGCAGAGCGACGGTCACCCTTATGTTGTGAGTGCCTGTGCCAAGCCTGTCGAGATCGACCCTTGGACGGATTTCATCCGTGCTTGCTCCTGAAATCCCGCCTAACCCCCCGCGAATTGTTACGTTCACCCGTTCAGGATTTAATATGTAGGAGAAATCGGGGCTGGTGCCCCTTAACTCGATCAGGACATCGTTGAATGTATACCGTGACTCGATCTGTTCGATTTCAACACTGACATTCGCCTGGGTTACTGAAAGGGATACATTTTCACTTGGAGAGATTAATGCCACCGATTGCTGGAATGAAGAGGTTTTCCCGGTTAAATTCAATGGTGCTGTACGAACGCTGAGAACGTCTGACAAGGCTTCCGCGGGCCCGGCCACTTCGACCAGGAACGGATCCGAAGAGAGCGAAGTCAACGCGTAATTCACCGCAGGATTTCCCTGGTAATCAACAACTATCGGAACAGCTTTTAATGCCTGGCTGGGTTGAAGCCCGATCCCTATGTCCGCTATGGCAGGCGTGAGGGAGAGATTCTGGATCTCGACTCCGCTTTCATCGATCGGCTTGAATTCAAATGGAAGCTCGGTCGATCCTGTAAGCGCTGAGAGGTTCAGGTAATAAACGACCCTGTCGACAAGCTCAACAAGTGATTTCGCACCCAGAACGGCAATACTCTCGGGAAGCCCGCTCCTTGAATCAATGTAATATCCGGTGGGAAGATGTCCTTCGGTTATCTCCCCGGGCACAAAATTCTTTCGAATTGTTTCATCTATTGTCAGTTCTATCCCTGGTGGTTCGAGTTCGATGGACACTCCCGGAAACCTTCGATCGACCCTGAGTTCCACCATCTCTCGTACACCAGGCTGAAGTCCACGGCCATCCAGTACAACCTTAGGGTGGATAGTAATGAGCCGTTCGAGACGGGATATCTGCCCGGTCACGTACGCTGTGATCGACAGGTCCCCTGGATCTCTGGATACCAGTGATTGCCCCACACTCGTGCGGACATCAAGCTCCAGTATCAACTGCCACTCCTCGACCGGGTCGGCTACGCGTGTGAAACCCCACGCGGCAATCGCGAGAATTATGGCGAGTAATTTTATGCCGAGATTATGCTGGACGAGTTTCGTCAACCTTGTTCACTCCCGTCCGCATGAGATGTTCCTGTCTTATCCGCGTT
Organism: uncultured bacterium; assembly: GCA_965369865.1. Classification (GTDB taxonomy): domain Bacteria; phylum JAJVIF01; class JAJVIF01; order JAPKYR01; family JAPKYR01; genus JAPKYR01. The sequence continues at coordinate 9,602 of CBDURU010000068.1, read as the reverse complement.
TGAGGACACACTGCCGTCTTCAGTTGCGGGAATTTTAACTTTCCCGCTTGTTGTACTGTCCCTTTGTTTGCGTGAAGTACGAGTGCTTCCAGGCTGCTTTACACCGATCCTGAAGTAGCGATGGAATCCCTGTCTGAGCTGATCGTACCGGGTCTCACTTTCATAATCCGGAAGGATGATCCCCCTGGCCATAAGCCGCATGGTATTCGGGGTAAGCCTGAACGCGGGTTTCCCTGAATGGAAAAGCGACAGGTGCCCGGTTTCCTCGCTCGCAACGAGGCTGATTGAGTCCGAAATTTCCGTAATGCCCATTGCCGCCCTGTGACGCGTTCCAAGGTGGGACGGCAGGTCCTTTGAATCGGTTAGCGGCAGAAAAGCGCGTGCGGCCGCAATGCGTCCTTCTCTTATAATTACCGCGCCATCATGGAGAGGATTACCCTTGTAAAAAATTCCCTTTATCAGGTCCTTTGAAATCTCCGCGTTTATCCTCTCACCGGTATTCACATATTCAGTCAGGCTGATCTCCCTTTCAAGAACTATCAACGCCCCGGTATGGTCCTCGCTCATCTCCTCAAGAGCCTGGACGATCGTATCGAGAAGCCGTTCAACCTCTTCGCGTTCCGGCAAACCCCTTGAGTGAATTGCCAGAAGGAACCCGCGTCGTCCGGCGCGTTCAAAGATGTTTCTCAATTCCGGCTGGAAAATAATCAAGAGCGCGATTGCCAACAGACCGATCAATCTTTCGAAAACCCAGATGGTAGCTGTCATCCGAAGAAAAAATGCAATGAAGAAAAGAACCGCGAAATAAAAAATCCCGAGGAGAAGCTGCGTTGCCCTGGTGCGCTGGAAAATCAGAATGACCTGGTAGAAAACGGTTGCCAGGACCAGAATATCCAGGATGTCGATTAAGGTTATCGAACGTAAAAAATTCACAGGGAATCTCCAGGCGAGTTTAAATGACCGGATTCCATTATACTATCCCGGTCAATTGACCCACCATGACCAGGGACCTTCAGCTTAAGTGATTTAAAATAATAGTAATATATGTTCATAGACGATATAAAATTATCCGGATTCCCGATCAGTATAACGACCTTGTTTTCAATATCCAAATCCAGATGCTTGACATGAAGCTGGTCAGTTGTTAATGTTTTCGCACCCTCCTCTTGAAAAAGGTCCCTAACCCAGGGGCCTTCTTCATTTCTATACTCACACTGCATTTATCTCAATTCCGGTGTTTCCGCCTCTTTAAGTTGCCATAATTGCCCATCGGGACTCTTTACTGATTAACTATTCAGGTTTCTTTTCTGAGTACATCAAGTTTAATCTTGTCTTCTCATTGACGGTATATACAGAGAAAATAAATGCTTCGTCCCCATGCACAAAATAGTACAATTCATCTTCCCCTTCGTACTCCGTGTCCTGATCTCCTTGTAACAGTTCAGGTAACGGCGACAATTCCCAATCCGGTAGATTCATGTAAAACTCCCTCACAACATCTACCGGCCCCTCTCCGTACGCTATGACGTACATTTCGGATTGTGTCTGACCGGTGTACGTAATATTAAAGCCGGTTATTATCGGAAGGTAGTCCGGCCATCCCACGGGTATCAGTTCATCATTCAGTGAAGACATTCTGGAAGTTTCACTGCTGATACCCGGTTGAATCCCGTTTTCAAGTTCAGAATCTTCATCCTCGCTCCCAGGTTCGCCAGAATCGGGATCGGGTTGATCGGTTTCTCCGGATTCTTCATCCACCGATTCCCCCCTCTCCCTTGCCGCGGTATTTCCTTCCGCCGGACTGATATATCCAAGGCTTTCAAGGGCCTCCAGCTCATCAGTCGACACATCATATCCACCCTCAGGCTCCTCATCTGCAGTTTCGGAATCAGTCATCACTCGAGATTGAATTTCCTGCAGAGCCTGCGAACGCCTTCCTGGATTTAATCCACATGCAACAGTGGCCGTTACCAGAACAAACAACAATAATATATGAACCGGAAATCGCATTTTTCATCAACCAGCTTAGCTGACCTCAACCTGCCATCCCCCTGAAATCAGGATAACCATTCAAATATCAAAGTCAAGTACCCGCGCCGAATACACAACCCACCGAAGCATATTTAGAGACCGAATTTATATTTTTTAGTTCAAAGGAGTGTAGAAGATGCGAATTACCAGCGGTTTTGGACCTACACGTTCAAGCCAGTAAAGGTTGTGCTCGAGATTTGAAATAAATTCAGTACCGGCAATTTCTGAAATAATCACGAGTTCACATTCCGGTTTATAAGCTGTGATTGTCAGCTTGCCTGGCGCACTATCCGTCTCCTCCAGGTCCTCATTCACCTGGATGCTTCCCCAGTCGGTCAGTGTTTCCAGATGATAACTCTGAACACCGGGAATTGTCGCCTCATCCGGTGAGACAAGTGTCACAAGGTAAAAACCCATATATCCAAGTCTGCCACTGTGGGCAACATATGATTTCGGATGCAGTGGACAGTCATCGATCCAGCCGGTCGGAATAAGGCCGAATGGGTCCTGCCCGGACGGTTCACGGGTCTGGTATGAATCGATGGTCACATTAGATTCCGCCACACTTGCAACGGGCCTGTTTGGTGATGCCGAATCAAGGTCGGCTGAAAATGATTTCCCCGGACTGGGAATCCCCTTTCCACCACCACCTGAACAGCTCACAAGAACAGGTGTTGACGACAAAACCGGAAGCACCAGCATTAAGGCGCCAACCGTGAATATTTTTAAGGTTTTTAACATGCCGAAATCACCGCTGTCTTATCTCTAAGCATCGGATTTCCCCACCAGCCGTAATTAGAGACCCAATCGCCTCTTACCTGGTTCAAAATTCCGGTGTAGAGATTCAATATGACCGCCCCTGTACATAATAGTTTACCAGTCATCAACCTGAAAATCACCCATCCCCTTACTTATTGGTTAAGAGTTCTCGATTTGAGGTATAATAAACTTAGTGAAAATCGATGTATCCAGCGGTATACGGCTTATGGACATACTTGAAATATTACCTGATTCCGATCCAATCCTTCGAAAGACAAGCCGGAGGGTGACTCATGTCGATGAAAATTTAAAGAAACTTATCACCGACATGTACGACACCATGGTTATCAAGAACGGGATCGGGCTGTCCGCGATACAGGTCGGCGTGCAGAAACGTTTTTTTGTGTATGAAATTCCGGTACTTGTGGTAGATGAAATTGAGGGTAACCCAGATGAAGAGCCTGGTGAAACCAGCCAGGCAGACGAGGTGAATCACGAAACCGAACCAGGTAAATTTTCCGAAGCCGCTGAGCACCCGGGTAAGGATGAATCCGGGGATGAAAATGATAAATCCGAGAATGATAAAGAGATCAGTTGTGTTTACACAGGGGATTATTTCGCCTGCATAAATCCCAGGATTATTTCAAAGGAAGGATCTATTATCGACGATGAGGGGTGCCTGTCGAAGGAAGGCTGGCAGGCGAAAGTTGACAGGGCAATGAATGTGACCTTCCAGGCATACGACATTGAAATGAAAAAATTTGTAAAGACAGTGTCCGGCCTGGAAGCGCGATGTGTCCAGCATGAAATCGACCATCTGGACGGCATTCTGTTTACGGATCGCGCCGAGGAAGGCACACTCCGGGAAATCATGGATACTGAGAATGAGGAATCTGAAGAGCCTCTAACCGCATCTAATGATAATGAGAGCGATATTGCTCAAGAGCTTGTTAATACTATAGGTGGAGATCAGACGGTTGGACAAGATTGATGTTCTGGAAATATTCAAGATGTCGATTATTCCTGGAATAGGGCTGGCGACGTTTATCTTTCTTATTGTGTGGATCCGGAACAGGTTTATGTACCAGGGTAAAATGAAAAATGAACTGGATAATGATAACTTGCGCGTAGAAATGGAAGCACTTGCAGCTCGGAAAATTGAACTGCGTACGGACAGTGAAAACAATAATGAAGATAAGGCTGAAAATCAGAAACCGGACGATGGATATCTCGAGGGAGAACCGCTATAGGCAAATCATTGAATAAGAGTCATGACGATGTTTCTATTAATCGCTTTAATTCAAATTCCTTTAAGGCCCGGCACTCCGACCGGTAACCTGAACATACTGAATAACCTTGGAATCTCTGTGGTCGTAATCGGGGCACTGCTTATCATCCTTATGCTCATGCACTATTATCGCATGCGGGATAACAGGAAGAAGTCGGGGAAAGTACTCAAGGGAAAACACAGTAAATGGGACCCTGTCTCGCAGTACGAGTTCCTGAGCCGTGAAGAACTGAAAACCATGATTCTCAAGGAGAAAGCGGAACGGGAAAAAGAGGAACAGGTTAAAGATATGGAACCCATGGGAAATTCCAATCAGGCGATCGCGGAATATGAACCGGATTTGGATAATACCACTCTTCTTGAGTCCCTTGAATCTCCTGCCGATTTAACAGGTTCACATAAAACAAATGAAGCTGAACTGCTGGCAACTTTGGTAATTCCCGAAGATGATAAGGCTGAAAAAGACCCTGAAAAAGTACGGGAGGAACCGCCGGAGGTCGAAAAACCTTTTGAACCTCCGGCTTATAAACCTGGATACAAGGTCGAGAGAAGCTCGTTATCAACTGAGCTCCCGGAGAACTTCCCTCGCAAATCCCGACGGATTTAAACGGCACTGAAGTAATATGGGATAAAAAAAAGCCCCGGATCTTTCCAGGGCTGTTTTTATCATATTTTTTAATTGGGTTTAAGTTACCCGGTTCAGGTGATTCCACTAATCAACTGGTTGAGTAAGGCCTGTGATCCATGATGTTGAATTAGCCCATACTCTCTGGAAATCAAAATCATCAAGGATGATACCAGCACTGTTATAGCGAGTGATATTGACTGACAGACCGTAGTCGTTACCTCCCAGGTCTTCATTGACATCAGGGGCTAGACTTTCGTTGATATCGCCCATGAGATCGAAAGCAACATCCCTGGCATCGGTACCAACATACAGCTCCCAGATTGTATAATCACCTCTGACGACCGTAACAACCTGGAACCCGGGAGTTCCGCCAGGAGTCGCGTCAGTCCACGCACAATCGAAAGTAAGGTGGGGTTGATCCATGAAAAGTACCGCCGAATCAGTGGAAGCAGGAATACCGAAAGTAATATCGGGTACGGCACCTGCCGGATCCCATGTTGCAAACTGGCGTTCGAAGCATCCATCGCTGTAATCAGCGGTTGCCATAATAAGAATCCTGTCAACCGATACTGGCGGCAGGAAAGCATTCAGGTCGTACGTACCGTCAGGACCTGAACCTGTATCAACTGCATCAAGGTCAACCAAAGGATAGTAAGGAATAAACTCGCTGGAGGCATCCTTTGAACCACCAGGAAGGATAGTTAAATCCGCAATGTGATTTGCTAACGCTCCGCTATCAGGTGTAGGTGGAGTATAAGCGAAACTGTAGTTAGCTGAACCATAATCAGTCCCTTGTCCTTCTTCTGTAAGGTTTATAATCCAGCCGCCAATAGCTTCCGGCACCAGGCTACCGATATTGGACCATGAATAGCCGGTCAGTTCAAACCGTTCCCAGGGATCGACAGGATCTGAGGGGGGAGAGACTGGGGGTGGATCAATTAGCCCGTAAAGGAATGCAATACAGCCGACATTCTGCCAGGGGTTCACTGTGAGTAAAGTGCCAGGGGATGAACCTTCCATCCCAATTGTCTTGTCCCAGTCACACCCAAGGTGTGAACTGGATGCCTGTACCGCCCACGGTTCCTCCTCCGGTGGGTCGAAACCATTGTTGAAAGAAAATCCAATCACAAAGGCCCGTGGATACCCATTGTCCATGAGATCCATTGGTATGGCGATTACATTGGAGTTAGTCTGGTAGATTGTCTTCTGCACACATCCTGGAGAACTGACGGTTACAGTAATCGGGTAATCCAGTGACGGTATAATTATCATGTCTGTAAAATCTATATGAGTCACGGTCCCGTCATTCTCACTGATTGTCAGGCTCGTCTCCCAAATGGCGTCACCAGAATAGCGATCGAAAGTGCCAATGATTGCACTTGCGTCAGGATCCGGTTCTGAGATGACACCGCCGCCCTGATCTCTCAAGGTGGTGTAACTGTCAATAAGTGCCTGGATTTCAGGCGCTCCACTCGGGTCCAATCCCAGGACATCTGATGGGTCCGGTGTCGTAGGATTATTATTAGAACATGCTCCTGCTAATATCAGACCCAGAATCAGAACTGTCCATAACAATACTAAATTTGTTCTGAGTTTTATCATTATCAAAATTCCTCCCGCTTCGCGAGTGTTTCTCTGACTTTACTATTGAGTTCACACGATTGAAATTTCACTATAAGACACAAACTGTCTTTATTATTAATCTGATTTTATGGCATTTCCATTCCGTTATATTTACTGTAACTCCACATTCCATCGGCTCTACAACGCGTACCCATCGCAAATTTATTACTTAACTTTAATGAAAATAATTCTACAAATAAGCTTTTTTATTCGTTTTTTTTTTGTAATTATGTGCAAATATTTCCTTTGTTCCGCACATTGCGGACAATGGTTTAATAAAGACCATATTTTTTTTTCAGAACACCATATTTGAACATTCTGCTGAACAGGTTTGAATTCAACCGTATTATTCGCGATATCCTTTCAATTTCCAGCCTGTAGAGAGGCTGAATATTGATTTCAACCAGATTTCCCTGGCCGTTCGCAACTTTTATATCCTGTCAGTGTCCCATGGCTTGTGGTAACATCCATCTTGAATCATGCAACTTTTAAACTCATTCAAACTGGCGCTCCGCGGTCTCCTGATTAACAAGGGCAGGAGTTTTCTCGCTCTGCTTGGAATCATTATCGGGATCGGCGCCGTGATTACTATTACCGCCCTTGCGGAAGGCTTGAGGGCGGAAGTAACCAAGCAGGTCGATGAGCTTGGTACCAACCTCGTCTGGGTAGTTCCTACGATGTCCGATAACGAATCTCGTACCCAGGCCGGGCGACGCGGGTATTACACGCCAAAACCGTTTACTGACAGTGAGGTCAGGGCGATTGAAGCTGCATTAAGGATTCCTGTGGTGTTGACGGCAACTGTAGCAGGCGAACAGGTTGTCAGCTTCGGACGTGAAAGCCAGTTCGTCTCGGTAGAGGGCATCGATGAGTATTACAACGAACTTTACGATCTGGACCTGGCGGAAGGACGATGGCTGTCACCTGGTGAAATTTCAGGTTCCCGACGGGTAGCGATCCTCGGCAGCCAGACAGCCGAAGACCTGTTCGGCACGAACGATCCGATCGGGGAAACGGTCGACATCGGGAATGTAAGATTCGAGGTGGCCGGTGTCGCAGCGGAAAGAGGAGGGGGGATTGGAAACAATCCTGATGAATCTGTTGTGGTGCCTATCAGTGTAGCCCAGCAAAGGCTTTTTGGTATAGGTGATGAAATTACATACATCACCCTGAAGGTCGGTAATATGCAGGATGTTGAAATTGTTAAGGAGGATGTCACCAGGGGGCTTAACCGCATAAGACGAATCAATGACCCGGACGACGAGAACTTCATTGTTATGTCCCAGACAGACGCGCTGGAGGAATTCGGGCAATTCGTCGATATCCTGACAATGGTTCTCGGTGGGGTGGCGGCTGTCAGTCTCCTTGTCGGTGGTATCGGGATCATGAATATCATGCTTGTGAATGTTACCGAGCGGACACGCGAAATTGGCCTTCGTAAAGCTATCGGGGCACGCCAGGTCGATATCCTCTTCCAGTTCCTCATCGAATCCATCGTCCTCTGCCTTCTCGGTGGAATTCTTGGGATGGGCCTTGGCTGGCTCGGTGCTTCCGGGCTGTCCGCCCTGATAAACCAGGCGTTATCCGATGCCGGCTGGGAACCGACCATCAGCGTGACCAGCGTTATCGTGGCAGTATTATTCTCAACCCTGATCGGAGTAATTTTCGGTGTATATCCCGCGGTCAATGCTGCAAGACTCGATCCGATAACATCGCTCAGGTACGAGTGATCATCTCTCTAAAACTCAATAATAGGTCCGACTGCAAATAATACACAAAAGTCCACAGGTTCCCATTGACAAATCACGTATTGTCTTGTAACTTTTTGTTGTGTACCTTCTGGGAGGAAAAACATGCATCCAAAACAATTAATAATTTTAATCCTCGCTGGTTTGATCCTGATGGTTATTTCATGTGGGGGAAGCAGCAATGCGAATCCAAATCTGCCGCCGGATGACCCGAGCGATAAGTACGTGTTCGCGGCATCGGATTTACCAAGAGATGAAAATCCGCTGGTCCCGGGACCCAACCTTGAAGAACTTGTTGCTGGCAACACGGAACTCGCATTCGATCTGTATAAGCAGTTGATGGTCGAGGATGGGAATCTTTTCTTCTCCCCCTTCAGTATTTCCCAGGCGCTTGCCATGACAATCGCCGGCGCTCGCGAGAATACGGAAGTCCAGATGGCCGATGTAATGCACTTTACCATGGAACAGGCCGATCTCCATCCCGCGTTTAATAAACTCGATCTCGAGCTTCATTCAAGGGCTGAAACTCCAACTAACGGCGGCGACCCGGTCCAGCTCAACATCGCAAACTCGACATGGGGACAGATAGGATGGACGTGGCAGACTCCGTTCCTCGATATCATGGCGGTCAATTACGGCGCCGGTATGCGCATGGTGGACTTCATGGCCAAACCCGATGAATGCCGGATTATTATCAATGACTGGGTCGAGGACAGGACGGAAGAAAAAATCAAGGATCTGCTCCCGCCGGGTATTATCGGTACTGATACGAGGCTGGTTCTTGTTAATGCGATTTATTTCAACGCATCGTGGCTGGCCCCGTTCCTGGTTGAAAATACATTCCCCATGGATTTCTACCTGTTCGACGGCAGTCCTGTCACGGCTAACATGATGGTTGAAACCGAAAATCATGGTTACATGGTGGGCGATGGCTACAAGGCATGCGAAATGCTCTACGACGGGGAAGAACTGTCGATGACGGTAATCCTCCCCGATTCCGGGCGTTTTAAAGAAATTGAATCATCACTCGATGTCCAGTTTATTTCTGGTATTTCGGGTAATATGAGCACGAGGTCGGTAGTGCTCTGGCTTCCAAAGTTCGAGTACGAGTCGGAATTCAGCCTTACTCAAACACTCCAGGATATGGGAATGACCGATGCATTCACCGGCGGCCTGGCTGATTTCTCCGGAATGGATGGGTCGCACCTGTTGTATATCACGGATGTCGTTCATAAAGCATTTATTGCTGTCGATGAGGAGGGTACCGAAGCCGCTGCCGCGACTGCTGTAATTATCGGTGAGGTTTCAATACCCGAAAGCGTGGAATTCAATGTAAATCGTCCGTTTATTTTCTTCATCCGGGATATTCCGACCGGAGCGATTTTATTCATTGGACGCGTTGTAAATCCTGTGTAGAAGCCTTCGATTATTTCAGGTGCGCCGACAAAACAGTCGGCCTTTAATGATTGATTCCCACAAGAAAGTCGGCGCACCTGAAAAAGGAAATATAAAAATGGAATGGTAT
>CBDURU010000067.1:0-19466 GCA_965369865.1 uncultured bacterium | reverse complement strand
CCAGCGGAAGTCAGGACTGTCTGGTTCGGCTCGCCCGGTCCGAATGTGGCTGATCCTCCACTTTGATAACCAAACGTTCCTGTCACGACTGTCGAATTGTCCGAAAGCGTCGTGATTCCATTGCCATTATCATAAGATGAACCTCCGGCGCTTTTCGCCCAGGCGAGTGTGCCGTCCGGGTTGTAACGCGCGATGAAGATATCGCCAACTCCAGCGGAAGTCAGGGCTGTCTGGTTCAGCTCGCCCGGACCGAATGTGGCCCAGTCTGTAAAATATCCTGTGACTACGGTCGAATTGTCCGAAAGCATCGTGATTCCATAGCCGATATCATAAGAAGCTCCTCCGGCGCGTTTCGCCCAGATAAGGTTGCCGATGGAAATTACAACCTCCAGCGGTTCATCCAGCGTGTCGGTCTGATTTTCGTCGTCCGTGACCCTGAGCTGCACATGGTAGATTCCCTCAGTTGACCACGAGTGATCCGCCGCGGCGGATCCCTCCTCGTCATACGTGCCGTCGTTTTCCCAGTCCCATTCGTAATTGATTATCGCCTGGTTGCCGCAGTCGTTGTCATGCGAGCCAGATGCGTCAAAGGAGATAGCCTCCTCGACATACGCTTTCAATTGGCTCGCTTCCGCCACGGCGGTCGGAGGCATCTTTGTCTCGACAACCACTTCAAGCTCATGAAGCTGGTAAGCAGTGATGTCGAGCCAGGGTTTTGAAGGGTCATTTTCCACCGCTTCCTTGCTCACAAGACATCTGTATGTTCCCACTGGAGCATTATTGGTGTTCTCTACAACCGCTTCATAAGTTGTGAAACTGACTTCATCAGCTTTCCAGGCTGCCACGACCTCTCCATCGAACAACTCCGGACACTCGACAAGAGGCGAATGCGCATCGTCTTTCCCCTGCCAGTCGTAAACATCGATGGTTAGCTTGGCTTGTCCACCACAATCTGTAAGACCATCACCGACAGGCGTGTCGGTTACCTCGATTTTCCATCCCTCCGGGCAATTCGCCTCAGGACCAAAGTCGGTTATCGGGTAGTAAACTGGCTCCGAAATCGGCGGCCACCAGTTGGCATCGACCGCGTAGCCGAGAACAAACGGGCCGGTTGGGAGTTTCAGGGAGAAGGTTACAACATCCGATGAGTCGGCGAAGAATGCGTTTCGGTTGTTAAATGGGTTGTCTGTGATGAAATATTTATAGCCATTGATGTCGGAATTTGGGATCGCAGGTGTCGCGAAATTTCCCTCGTAGTATTTTTGAAAATCGCCGACCGGAGCGTCGATAGTGTTTCCATTGCAAAGGGCGGAATAGCCATCTGCATTCAGAAGACCACCGTCACCGATAGATGTATCCGACATCGTTAAGCCTGATGTCGGGAACAAGTGTGTCCCGTTAAACATCATGATTCCCCGGACATCGAAAATCGTAAATTTCAAATCATCGAATGGATGAGTGATCTCGATATCGACGTCCAGTAAACCTGGCTCAGGAATATTGAATCCAACGATTTTGAAGCAGTCGGTGCACGGGCCGACTTCGAGTAATTTCAAAATATTCAGATGGATCGACCCGGAGCGTACTGGGACAATCTCGAAGTTCACATTATCAGGATCAGTTGCATCGACATAGATCAGGTTGTAGAGAAGGCAGATGTGGTTAACTGCCGACTCAGTCGCGTTTCGATCCGATATCGGGTTTATAAAATCGGATGGATCGGATTCCGTGTCGGGGGTGGACGGTCCGCCGCTTCCGGAACATCCAGTGAGTACCATTACCACACAAGTTACGATAAGTATAAACTTGATAATGTTAGCCATAACCTAACCTCCAATTAATCGGCATGTGTGGGATAAGTATACCAAATGAGGTGATGCACCTCAAAGCTCGCAAGCTCGCGTGGAGGTGTATCAAAATAAGATTGAACATATCGATTCACCCACAAGCTCATTTATTTTTAATGACTGAGACTGTTTCCGGACACTTCAATACATATTTACTTTTATAAATTCATGTATCACGCATGTGGGCGGCACCCGGAGAAAAAATCAGATTGGACATATCGATTCACCCACAAGCTCACTTATTTTTAATGACTAAGACTGTTTCCGGACACTTCAATACATATTTACTTTTATAAATATATGTATCGCGCTTGTGGGCGGCACCCGGCACAAATTCGGGATAGGATTGGTTTTAATGGTTCAGGCTGATATTTATCTCGCCGATTTCGGATTCTACTGCTTCAAGGATTTCATTATTTGCCACAAGCTCACCGCACTTGATTACGTCGGGATAAAGCACCCTGTCCTCCTCAAGGTGTGACACGTGCTTACGGATCGTATCGTAGGCGGCAAGTGTTCCCTTGCCGGGTTTCTGAGGTTTCCTGAAATCGAACGCCTGTGCCGCCGCGAACATCTCGATTCCGATAATGTTGTTAAGGTTCTTCATGACCTCGTTGAATTTTCGGATCGAGATCGGTCCCATTGAAACATGGTCTTCCTGGTCGGCGGATAGGGAGATCGAATCGGCCGATCCGGGATGGCAGAAAATCTTGTTTTCGCTGACAAGGCTCGCGGCGGTGTACTGAGCGACCATCAAGCCTGAATTAACTCCCGCCATGCCCTCCACGAGGAAGTCCGGGAGGCCTGAAAGCACCGGATTCAACAGGCGATTTGTATGCCGTTCGGAAAGGTTGCCGAGTTCAGCCATCGCGATCGTGAGATAGTCGATTGCGAGTCCGATACCCTGTCCGTGGAAATTCCCGCCGGCAAGGTGCAATTTTTCATCCGCGAAGAACAGCGGGTTGTCGGCCGCCGAATTCAATTCCTGCTCGATCCAGCCTTTCGCGAAATGCCAGATGTCGATTGCCGGACCCTGGACCTGAGGCGTGCAGCGCATCGAGTAACCGTCCTGCACTTTCCCCGACAGGTCGGCCATGATTTCCGAATCGGCAAAAACATCGTTCAGGTATTTTGCGACAGTCACCTGGCCTTTGTGCGGCCGGGATTCGTGGAGCAGCGGGTGGTAGGCTTTTAAAACACCCTTCAGGGCATCGATTGTCATGGCCGCGGCGATAATCGCGTTCCTGATCAGCTTTCTCGCCTGGACCAGTTGAATACAGGCTTCGCCGGTCATCATCTGCGAGCCGTTAATAAGTCCAAGGCCTTCCTTGAATGTCAAAACCAACGGCTCAAGCCCGGTTTTCTTAAGGGCTTCAGCACCCGACATTCTCTCACCGTTAAGAAAACACTCGCCCTCGCCAAGGCAAACCTCAGCGAGCTGGGACAGCGGACTGAGATCGCCCGATGTGCCCACCGATCCTTTTTCATTGACAACGGGTATAATTCCGCGATTGAACATTTCGACATAGAATTCAGCGGTACTCGGTCGAAGCCCGGTATTTCCGACAGCCCATACATTCGCACGCGCGACCATCGCGGCACGGACCCTGTCGTCCGGGAAAAGCCCCCCACATCCCGCGGCATGTGAATATATTATTCGCTTCTGGAGTTCGGAGCCCATTTCAGGGTCGATACGGATGCGGGCGAATTCACCAATACCGGTTGTTACACCATAAATTACCTCGCCGCTATCCACCAGTTCCCTGACTACGGCTTCGCATTTTCTAATTCGGTCCATCCCGTCTTCAGAGAACGATAATTTTCCGCCTTCAGTTGCAATACCCGCAACCTGGTCGATTGTTAAGGTCCTGCCATCGAGAATTACATCCATTTCAATAAATCCCCTTTTGAAGGAAAATTCATGTAATATCGGAAAGAGTGGGTATTCTAACCCCGATGCCCACCCCGCCACAACCCGTTAAGCGTGTTAATTATCATTATGGTTATTTTCCGGATGGTCCGGATTTTTACCGGGGACAACCGATTTGTCACGATCATCGGGTTTTTTACCCATGTTCCAGGTCAGGCCAAGGAGTGCTCCGATACCGGTCGTGATCCACCATGAATTGTAGATCGGACATGAATTCCCCTGGCATCGGAAGATGTATCCGAGTAGCCATCCAATTGCAGCACCGATGAATAGTCCTATCCAGTTCATTGTCATAAGGGTGAGAAAATCCCGGCCTTTCGCCGGGGGGTAATTGTCTCAGGGAAATTTTTACCGCAAACCTTATTAGAATTCCGTAACAACAACCGTGGCGTAATTAGAGATTGTTCCCAGGTAGTCGCAACTAACGACTGCAGTGCCAATAGGACCGGTAGCCCTGTAAAGGCCGTAGTTTGTGCCCCAGGCAATTGCGTTGTCAGCATCGATAATGAAACCCGGACCGACATCAGACACATGCCAGTCAACAAGGTTCGTGATATCCTGCATAGTCCCATTGGAATAATGAGCTACAGAGGTGTATTGCAGAGTTGAACCTATGGTGATTTTTTCCCAGACGGGGCTGATTTCGATCGATTGAAGGGTGACTGAATCAACCGGGCCGGGATTGGGTGGACCGGTAATAAAAATTGTCACCGGGTTGCTGGTGATCCCCCTGTAGGTGCAGGTGATACTTGCCGTACCGCCACCGACAGGAAGGAGCAGGCCTTTGCCTGTAAAGATGATGACATCGGCATTGTTCGATATCCACGTGGCCAGCGTGGTTATGGTCATCGTGGCATCTCCAGAGTAAATTCCGGTTGCCCCGAGGGCATGCACCTGTCCCTGGTTAAGCTGGGTTGGTGCGTTGAAAATATTGATCTGTTTAAGTTGGCCTGCAGGCTCAGGGCTTACGGGAGTAGAGCCCTGGCAACCCAGGCTGAAGATCAAAGTCAGAATCACGATCGGGAATAAAATCCTGATTAAGGATACGCGCATTTAGCGTACCTCCAATGGAATTGAAAAAATGTAGTAACAGACCGGGTGTAACCGGTTCAATTCGATTCGCATGGTAGCATTCAGTATTCAGACGTGTCAAGCAGTTTAAAATGAATAATGGCCACCCATGGTTGGGTGGCCATTATTATCCTGGAGAATTTGTCACTTCAACCCCGCTTCAGAATACAACCTCTCGATGTGGGTACTCAACGCATCCCCAAAAAGCCCCGGCTAGATTCCCAGAACCGAAAGAATCGAATCGTAGAAATTCGAAAGGTTCTGGAACCAGATGTTAATACTGGTCGTCCAGTAAGGACTCGGATCGCCGATCTGCGGGCTGTCGGATTGAATCGCTTCACCAATAGTCGGCTCATTTTGAGCCTGGGGAACCTGCCCATTGCTTAGCATGTTTCCCGGGGGATCGAGTTCTTCATTAACATCTACAATCGTGTTGCGGTAATCAATGTCCGCAATTGCCTCGCCTCTGGCGACACTTATTATCGATGATGTGAAAAATATCAAAAAGATACTTCCTGCAAACATTGCGCACTTCATCTCATGATTAAAGTTCTTTAACATTATTAAATTCACCTTCTATCTCACCATTGTTTTAAGATTTTTACCGGGAATGTTCCGGGGGCAAAAGAAAACGGCTCCGAGGAACTATTCTGGACATACGCCTTAAAACAGGCAATTTTTTCCGCCGGAGCCGTTAGTATTTCATAACTAACTATAACATCTTACCACATATTCCGGATTCGTCAAGGGGTTACCTGCATCAAATGGGATTTATTTAATTTCGATTTTTTAGAACACGTTGATATACTTTCACCGTCTTCTCCGCTGCCTCCTCCCAGTCATAATCCAATGATTTCGCGAGTCCAATCCTGCTGTAACCGGCCCGTAAATCCATATCCTCGATGAATTTCAGCATCCTACCGGAAATTGCATCGACATCATTGGCGTCCACATAAGAAAGCGCATCCCCGCCGATTTCATGAAACACTTTCAAATCACTGGCGATTACAGGGCACCCGGTTGCCATAGCTTCGACAAGCGGCAGTCCGAAACCTTCAGCCGATGACGGGAACAGGAACCCGGTTGCTACTGAATATAGAGTGGAAAGCTCCTTGTCCGGGACATATCCCGGGAACAACACCTGCTCCTCGAGGCGGAGATCTTTGACTACCTTCTGCATTTCCCAGGCATAATTGTTGTGTTTCCCAACCAGGATTAGTTTAAGCTGCTTTGATGAATCGGCAATTGCCGCGAATGCGTCGATAGCCAGCGCGACATTTTTCCTCGGTTCAAAACTCCCAACCATCAGGAAAAAGTCAGTCGGACAGTGATATTTGAACCGGATGCGGTTTATCTCATGGGAATCGGTCGTACGGATAAAAGCCGGGTTCGACCCATGATGAATGACAGTGATTTTATCGGGAGTAATACCAAGAATATTAATCAGTTCATTTTTAGTGGTATTTGAAACCGCGATTATGTGATCCGCGGACTTGTAAGTATATGGGATCCATCTGGAAAAATACCATCGGCTCCCAGGAGGCATAAGGTGCGGGTGGCGCAGAACGATGAGATCATGCGCCGTAACTACTTTTGGAATCCGTGTGAATATCGGTACCGAGAAACAGGGCGCATGAATAAGTTCGACTTCCTCCCGGTTAGCTTCAAAGACAAGCCGGTACTGTTCCCAGACAAGGCGTTCAAGAGTTCGATTAAACGGCTTACGGCCTTGTGGCCATAATAATCTTAAATCTATTGACACCGGGTGTTTTTCCAGGATACGCGCCAGGTTTTTGGCATAGACGCCGAGTCCGGTCTGGTATTTACCGGTCAGAGATTGGGCATCGTATCCTACAACGATCGGTCGCATGGAAATTCTTTACAGATAATACTCGCCAACATGTCAGACGTAAAGCAAAGATAAATAAATTGATGTTATTGGGGCGGCCCTTATAAGTTACTTATGAAGTAACTCTCATTCAAAATAATTGCGAAGACCGGGGACAGGCACTCAGATTTGCCGGGTAGATTGCTGGGAGCGTGACCATTTGTATTAGCGGCAAATCTGTGAGCCAGTCCCCTGACAATGTCAGTTCCCCTGATCCGTGCCAGTTCCCTTATCCGTATAATTCCACAATTTAAAATCGGGGACACCTTCAGCCTGGAAGGCGGAAAGGCGTCCCCGATTTTCCCCCCCGATTTTTTTTTCGCGCGGGGAGCGTGACCATTTGTATTAGCGGCAAATCTGTGAGCCAGTCCCCTGAACCGTACAATTCCCCTGAACCGTACAATTCCCCTGAACCGTACAATTCCCCTGATCTGATTCGATGGATTTTTATTAACATCCCGAATATTTGTAGCATCAATCGGAACTTTCCGGTATCATTCCCCTCATTCCTGAATTGATTTAAGAGATGCAATTGCCGGGTACCGATGTCCGATACAATTTCCCATAAACAACACACAGCCGAAATCAGAAAACTATCAACAGGTGGAAAACTAGCAATCGAGCGCATGCCGAGCATGGAGAGTTTCACACTCGGTTTTTTCCTTCCGGTAGGTGCCGCACATGAAAGTGTGAAGGAAAACGGGATCAGTCATTTCATCGAACACATGGTTTTCAAGGGGAGTAAAAAACGCAGCGCGAAGGCGATTGTCAAGGCCGTGGAAAGGGTAGGGGGGATCATAAACGCCTCAACCGGTCGGGAGGTGACGTATTTTTACATCCGCATCGCGGCAAAACGTCTCCTGCTGGCCCTGGATGTTCTTACGGATCTCGTTTTCAACCCCGAGCTGGATTCTTCGGCGATTGAAAAAGAAAAGGGAGTGATCCTTGAAGAGATTCACATGAACGATGACGATCCGGGACAGGCTCTTTACGACAAATTCCTTCTGTCGGTTCATGGGAAAACGGCCTATGGACGCCCGATACTTGGCTCGGTTAAAAATGTTTTTTCATTCCACCGTAAAAAAATACATAGTTATCATCATAAACACTATGCCCCGCACCGCCTGTCGGCATCAATCGCGGGTGGTATCGATCCGGACCGCGCTCAGAATTTGCTCGAAGACCGACTCAAGCAATTCAAACGCCGGAAAAAGGAGAGAATCCATCTCGGGAAAGCTCCCAGGTTTAATCGGACGGTAGTGGTGGCATCGAAGGATGTCGAGCAGTGCGCGTTGATGATAGGATTCCCTTCCGCAAGCATCAGGTCGTCCGACCGCTATACGTACAGCCTTCTCGACGCGATCCTCGCCGGGGGTATGATGAGCCGCCTGTTCCAGGAAATCAGAGAAAAACGCGGCCTTGTGTATTCGATTGACTCTACGCATCAGCCCTATTCCAAAACCGGGTTGTTTACTGTCGAAGCGGGAATGCACGAAGAAAATATTCTCGAAGTTTTAAGGCTGACACTCAGGGAAATCAGGCGGCTTGCGGATCATGGCCCGGGCAAGCGTGAGCTGCAGGACGCAAAGCTGTTCCTCAAGGGCCACTGGGCACTCGGAATGGAAAGCACGTCCGCTAGAATGATCCGTAACGCGATGTCGACTCTCTTCTTCGACCGGCTTCTCAAGCACGATGAAATTGTTAATAAGCTCGATGCTGTTAAGGGGGATGAAATCGCGAAAGCCGCGTCCAGGTGTTTTGAGGGAGACGGTCCCGCGGTCGGGGTGATATCGCGGTTCGATAACGGGAAGCTGATACCTGAGATTGGAGAGAAGATCGAAACGATACGTGCACGTAAGGGGGAGTCGAATAATAAGGGCAGGAAAGGAAAAAAAGGGAAAACCTCGAAAACAAAATAAATACTGAACCTTTCACAGGGATCGGAATTCTGACATTATGATGTGATTTACATCCTGATCTTCCAGCCCGAGAGGGATCCGTGTTAACACAATCGAAATCCTTATTATTACTGGCAGGAGTGGTACTCATGTTTCTATTCCCGTTCATTTTCATGATCAGAGAGAATTCAACAAATACAATACTGTTTACGGGCCGTGTGGTTGATCCATCTGACTAAGTCGCGCGAAGTTACGAAAATTTTCTGCAGGGACAGGGCGCGGCAAGCAGCGCCCCTACGTCTGGATTTTTTCTAATTAACCAGGGCGCGGCAAGCAGCGCCCCGACATATAAAAAGAAGATGCTTTCACAATGCTCAGTTTAGTAAGTAATGACAATCAGGCAGACGGTACTGTTTATTCTGCCAAGTCTTTTTTGTCATCAAAAGGCGTTACAGATATCTTCGTTTCGGGGTCTCTCTTGAGGTCAGCAATCAGTGTGTCAGTTGCTTTATGGTGGCCTGAGATTTTTCTGAACGCTCTACGTTTCTGTGGTAGGTAGACCCAGAGAAAAAATATCAGCAAAATGTGCGAAACCACCGGCAGGAAACAGAGCAAAATGAACCACATCCAGAAATTACCCTCTCTCCTGCTTGCAAATGCCGCAAGGGCCATACTACTGGCAACAAGGACTGCAAATCCCAACACTATATATACAAGGAGTTCTAATGGGTCCATTGACTAACCACCTTTCCGGGGTCTGATAATACTATACACCCGGAAATTGTAGTGGGACAATATCGGAATCATGATTGTTTACTTGATCATTGATAATTCCACGCATACAATCCCCTTTATGAGTCGGGTGGTGGATTAAACTCAAGTCATAGGGGTTATTAACATGATGAAAGTCCTTTTTCTAGTAAATCCACATGCCGGGGGTAAAGCGAATCAGCTTAAAGTTGAGATCGCAAACGCGCATTTTGAAGACGCGGGATGGGATGTAACCACCAGGCAGACCGAGTCAGGCGAACATGCGGAATTGTTAGTTATTTCCGCAATCGATGAAGGATTTGACCTTCTTGTAGTTGCCGGGGGTGATGGGACTTTGCATCACCTTGTCCAGTATTTACCTTTGGGATCATCGGATGAGCCATCGAAATTACCGTTCGCGATTTTCCCGCTTGGTTCGGGTAACGATTTTTACAGGGGCCTTGGTTCATCCCGGGAACCAAACGAAGCCGCGCAGAATATTGTTGAAGGGAAAGCTGTTCCTATAGATGTCGGCATTGTTGAACCAATTCATGAGGATGGGTCTCTTCGGGATGAAAATCCGGTCCGGTTTATCAATACCGCTGGTGTAGGAATGGATTCCCAGACACTCGCGACACGTGAGAAATCGCCGTCATGGCTTTCGGCGCGGTACGAGGTGGTTTTTCTGATGACCCTTGCAAAACTGGCTCACGTTTCTGCAAGTCTTAAGGCGGATGACTGGGACCTTAGCCTGGACGCTTACTGGATTCTGGCATGCAACAGCCCGTATATCGGATCGGGGATGCATATTGCTCCGGGCGCATTAATAAATGACGGTTTAATGGACGTTTTACTGATCCCTAAAATGTCGAAACTGCAATTCATTATGAATCTACCCAAGGTATTCAAGGGAAAGCATCTCGCGATGAAGGGTGTGGAGATCCGAAAAACAAACTCACTTATTCTTCAATGCAATCCCGAGCAGAGACTGGCTTTGGATGGCGACCTGGAATTTTCATCCCCCGCAAAAATCAGCATCTTACCAAAAGGCTTAAGGCTGAGGACCTCCTGGCTCAACGGTGTAAAAATACAGTAGCCCGACCGTCAGGGAGGGCATCCTCTACTCCATACCGGCTCCATTTTTCTTTGCACCGGATACGTCCGAAAAATTCAGGTATTGTAATTCCAGCAAACATCAATTTTCCTCTTGATACTTAAATAACAATAATGTTAATATCCACGCCCTTGTGAAGTTAATCGCTTGGGTGTTAAAGGAGTTTCAGCTCATTGACAGATGATTCCGGTTTAATGTCGGGACAGGGTCCATGTGAGGCCCTTGAAAGGTTTTATTCTCCGCGGCTCTAGCAACTGATCTCTGAAAAGCCACGGAATTTCTGATAAATAACTTCTTAATGTATTAAAGGAGAACAGCATGTCAGATTTCGTTCAATCCTTCATGGAAGAAGTGAAGGCTAAAAATCCTGCGCAGCCCGAGTTTATCCAGGCGGTGCAGGAAGTAGTTGAGTCGCTCGAGCCGGTAATGGAGCGGCATCCCGAATTCGTCGAGGCGAAAATCCTCGAGAGAATCGTAATACCTGAAAGGATTATTATTTTCCGGATACCCTGGCTCGACGATGATGGTAAAGTCCAGGTCAACACGGGTACCCGTGTCGAATTCAACTCGGCGATCGGTCCCTACAAGGGCGGACTTCGATTTCACCCGACCGTGAATCTCAGTATCCTCAAGTTCCTCGGATTCGAACAGGTTTTCAAGAACGCACTCACGACGCTGCCGATGGGTGGCGGCAAGGGCGGTTCCGATTTTAACCCCAAGGGAAAGAGCGACAATGAAGTCATGAAATTCTGCCAGTCCTTCATGAACGAGCTTTTCCGGCATCTCGGCCCAGACACCGATGTACCGGCTGGCGATATCGGGGTAGGCGGCCGCGAGATCGGTTTCATGTTCGGGCAGTACAAGAAACTAGCCAACGAGTTCACCGGCGTATTTACCGGTAAGGGACGCTCCTGGGGAGGAAGCCTCATCCGTCCCGAAGCCACAGGTTACGGCACGACTTACTTCGCACGTGAAATGCTTGCCACACGCGGCGAAAGTTTCGAGGGCAAGACGGTAACAATTTCGGGTTCCGGTAACGTCGCGCAATTCGCGACCGAGAAAGTTACACAGCTCGGAGGAAAGGTTATCACGCTGACCGACTCCAACGGATCGATCCACGATCCGGAAGGTATCGACGCCGAAAAGCTTGCTTTCGTAATGAATCTGAAAAACGTCAAGCGTGGACGGATCAGGGAGTACGCTGACAAGTACGGTTGCGAATACCTTGAGGGCAAACGTCCGTGGGGTGTCAAGTGCGATGTCGCGCTCCCATCCGCTACACAGAACGAGATTGACGGCAGCGACGCGAAAGCCCTTGTCGACAACGGCTGCATGTGCGTATCCGAAGGAGCCAACATGCCGTCAACACCTGAAGCGATCGATGTATTCATCAAAAGCAAAATTCTTTTCGGACCCGGCAAAGCAGCGAACGCCGGTGGAGTCGCCACAAGCGGCCTGGAGATGAGCCAGAACTCGCTCAGGATGTCATGGACCCGCGAGGAAGTTGACGCGAAACTCGACGGAATAATGGTCGCGGTTCACGAGCAGTGCGTAACCGCCTCGAAAGAGTACGGTCACGAAGGCAACTATGTATTTGGCGCGAACATCGCCGGTTACATGAAGGTAGCCGATGCGATGATGGCGCAGGGCCTTGTGTGATGGACGTTTGAAATAACTCTTATAGGAATTAATAAGCCCCTCGGTAAGATGGGCTTTTTTTTGTAAATTTTCAGTTAAGTTTTAAGACCAATTCCGTTAAATAAATATCGATTCGTATCAAACCCTCCTAAAACCTGCCTTCGCTGGCGCTCAGGCCGATTTTATGAGGGGCCACCGTGAGAACTCCTGAAATACAGTTAGTAAAAAAATACCAGTTAAGTGTGCTTGGTTTAAGGTGTACAGCGTGAATAATACAACTGCTCGTGGTCGCCGGACCTGCGGTCGCTCCATGCCAGATGAAGGGTGCCATCGGCTCCCATGCACATGCGCGTCATGTTTTTTGGAGCGCTGGATATAGCGTCGATTTCATCATCGGGAATTGCCTGGATTTCTTCCTCGCTGAGAAATGGGTCGAATATTTTTGAATATAGCCCACGCGTGGTGTCGCGATAATCGGTCCATGTAATTGCGATCCTGGTATCGGGGAGAATTTCTATTCTGAAACGGTTGCTTTTATGATAGAACCCCATGAGGTCGATGTCCTCTGTCCAGATCCCCGTAAAAGGATCCCGCATCTTAAAAAATCCTCTGGAAGCTCCAAACCGGGTATCTCCAAAAACTAAATACATGCGATCCGCCCAGTCTATTGTCAGCATTGGTGAGTGAGAGTCCTTGATTTCCTCTACGATTAACTCATCCAGAATTACAACGCCCTGATCGAATTGCATGTAATGAAGATCGATCGGATCACCATCCTGATATACGATGTGGTATATGTTATTTGAGTCGGCAACAACTGTTGGGGTAATCCAGCCTGTTGGGAGATACGTTGTCTTTAATATCATTTCCGGAGACCAGTTAGTCCCATTGAACCAGGACGCACATAGGTGCCTAACAGGCCAGGAAATTGTATGCATCCATACCGCGAGCATTGTTCCATCATTGGCAAAAGTCAGGGTCTGTTGAAACCGCCTATCGTGACTTGAAGAAGTTAAATTCTCCGGGTCGCTTATTACACCGCTTTGATCGATGTAGCGGTAAACGATATGCCCCCCCTTAATCAAGGGCTTGTCGCCATACAGGAGATGGATTCCACCATATGCGTCCTGCCTCGCGGTAAGATTGTAAACTTCCACATCCGGCAGAATAATGAAGTCTTCAAGCACTATTCCCTGGTATGTCAGGTGATGGGGCCGCCAGTCGGGGTCTGTGTAGAAAAGATGGTAGATGCCGTCGCTGTCGATAAATGAAGCTCGTGTATTTTGAAGATGCGACTGCTGAATTTCAGTAGTGTAGTCCGAAAGCATGTCACCGGCGGACCAGCACGATTGGCCTGCATTGACTGCAACCTGCGTTATAATATAGGTTGATTCCGGTTTCCCGGAAATCCCCGTCTCAATATCAAAGATTCCGAAAAGCACCTTGTGTTGCCCATGTGTATCCGGAACCGGTGCCGTATTGAAATTATAAGCTGTGTAGTTCCCTATAGAATCGGTTCCCGAAATACTCCCGACAGGATCGAGGTCTGCCCAGTCGACCATTCCCGGTATTTCCCACCAGAACCCGGCAACAGTCCCTCCATCCTCGACCGGTTTGGGGTCCTGGTGATCGTATACTTTCAACAGAAATTGCAGTACGCCCCCGCCCCCACCGGAAGTTGGATCGGACCAGAGCGTGTTCAACTGGACATGGTAAACAACAAAAAATGGTTCCGGACGATTGGCACTTAAAGGGAAATCATCGGGTCCCGATGGATTTTCGATTAAAGCCGGCTCCCAGCATACGTCAATGACGTACCCGAAATGCAGGGGACCGTCTGCTGGTAAGCGCATGTTGAAAGTCTGGGTGTCGGCGGTCGTGCAGCCGAAAAAACGGCGGGGTTGGTCTTTAAAGTAATCTTTATAAGGATTTAGTGTCGATGAAGGGGGATCGGGGGTTGCATATTTTCCCTTCTGGTACTCCCACCCGATCCAATCCGAGTCGCCGGGCGGGTAATCCAGGGGATTGAACAATGTCGTGTAGCCATCGGCATTTAAAAGAGCGCCGCCGCTTTGAATATTCGGGTCCGGGTATGTAAGGCCGGATCCCGGGAAAGTGAAGGTTGGGTCGAACATCATTATCAGGCGAAGGTCGAACGCCGAATAAATATCCAGGCCGAAAAACGGGTGTATTAACTGAACATCGATCAGCCATTCATTCTGGCCCACCTCGTACAGCCCGGATATCACCAGGCATGTCGGACATGGATATTCCTCAAGGAACTTCCTCGCATTAAGATGTACATTGGTTAACCTTAAAGGGACTATTTCAGCAGAACCTGTTTCTTTATCGATGGTGATATCGAAGTACCCAAGGTATGTGTGAGCTGATTCATTTGTCTGTAAAATTGGCCCGTTGGCAGGAGTGACCGTGCTTCCACTCAAATCCTGGTCGCTTGGTTGACCGGGTACCACCGGGTATTTCAATGTACAAGCACAATGAACGATCAGGGCAAATAAAATCAGGGAAAGTTGAATTAAACGCACCGGGTAACCTCCAGCCTGGGAGCCTGATGATGTATATTTCAAATTTACCCTACGCTGATATATTAGTCAACGCACCTGGCTTAGTTTTGATGAAATTTTATTATGGACAAGAGTGAATGGTCATTTATAATATTTGTAGGGTTTTTACACGTCACATCGCAAAGCGATCCTTAGAGATACAAGGTATAATGGTTTTGGGTGACTTTAATCGCCAGACCGGTTATTGTTCTCTGAAATATGCACATCTGATGTTTTTGGGATTTTTCATGATATCACTGTACTCGTACCCGATATTGAATTACAATTTACCCGTACAAATTTCACCGGAGGTTCGATTATGAAATCGGTTTTTCAAATTTGGATTCCTGTTTTGCTTTTTGCTTCTTTAATAAGCGGTTGTTCAGGTTCTGGTGATTCATCCAATCCTGTAATACCTGATGATCCTGAGCCGTCCCCGGCTGCAATGATGGAGAATAATGGTTCATCAGATTCTTTGAATCATATGCTTCTCGATTACAACCTGATCTATGTCGACGCATCCGATCCGGATGATATCCAAGCGGAAATGGTACCTGTGCGTCTGGGTTCACTGCATCTCAATATCCTCAAACTCCTTGAAACCGGGATATGCACCGACTGCTTCAAGTTAGTCGGGTTAAATATTCCAGAGCCCGGAATTCTGGATATTGACATCATGATCACACACCCGTTTGACGATCTGAAATTCACGATATTCGATGTCCGGGGGATCATGATGTTTAACGGGAGCAAAGTTTTCCCGGCATCGGGATTGACGATATCGGATTCATCGATAGGTAATGGAGAATTACTCAACGCTGAGGGATATACACAACTTTATAACGGTTCGACACTCGGTCAGGCCGGAGATTTTTTAACATACTACAAGGGAAAATTCGCAACACCATATATCCCGAATGCCGATTTAAACGGGTTTATCCGTCACATTACCGATAGTCCTTCAAACACACGAAACGCACTGTACGCGGCAGATTCGGTAACTCAAATGTACAGCCTTGCATTGCCGACGGGACCATTTGTCCTTGGCTATGCGGTCGATGCGTCGTGGGATATTCCGACTGCCGATCCGGTAACCGACCCCATGGCTGATTTTCCAGTTACGGCTAACTGCCTGGAGCCCTGGAAGTTAACTGTGCTGGAGGAACCCATAGGCGACGGCCTGACCAATGAAGGCGGTGAAACAAAGCTCATCATTGACGTCTACGACTGGCAGGGGCAGGGGTCTCATGCGGCACCATTGGTAGAATGCCCTGAACTTTTCAATGGATCCGAGGAAGCTGTTTTCACTTCCAGTGGACCTGGGTATTCAAGGTACGAAGTTACTGTAAGTAATAGTAAGCTTACGTCGGGCGGATATTACCAATGCCTGATCAGTGTAGAGGATAACGCAAATGCATCATCTCCTGATTTCCTGGACCTGACGGCTTACAATACGATCTATTTATATGTTAAGGAGTTCGGCTGGGCTGTAACCTGGGGAGGCAGTCTGGGTGAATCCTGCTACGACGTAGCAATCAGTTCCTCAGGTAATATTTATGCCACAGGTTCCTACACCGGCACAGTGGATTTTGACCCGGGACCAGGTGTTGAGCAACGTATTAGCCAGAAAAACATAAAAGATGAGCCTACTGCGGATGTCTTCCTCAGTTGCTTTAATGCATCGGGAGATTTTCAATGGGTTCGTGTCTGGGGAGGCGGTGAATCTGAAAGCGGTTTTAAAATCGCGGTCGATGATGGGGGAAATATATATGTCACTGGATTTTATATGGGCAATGTTGATTTCGATCCTGGTACTGGTTCCGATGTACATATGGCGTTTGGTGTGGGGGATATTTTCCTGAGCAAGTTCGATTCATCGGGCAATTTTCAGTGGGCGAAAACCTGGGGAGGAGCAGTTTCGGATAGTGGCTTTTCAGTTGCAGTCGACGGTTCCAGTGGGATTTATGTCACCGGAAATTTTGAGGGTACTGTTGATTTCGATCCAGGTGGGGGAACAGATACTCATAATTCGAATGGTTCCGGGGATGTATACCTGGTCAAATTCAATTCCTCCGGCGCGTTCCAGTGGGCGCATAACTGGGGTGGGGACAACATGGATTCTGGTTCGTCGGTGGCAGTCGACAGCTCCGATCAGGTCTACGTCACAGGATATTTCAAGGATTCGGTGGACTTCGATCCGAGTCCCGGCGGCACTACCCTCCTTACCACAAAGGGCGGCGCCGATGTCTTCCTCAGCGTGTTTGATACATCCGGCTCATTCCTGAGAGCGTACACATGGGGAGGTCAGGAAGATGATTTTGGTAATGGAATTGCTGTGGACGGTTCTGACAATGTGATTGTAGCCGGTTCTTTCAGGTTCTGGGCGGACCTCGACCCAACTGAAGGATCGAATGTCCATATCTCAGTAGGCGCCGGGGATGCCTTCCTCATCAAGTTGGACTCATCGGGAATCTTCCAGTGGTCCAATTCATGGGGTGGAGAACTGACCGATTTCTCACAAGAGGTTGCCGTTGATGACTCATCCAATGTGTTTGTCACTGGCAAATTCCGTGAGATATGCGATTTCGATCCGGGCGATGGTGTGGATAACCACACATCCGGTGGCGGGGATGACGTTTTCCTGAGCAAGTTCGATTCATCCGGTAATTTCCAGTGGGCGCAAACCTGGGGAGGTTCGGGACATGATTACGGCACCGGTGTGGTTGCGGATAGCCCAGGAAACTCTTATGTGGTCGGAGATTTCAACGGTGCGGTCGACTTCGATACCAGTAGCGGGAATGATATTCAAACCTCCAATGGATTGACCGATGCCTTCCTGTGCAAGTACACTCCGTACGGCACCTGGTGAAATATTCGACATGGACGCGATAATGGCCCGGGGGCTTATGTGACAAGATT
Source organism: uncultured bacterium (assembly GCA_965369865.1). GTDB lineage: Bacteria > JAJVIF01 > JAJVIF01 > JAPKYR01 > JAPKYR01 > JAPKYR01. The sequence goes on along the minus strand of CBDURU010000067.1, from coordinate 1,847 downwards.
CTGAAATTATGTACCGAATAGAAATTAAAGAACCCCTCAATCCGAGGGGCTTTTTTATGTTCAACTCCTGACCGTAAGGCAGGGGAGGATGTTACTCCTCAAGGCATTCGACAGGCAGCGGCTCAAACGATGGCATTCCGAAAGTAAAGAGAGGCGAGATGGTTTCAAACGTATCAGGAACTCCCTGATTTGCATTTGCGCCGGTGAATTTTCATATGAACATGCGTGAATTGGATTGAGAATATTACCCCGATCCTGTTGATTCACATGCAGGATAAAATTTGACAACAGTTAAATAGCATCTATAATATTATGGTTCATTGAGTAAGAAAGTGATTTGCCAAGGTTTATTTAAGGTTTGACATTATCCATGATAATTTATCGGACTATTTTATATACCGCGTCTGGCATTAACATGTGAGGTGTTTTGATTTGCGTTACCTACCGCTTTTTTGTGTGCTCATGGTTTTATTTTTAAGTTTGGGTTGTTCGGGCCATTCAACCGGCCCCAATCCTGTTGTTCCAGACGAATCATCGGATATCCAGCTATCGGAAAATCGCTCCGGTAATACCAACCGTTTCCTCCTGGGATATTACAATATCGGGATCGATCCCGATTCACTGGAAGCCGAGATATTTCCCCTTCGCGAGACATCGATTCACCTCAATATCCTTAACCTGCTCGAAAAAGCGCCGTGTACGAACTGTGTGAAGGTCAAGGGACTAAGCGGGACTCCGAATAATACAATCCTCGTCAGCCTTGAGTTTACTCATCCCCTTAACAATCCTGTTTTCACAGTTTTCGATGTTCGTGGAATTATCATGACAATCGGCTCACGCTGGTTTCCGGCATCCGGATTGCTTACGTCCGATCTGTTCCTCGGTAACAGTGAATTAGTCAACGCCGATGGGCATACAACTCTTTACAACGTGACCACATTCGGGCAGAGCCAGGGTGGATTCCAGGAATACATCCACGGGAAACTTGCGACCCAGATGTACCCCGATACAACCCTGAATGGATTCATGCGTCATGCGACATCGGGATCGGGCAACCTTCGCAACGCTCTTTATGCCGGGAACGCTGTAACGAGTGAATATGAGATTTATAAACCGGCGGGATATTTTGTGCTGGGTTACGCGGTCGATGCGTCGTGGGCGCTGCCCTACAATAATCCGGTTACGGATCCGCAGACGGATTTCCCCATGGAGGCGAACTGCCCGGAGCCATGGAAACTCGATGCAAACCAGAACCCGGTCGGACTGGGACTTACATCGAGTGGCGGTGAAACCGTCTTAACGGTCGATGTGTACGATTACCAGGGGAAATTATCGCATTACGTGCCATACGTCGAATGTCCCGAATTGTGGGATGGACAGAAATCGACGAGTTATAAATCGACCGGTGACGGGTACGCGACTTTCGAGATAACGGTTTCGAATGAAAAACTGGCAGGGGACGGATTTTACCAGTGCCTGATAGGTGTCAGGGATGTCGAGGATAATACCTCCCCGGATTACCTCGATCTTACCGCGTATAAAATTGTCAGGCTGCCGGTTGGATTTGCGATTCCGCCGAATGTCGAGGTGTTCAATGCGTCCGATGCCGATCCGACTCTATATGACAGGAAGGTCGAACTGACATGGGAGGCCCTGGAGAGTGAACTTGTGGAGTGGTACGACATCGAGCGGCTCGATTTCAGTACGGATTCAGGCGGCTGGGTCTGGGTGCCGGTTAAATCGGCGCCGCAGGGTGTGGATAACTGGATCGATCCGAATCCACGGTAAAGCGGTCCTGAAAATCCGATACATAACAGGATCTGGACAAGTAACTAGGCCGGGAAATC